>DUUV01000002.1 GCA_012841375.1 Candidatus Fermentithermobacillaceae bacterium
ACTACGCCAATGTAGATATCGCCGTTTGTGCGCCGGGCGATATCCATGAAGATATCGAACTTCTCCACCTGGACTCTCCCTCCTATAGCACCTTGACGGTAATCTATATGCCAAGCTGCCCTATGACTTGACCCACAGCGAAATGAAGTTGAGGTAACAAGTTACTTCTATCATTATGAGGGTAGGCAAGCGGGTTAGAACCCGTGGAGAATCAGGCCGTGATTGACCGGACTATGACAAGAAGGCGTCCTGCCGGGCGGCGGGTTAGCGGAAGATGATCTAGAACTCCCTCTCGGACCTCTTCTGGCGGCTCATGACGGCGGACAGGGCTTGTCGAACCGGCAGGTCCTCATAGAGGACACGGTAGACGATCTCGGAGATGGGCATGGAGATACCCAGGCGTCCGGCAAGAGTCACGGCACTTCTTACAGTGGTAAGCCCCTCAACCGTATAGCCTGTCCGCTCAATAAACGACCGGATGGGCTCGCCCTTCCCGACGGCGATCCCGGCTTGGCGGTTTCGGGATAGGTGCCCGGTTGAGGTGAGCACCAAGTCTCCGACGCCCGAAAGCCCGGCAAACGTCAGTGGGTAAGCGCCTAAGGCCACACCCAGGCGGGTGAGCTCCGCGATACCCCTGGAAATGATGGCGGCCTGGGCGTTGTACCCTAGACCCATGCCCTCTACCATGCCGCACGCGATGGCTATGATGTTCTTGAGCGCCCCGCCCAGCTCCACTCCCGCTACGTCCTCGGAGGTATATACACGCAAGTAAGGCGTCATGAAGGCCGTCTGAGCCCCAAGAGCCGCCACGGTCGAGGCCGAAGCCACTGTGGTCGCCGCGGGAAGCCTGTTGGCTATTTCCACGGCGAAATTCGGCCCCGAAAGGGCCACCAGCCTGTCCGACAAAGAGGGGTTGGCGTCAAGCCAGATCTGAGTAGGCCTTCTCAAAGTCTCTGGGTCGAAACCTTTGGTCGCGCTCACAAAGAGCGCGTCTTCTGGTACCGAATGGGCCATCGACGCCGACAGCTGGGAAACGGCCGTCGAGGGCGCCGCGGAGACAACCATCGAAGCTCCGGAGAGAGCCTCCCTCCAGTCGTTCGTTGCCGTGAACTCCTTGGGAATGCTGACGCCTGGCAGCTTGAGACAACGGTTCTCTTCGTTAATCGCCCGTACGGCTTCCGGATTCCTGTCCCAGAGGACAGGCCGGTACCCGTTATCCAGAAGGATTACCGCCAGAGCGGTGCCCCAGGCGCCCGCGACAATCACGCATGCCTTCTTCACCTGGGCTCACCCTTCCTGATTACCGTGCTCTCGCCAAACTTACGCTCGGTTCCCGAGGCAAGCCGCGCGATGTTTGAGCGGTGCTGCACTGTGATGGCGGCCACAAGTAGGAAAACCGCGACCCGCTGAACCGTGGTGTAGGATGATGAGAGCAGAGACAATATGAGCGCCGTCCACGCCGCCACCAGACTTCCGAGCGACACGTAGCGGGTAGCCAAGACGACGGTGACGAATACCGCCAGAGCCGCCAAGAGCAGGTAGGGAAATGCAACAAATCCCACACCCGCAGATGTCGCCACTCCTTTGCCGCCCCTAAACTTCAGAAACAGCGACCAGTTATGTCCGGCGATGGCACATGCTCCGGCCAAAAGGGCTCCTAGAGAGCCCATTCCCAGGAACCTCATCCCCAGATACGCGGCGGCAGCTCCCTTTCCGGCGTCAAGAAGGAGCACGGGCACCGCGTATCGAGGGCCGAGTGTCCTAAGTACATTTGTGGCTCCGGTATTGCCGCTTCCCTGTTTGGTGATGTCGATCCCCTTGAGCCGGGCGGCAATAAAGCCAAAGGGTATGGCTCCCATCAGATACGATGCCAGGCAAACTGCCGCCGGGACGCTTACTGCCTCCAGAGTCATGTCCTTCGTTTCCTCTGCCTTTCCTTGAACTCCATGACGATGGGAGTGCCCTGAAAGCCGAATCGCTTCCTTATCTCGCTATCCAGGTATCGCTCGTACATCGTTGATACCTTGGACGGGTTTCTCACAAAGAATACCATATGAGGCGGGTTTTGCCCTACTTGAGTAGCGTAGTAGAAACGGGCTTCTTTGGGAGGCGGGGCCATGGTCGTGATCTCGGTCACCGCCTGGTTGAGGAGGGCGGTGTCGATCCGCTTACCGTATTCGCCGTAGACCTTCACGACCCAAGGCAAGATCCTCCTTATCCCCACCCCTGTGAGGGCGGAAATGAACAGCACTTCCGAGTAATCCACAGGCCTGCACTCGTAGAGAGCGGCAGCTCCGTATTGCTCCTTTGAGACGTCGCCCCACAAGCCCAGGTCGGTCTTGTTCACTACGATCAGCGACGCTTTCCCGCTTCGGCGGATATATCCCGCGATCCTGCGATCCTGCGATGAGGGGCGCTGGGTCCCATCGAGGACCAATATGACCACGTCTGAACGTTTGATGGCGCTGAGAGCCCTTCCGACCGACAGTTCCTCCAGTTTTTCTCCAATCACTTTCGGTCTTCTAAGCCCGGCCGTATCGATTAGGACGAAATCCCTGTCTCCCCATCTGAAAGGAGTGTCTACCGCGTCTACCGTCGTGCCGGGAACCGTGGAGACAGTCATCCGCTTGTCTCCCAAGAGGGCGTTCACAAGCGACGATTTTCCCACGTTGGGTTTCCCCACGATGGCGACGCGGATGGCTGCGCCGACTATCAAAGGCCCTTCCGACTCCTCGCCGTCATCGCCGCCCTTCCGCCTGGCGTCTCCTCGGACCTCCACTCCGACCTTCACTCCGGCCTTCGCCCCGGTCTCCGCCCCGGCCTCCACTCCGACCTTCACTCCGGCCTCCGCTCCGGCCTTCGCCCCGGCATTCGCCGGGCCGCCTGTTCGCCGCGGGTCCCTCTCTTCGGACCTGTCTCCTCCCATGATCTCGAGGAGGCGGTCCAATAGGTCCCCGACTCCCAGACCGTGCGCGGCAGATACGGGATACACGTCCTCAAACCCAAGTTCGTAGAAGTCCGCGGCCTTTAGGTCATGACTGCCGGTGTCGGCCTTGTTGGCGGCAAGGAGGAGAGGCTTGTTTGTCTTTCTGAGCACCTCGGCGACCTCAATGTCCTCGGGGGTCAAGCCTGACCGGAGGTCTACGACAAAAATGAGGGCGTCGGCCTCGACCAGCGCTTGTTCCACCTGGAGGCGTATGTTTTTGACCAGATCCTCGTCGGACGAGAAGTCCAGCCCGCCGGTGTCCAACAAGGTGAACTCCTCGCCCTGCCATTGAACGGTGCCGTACAGACGGTCCCGTGTCACACCGCTCTGGCTGTGGACGATGGAAGACGTGGCCCTGACCATCCGGTTGAACAGGGCCGACTTGCCCACATTGGGGCGTCCTACGATGGCTACAGTGAATCTATCCGACATGGGGAATACTTTCCTCTCCCAAAGTGGCTATCTCTCTCAGACTCGCCGGGCAGGGCTCTACCGCTACGGCACCGATGCCCGTCGCCCGGGTTATGTCCGCCAGTTTGCAGTTGTCCAGGAACTTGCCGTTGAAAAGGGCAACGCCGGGAACGGCGATCACACCGTACTCCCGCAAATCCGTCTTTCTGCCGAACTCAAGGATTGCCGAGATGATGTCTTGTCCGGTAAGGAGTCCCGCAGCCGTCACCGAGTCTCCAAAGAATGTGTTCTTTACGGGACACACCGAGACCTGTTTGTCCACGCCCATTCTGTGGACGGCGCTCCTCACCTCGCCGGCGGCCATCTCCCCGGTAACTGCGAGGGCTTTCCGGGTTCCTCTGCGCCCCACCGGCCCTACGACAATCTGACCGGCAACGGCGCCTCGGGTTTCAGCATGTGTCGCAGAACCCGATGCCCTGCGTACCTCTTCCTCTGCTTCGAGGCTCCGCCTGAAGTCGGCCACTATTCCGATCCCGTTCTCATACTGGTGGAAGTCACCGTAATACGGGTGAGGAGGGAAAGGCCTACCCGACACGAGGTAAAACTCATCGGCGCCGTAGACCCAATATGAGCCTCTCCGCTTGAGAGCTCCGTCTGCGTAAGTTTCTATCATCTCCAGGACCTGGCCGGCCCACTCCGGGTCCATCCTGGGTGACGGCGTCACCGCGCGATAACGGGTATATATCGCGGGCACAACGCCTACAGAAACCATACTTTCGCCTAAAGACTCAAGGTCCGAGAGCGTTCTCAGAAGGTTGTCGCCGTCATTCAGCCCCTTAAGCAACACGCACTGGGCGTGCAGCCGTATCCCCAACCGCGTAAGTCTCTCCAGATGGTCCATTATCTTCGCGGCTTCAGGGTTTGACATGAGGACTTGCCTGAGCTCCGGGTCGGTTGTGTGGACCGAAACCCGGAGCGGAGATATCCGCTGCTCCTCAATGCGCGCCCAATCGGCCGCGTCGAGATTGGTCAGGCTCACGAAGTTGCCGTGGAGAAAAGACATCCTGTAATCGTCGTCTCTGACGTGAAGGCTCTTTCTCATCTCTTTGGGGATCTGGCGTATGAAGCAGAACACACAATTGTTCTTGCAGGTCTTCATATGGTCGAAGAGAGGGTCCTGGAACGAAACACCGAGAGGCTCGTCAGGGTCCTTGTCGATACGGTAGGCCTCTTGGCTGCCGTCTCGTTTCCGGATAAGCAGGGTGACATCCGGGTCTGCAGTCAGGTAACGGAAGTCGATCTCGTCTCTGAGTCTTCTTCCATTTACGGCGACTATGCTGTCACCGGGCTCAACACCCAGGTGCTCCGCAAGACTTCCGGGTTCAACCCGGCGGACCAAGCCTCCCCGCTTTCGAGCCATCGAGCCAGACAACCTCCCTTTTGGACTGCCCTTCATTATCCTTCCACCTGGAAGAGAGGTCAAGGCAACAACTTACCGCGCGCCTCATGTGGGGCACCTTGCGCCGGAGAGACGACGCGATGAGATGCCGCCCGGGAAACACCAGACGGCACCGGCGCGAAGTGAACCCGCCCACCCTAGCCTGGAAGTCCAAGAGTCCCCGGACCGCGCAGATGCACAAAGAGACGTCCCGGCACGCCAACTCGACCAGGTCGCAGACCGCGTGTTCCAGAGGAGCCGACAGCCAGCCGGTGCCCAAAGCGTACACGTGGGCGCCAAAGGGATCTACCCCTATGAAGACGGGGACTCCCATATCGGTGAGCCCCCTTTGGTCAAAGTAGGGCAGTTCACAAATGTCGCATCCTCCGTCGAGGAGCCCTACGTGGATCGAGGCCGCCAGGACAGACGAATGAGTGCCGGCATAACAGGCGTAGATCACGACGCGCCGCCTTGTCTGGCCGGGAAACGCACAGATCTCAAGCACGTTCTCGGCCACTTTCATGGCAAGCGGCGACGGGACAACCCCCCATAGGCAGAATGTGTTGCCTTTGCCGGCGGATAGGCCGCGAGGGCCCAATGCGACCGCGGGATCGGCTTCGTCCAGCCCGGCCTCCTGCATTGCCTTCTCCCTGGTCTTGGCCATGACTATCCTCTCCGGGCCGCTCAATGCTTCACCACTATGAGCACGCCGTCGCCCAGGTCATGAACCGCCGCCTGGAGGATACGCGACAGGTACAAGGCCTTTTTCTGCCTGGAATCGTCATCCTGGGCTACAAAAACGGGTACACCGGACACTTTGGCCGGGTCATCGGTGATTGCCGCCAGAACCGCCTTCTGAATCGTTACCTCCAACTTCCTTCCTCCCTGTACGCGAGCCTCTCTTGGCCGGATGGCCGGCCTTCAGGAAACGCGCCCTTCCGCGGGCCGATTCCAGGACCGGCGTCCGCCGCAACATCTCAATGAGGGCTGCCTGGTCTCTCTCCATGGGGACCAGGTACACCGCCACCCTGCCCGTCCTCAAATCCCTCTTGGCTTGAGGGGCAAACTCGGGGGTGTCCAAATCCACCCGTACTCCCAACATTGATGCAGCGTCATGAAGCATGGCCTGCCTTTGCCCCGGATTGGCCAAGGTGTCACGCCCTTCGTCATTCTTTGGCGTGAGTATTGCGCCGATGGCTCTCTCACTTATGAACTCGCGCGACTGCCTGAGTCCCATGCTGAAGATATGGATGTCTCCTACCCACACATCGGAGCCCCTGACTGTCACCGGTGCCGCCTCCACGATGGCCGACTCGCCGATGACCTCGACGCGAGTAAGGAGCACGGTCCACATAAAGACGACGGCCCCGAAGACCAAACCCGTCCAGACCGACTGCATTTCGAATCCAAGGGCAGTAGCGGCCGCGACGACTATGACGATGTAGTAGCGGGTTTCAAAGACCCTGGCTATGCTCTCGATGTACTCCGAGCCCCGGGGGACCAGTTCATTATCCTCCAGGGCTTTGAGTGAGTCGCGCTCCATACCTCTTATACTCCTGAACTGCTCGGCCACCAGGAGGAAGAAGGTGACTGCCGTCCACTCCTTCTCAAAGAGAGCGGGGATGGTCACCGCTCCCGCCAGCGCGGCGAAGATCCCCATGAAAAGGTGGGTTGAGTATCCGTGAGGGTAGGTTGGATACTGCCGGTAGTCCGACCTGAGCATGGCGACCCTGGCAAGTAGGCCTACCAAGAGCCCAAGGCCTACCGCGCCGCCGTGTTGGCTCAAATGCTCGAACCGCCGGACGAACCGTCCGGATCTCCGGACCCCGCTCCATCGCCGGGATCGCCCCTGCGGCCTCCTATGCGGACCCCGCCTGACCCGAACCAGCCCATTATCTTGGCACGCATCTCATCCCAGCTGCCGGTCGCCACCCATAGATACACGAAGGTGCCGGCTACGGCCAAGCCAAGTATCCATCCGAGAGACCTTCCAACAGCGCCACCCGACGGCGCTCCGGTGGTGGCCCCGATCACCCTGGGCACAACGCTTCCGATGAGGGCCGCCCCTGCCGCTGCCGCTTCCTTCGTTGTCTTCTCCGTGCCCATCTCAAGTAGCAGCGAGCGGTCGAAGAGGTCTTGATTGAAGTCGGCCTTTCCAATGAAAATGCCCTTTACGAGCCCTGGATACTCGGCGTTGACTGCCTCCTTGAGACGCCTTGCGAAGTCAAGGTTGGCGTTCATCTTGGGATTTGTGCTCCCGACCACTATCATGGCCTTTGATACTTCCCGGCCATCCAGTTCTTTAAGATAGGGTTCAGCCGGACCCGCGTCCCTGTGCACATCGAAGAGTGCCATTGGACGTTCCTTCAGAAGCTTAACGGCGGTCCTCCGTGAACGATCGTAGGCCGCTGCATCGTGAGGCTCGTGAGAGGTGGTGCTGTGGACGCAGTCGACCCCCTGTCTCTCCAGGCTGCTTGCCATGCTTGCCCCTACCTCCAGGATGCCGCCGGCACCGGGGCGGGAGTCACTGCCGTCTGAAGGCTCATATGACTCTGATGAATGGGTGTGATAGATGGCCACCTTGCCGCCTGAGGTTTGGGTTTGAGCGCTAAGCATTGGGAGAAGCGGAAGCGCGTCCATCTGTCCCACGGCCTTTGCCGTTGCGGTGTCTTGGTCCACACGCGTGATTTCGTAGCGAGTATCTTCTTCGCTTATGAACTCGTCTCCCACGTGCAGCATGTGACCGGTGGTGAACAACGTCCTTCCGTTTTCGTCCAACACCGTGTAGTAGCTCCCCCGGCGCTCGCCGGATGCCGGAGGCGCCTGTCCCGTGGCGGCGGCGGTCAGGTCCCGGTTGAAGTAAGCGTAGGTTCCCGCGCCAATAACCAGAACGATGATTAATAAGGCTGCTACGCGCCTATTCCGTGTCGTCTTCACGGTCACCCTTCCCCTCTCTCGTGCCCTCCCGCGAGTCCTGCCTCGGGCCACCTTCCGACTCGTTCACGCCTTGCTTCACTACGTGCTCCCTGGCCTCGCCAACCAGTTCGACGAGTCCTACGGCCAAAATGCCGGCTATGACCGTAGCGTCAAAAGTGCCTGCGCCGCCGAAGGAGACGCTTCCCGGGATCCCGCTGCTAAGGAGCTCGATCCAATGGATGATGTCTGCGACGACAATACCTCCGACCCCGCCTACGAAAGCGGCCCGCCTCGAACGGCCTGCAAGAGCCGCGATGATCCCCGCGGCCAAGCCGAATATGATCATAGGGGGTACGGTCATGAACTGCTCCTCGGGGTTGAGCACCTTGCTGAGGCCCCAGATGACCCCTCCGGTGACGAGGGGCGCGAGGATGGCCCGGAGCCGGTCGGCCCCGTCTTCAGCGGTCACTGTCAGCCAGATCGCCACTCCGAGCGGCACAAGGGCGCCGCCCACGTTGATCGATACGGGCACCGCCCCTCTTGAAATGGGTATATCCACAAATGTGCCTGCCGCCATGAGGAGGATGATGGTAAGGGCGCCCCGGTCTGACAGCCTCATCCTATCCAGTACCCGGTGGAGCACGCCGAAGAACACCAAGATGGCTACGATGATGAGGACAATGGTTCCAATGGGTAAACCCAAGGACGATCCCCCCTTAATCTTTCAGGGATTAGACTGTCCTTAGGAGAGAGGTGTCTATTCGTGTAGGTTCCAGGTCTCCCAACACGAAGTGGGGACCTACAACTCGCGCCGCAAGTCCCCACTCACATTTCATCCAAATACCACCGGTATCCGGTAGGAGCCTAGGCCTCCGGAGACTCGGGTTCCTTGGTCTCAGGCTCTTCGGACTCCTGGGGCTTTTCCAGTTCCAAAGACACTTCCGGGACTTGAGGCGTCTCCGGTGTCTCAGTTGCCACGACTTCAGGCTCCGGCGATGCCGGTTCCTCCGGCTGCTCGAGCGATACCGGCTCTTCCTGAGGCTCGGGCGATGCAGGCTCCTCCGGCGGCGCCTCAGGTGCTTCCGTCACCCGGGGCTCCTCCGGTGGTGCCTCTTCCTGCGCCTCGGGAACCACCGTCACGACCGGCGTCTCCGCTTCCTCAGGGGTCACTTCCGGCTGGACTTCCGGTGCCAGGGTATCCTCGACGATGAACTGGTCGGCCTGCTTTATCGACAGGCTGATTCGGCGCTCCTCGGGCCTTACTCGGAGCACCTTCACCCTTACCACATCGCCGGATGAAACGGCGTCATCAGGCTTGGCGACATGGTGATATGCAACCTCCGATATGTGAACCAAGCCCTCAACCCCGGGCTCCAACTGCACAAACGCTCCGAAAGGCGCCGTCCTGGTCACTTCACCGGTGACCACAGACCCAACAGGGTACTTCTCTTCAACATTCAGCCACGGATCTGGAAGCACTTGCTTCCGTCCCAGCGAGATCTTGCCCTTTTCCTTGTCGACCCTGAGGACCTTGACCTCGATCTCCTCGCCCTCACTGACGACCTCCGACGGGTGCTTCACCCGTCCCCATGCGAGTTCGGAGATGTGCAAGAGCCCGTCGACGCCGCCCAAGTCAACAAACACGCCGAAATCAGTTAGACCCTTGACGACACCGCGCCTCACTTGTCCTTCGGCGATATTCTCCCAAGTCTCCCTGCAGAGCCTCTCGTGCTCCTCCTCCAAGACCACTCTCTGGGAAAGCACCACGCGGTTCTTGCCGCGGTCCAGTTCTAGGACCTTTAGCCTGAGGGTCTTGCCTACGTACTTGGAAAGGTCGTTCACATAGCCTCTCTCGACCTGAGACGCGGGCACGAAGCCTCGAAGGCCCACGTCGACAACAAGACCGCCCTTGACCTCCTGGGATACCGGAGCCTCGATGACGGCCCCGTCCTGGAAGACCTCTTCGAGCTTCTTCCAGTTCATGTCCTCATCGGCTTTTCGCTTGGAGAGTCGCAGGCCGCCTTCGCCAGAGTCGGAGCTTACCACGTAGACCATGATTTCATCGCCCGGTGAGAGCGTCACACTCCCAAACGCGCTCTTTCTGTGAAGCTCCGAAGCGGGAATGAGGCCCTCTGACTTGGCGCCCACATCAACCAACGCGCCCTTGTCGTCAACCGAAACGACGCGCCCTTTGATGATCTGGCCAGGCTCGAGAGAACGGAATGACTCGTCGTACATCTCGACGGCAGTCTTCGTTTCGATGTTCTCCAGGTCGCCCTCATCTTCCACTTTCGGTACATCCTCTACCGGGTCTTCGGCACCTGACTGCAGGTCTTCTTCAGGCTTCTCAGTTTCCCCGGCCACTGCCTTCTCGGCGTCGCCGGAAGCCTCACGACCCTCAGGGCTTACCTGGCCTTCGGGCGACTGGGCGTCCTTGGCCTCTTGGGGAGCCTCCTTCTCGGGCTCATCTTTGCGGTCTTCGTGCTCCTTCTCCAGGATGGACTTATCGATTTCCTCCACCTTGCCTACAACCTCCTTTATCACCCGGTCGGGAGTCGAAGCGCCTGCGGCTATCCCAACCGTCCGCTTCCCCGAAAACCACGCCGGAGAAACGTCTTCAGAAGACTCCACGAGATATGCCTGAGCCCCGCATTCGCCGGCGATTCTGAGGAGCTGTCCTGTGTTGGCGCTTGTCCTTCCTCCGACCACAAGGACTACCTGGCACCCTCTGGCCAGTTCAGCAATGGCTTCTTGCCTTTCGTGGGTTACGGTGCAAATAGTATTCTCTGATTGAACCGAAATACCTGCTTTTCTCAGCTTGTCAAGGACTTTTTCGACTTCGGACTCTCTGGCAGTGGTCTGGGCCAGGACTGCCACCCGGCATCCCCGAAGCGCGGAAAGGAGCGGTTCAACCTCGGAAGCGTCGCGAACGCAAACCCCGTTCTTGCCTGCGCGGGAGATGACTGACTTCATCTCGGGATGCTCGGGATCGCCAACCAACAACACCGTGAAACCCTTGAGCGCGTACTCCCCGGCAAGTTTCTGACTGCGTTTCACGAAGGGACAAGTGGTATCTATTGCCCGGGTACCCTCAGGGATCCGGGCCAGTTCCAGAAGAGACGTCCCATGGCTGCGCAGGATAAGGGTCCCGCCTATGGCATCCTCAGGCGAGTCCACGTTTCTGACTCCCTTTGCGGCCAGGTCTGCCTCAACTTTGGGGTTATGCACCACTGAGCCCAGAGTCCAAACAGGGTGCGGTCCTTCGGCCACGGCTTGTTCCACCAGGTCCATAGCTCTCTGGACTCCACGGCAATAGCCGGCCCCGTCCATCACCTTAATCTTCAGCATGATCCTACCTCGCGAGCCGTCACCTGCGTCTCCTCTCTAATGCTGTCCCAGAGCCGTGAGATAGCTCCCTCAATTGCCCGGGCCCCTTCCTGCATGTCGGTAGAAGTCCGTCCGGTAGAGGGCTCCAGAGTAAACCTCTCTCCGAAGACCAAGACGACAGGTTTGCCGATCCTATATGTACCCCGAATGGCGGCGGGGACAACAGGAGCGCCGGTCTTCAGGGCGAAGAGAGCCGCTCCGGCGTGCATCTCACCGAGATGCTCCCTGTCTTTCTGCCTGGTCCCTTCAGGAAAGATGCCGAGCACGTGACCTTCGTTCAAGACGGTGAGCGCCGTCTTCACGGCCCCGATATCGGGCTTCCCCCGGTTGACAGGAAACGCATGGGCCTTGCGGAAGAGATAGGAGAGAACCGGGTAGCGGAACAGCTCTTTCTTGGCCATGAAGTGAACCGGCCGTTTCAAGGCAAACGCCACCAGTATGGGGTCCCACCAAGCGATGTGGTTGGCGCAAAGGACTACCGGTCCCTCTGCTGGGACGTTTGAGGCTCCCCTCGTCGTCACGCGGAAGAGTAGGTGGGCCACGACCCCCAATATCACCTTAATGACTACGTAGAGCAATCTTCTTCTCCTCACAGAGCCTGAGGATTTCAGCCACGGCCTCATCTTGCGTCTTGCCGGTGGTGTCCACCAGGACGGCGTCCGGAACCCTGACCAGCTTACCCCAGTCACGCTCCAAGTCCTTTCGGTCTCTCTGGATGAGCTCCTCCAGGACCTCCTCCCAAGAGATCTTCACGCCCTTCAACTGAAGCTCCTGCCATCGTCTGCGGGCTCTTTCTCTCACGTCCGCCGTCAGAAAGACTTTGACTTCGGCATCGGGAAGCACAACGCTGGTGATGTCGCGCCCCTCCATGACCACAGAGCCTTCCCGAGCCAGGGAACGCTGGATCTCCACGAGGACTTCGCGTACAGGACGGTGCATGGCCAGGAACTTCACCGCCTTGTCGGTGCCGGGGTCGCGCAGCCTATGGGTGAGCTCCACGCCGTCCACCCATACACGGAACACCCCATCCTCTTCGCAGGCGGTAATATGAAGGGACCGGGCCATCTCTCCGAGCGCCGCGGGATCATCCAATGGAATTCCCCTTTGAACGGCAATGAGGGCCACTGCCCGGTACATGGCCCCGGTATCCAGATAGGTATAACCCAGCTTCCTTGCGACAGCCCTTGCGACGCTGCTCTTTCCCGCGCCGGCCGGACCGTCAATCGCCACCCGTAGACGTCGCTCTCGCATAACGATAATCGGTTCTTTGAAGAAGGACCGATCTCCTTCCCGCATCACCGGGTCGTGTCCAATATCCTGAGCCCGACGGTGCCGATGCTGGCCTTTTCCGAGGCGACAACCCATGTGCCCGGCGAAGGCTCCAGGACATTCGGAGTAGCGGCCGAGACCAACACGCTTATCTCGGAACCCGGACTGTAGACCTCTATCAAATCGCCGTTTCTCGCCGTAACGGTGCCGCCTTCGGGCCCCAACCGCTTGGCTATCCTTCCGTTGACCAGCACCCAGACCTCCTCGGGGGGCTCGCCGAGAAACCTAAGATAGAGCGTAGCCCATGATTCGGCCTGAGATGAGGAGTCCGGAGGCGGCCATTCGAGCCACGGATATGCCTCCTGCTCCAGACCGGGGACGGACTCGGACAACGCTTCCCCTTCCAGTCTGATGGACATATTCAGGAGACGCCGGGGTCCCTCGAACCGGAGAAGGACCTGGACCCCTATGAGGAGCACAATTAGGACCAGGATGAGCCTTACAGGTCCGTCATCTCGGCTGTTGTCTCGGCCCAAATCTACCCCCCCACTGTAAGCGGACACGCCGTACGTTCCCCGGCCAGGGCGACCTTCATGTTCACCGACCCCGCCGCCATCCGGAGCGACGTGGACACGCCCTACGCCTCCTAGTCTGTCCGTCTCCAGGATTTCCGATGATCGTGGAGTATTACTTGAGGTACGGCCCTGCTCCGGCAACGACCGGCAACCACAGGCAACCGCAGGCAACCGCAGGCAGATACGGAGGCACACCGATGCTGCCGGGAAAGGGTCGGTTTGCGTAGACGTCTCACCAAACTAAGGGGGCATACAGCCATGCGCGTGGACCTGAACACAGACACGGGAGAGTCCTTCGGCAGATGGAAGATATGCGATGATGAGTCCCTGCTCTTGTACGTATCCTCGGCAAACGTGGCCTGCGGGGCCCATGCGGGGGATCCCTTGGTCATGGACTCTATCGCGGCGGCGTGCGCCCGGCACGGCGTCGGCATCGGCGCACATCCGGGATTTCCCGACCTTCAGGGATTTGGGCGCAGGGAGATGCGGATGTCCCCTTCAGAGATAGAATCTTTCATGATGTACCAGATCGGCGCCCTCCGTGCCTTCGCAGAGCACTACGGTCAGGCCCTCACACACGTGAAGCCCCACGGCTCTCTCTACAACATGGCGTCTCGGGACGAGGCTGTAGCGGAGGCGGTAGCACGAGGAGTGGCAAGGTCAACCCGCCCCGGTGAAAACTTGGTGCTGGTGGGTCTCGCGAACTCACTCATGATGGACGCCGCCAAGAAGGTGGGAATACCCGCTGCTTCCGAAGGGTTCTGCGACCGGGGCTATACGAGTGACGGTAACCTTGCCCCACGGGGGACGCCGGGAGCCCTCGTGACGGATGTGGCTCAGGTGGCGAGGCGCGCCTTGGAGATGGTCACCGAAGGCATCGTCGTCGCTCTGGACGGAACCAGGGTATCGCTCAGGGTTGATACCATCTGCATCCACAGCGACACACCCGGCGCCCTGGATATCGCCGTTGCAGTAAACTCGGCCTTGACCGGAGCAGGAGTGGAAATAACGGGCGTAAGGAAAGTGATCGGGGTAGAGTGACTCTCGCAGGGCTTATGCGGCTCGTCTCATCACTTCCTGACTTGCGAAAGGCGACGGAGGGATAGGCATTGGATGACCCTAAGATATGTCTTCTTGGCGACAGGGCGCTTCTTGTCACTCTTTCTCAGGAGATCTCGGAAGCGACGAATGAAATCGTTCTGAGCGCCTGTGATCTGATAGAGTCGGCGCAGATCCCCGGAGTCGAGGAGGCCCAACCTGCCTATTCATCATTCTGTATCCATTTCAACCCCTCAAAGGTGAGCGCGGCATGGCTTGGTGCGTATGCGAAAGGGATCATCCATCGTCTTCGAAAAGCCGGTGTGACAGGCGGCGAGGGTGTCTACGGCCGGGAGACTCACCCTGACTCAGGAGTGACCGCGGCTGCAGTCAAGAGACGCCTGGTGGAGATCCCCGTGCAGTACGGTGGCGAAGAAGGGCCGGACCTGGCCTGGGCGTCCGAACATCTAAAGATGCAGCCGGAAGAAATCGTGCGCCGCCACGCGGGCTCTCGTTACAGGGTGTACATGATCGGCTTTTCGCCGGGATTTCCTTACCTGGGAGGTTTGGACCAGAGCATCGCCATGCCGAGGACTCCGACTCCCCGGACCTCTGTCCCGCCGGGCTCGGTGGGCATCGGCGGCGGCCAGACCGGCATATACCCTTGGCAGAGCCCGGGCGGCTGGCGCATCATAGGTCGCACTCCGCTCAAGCTTTTCGACCCGGCCCGAAAAGACCCGTCTCTCCTTCACCCCGGGGATACCGTGCGCTTTGTGCCGGTAGGCAGGCCTCCCGATCTTTGGGATGGTCATCCGACCCCCGCGGACAAGAGCGAGGGGCACGCGAAGAGCGCCCGCCCGGGCGTACCGGCCTTCTTGGTTGAGCATCCCGGCCTCCTGTCTCTCGTAGTGGACGACGGCCGGCGGGGTTATCGGAAACTCGGAGTGCCGCTCGGTGGAGCGGCCGACGCCAACTCCTACGCTCTGGCCAACAGACTATGCGGCAACAAGCCTTCGGATCCTGCCTTGGAGATGACCCTGTGGGGAGTGAGGATGCGGGTGCTGGTTGATGCCGTTGTCGCGGTGACCGGCGCCCCCTGTCCTGTAGACCTGGACGGTAAGCCGGTCTCGATGAACGAGCCGGTACAGGTCCGTGAAGGTTCTGTCCTGGAAGTGGGTTCACCTACCTCAGGATGCAGGATGTACCTGGCCGTGTCGGGCGGGTTCGGCGTGCCCCGGGTTCTTGGCTCGGCGACGACATGCTTTCGCGGCTCCTTCGGGGGTTACGGCGGCCGGTCGCTTCTACGGGGAGATGTGTTGGAGATTGGACCGGGCGCCTGGCCAGAGGGCCATCCGTGTACTGTGCCGGATGAAGCGGCAGGCTGGCCCGGGCGGCTAAGCCGGTTCCTTGATAGTGACCCCCCCTCACTGAGGGTCATCCCCGGGCCTGAGTCCACATCTCCCGCCGGACGAAGTTTCATGGATTCTCTCTGCGACCGTGTCTTCGGGGTGAGCAGCGACACAGACCGCATGGGCATTCGACTGGAAGGATCCATACCCCAGGAAGACGGGGAGGCCGGCGACATACTCTCTTCGCCGGTCGTGCCGGGAGTCATCCAGTTGCCTTCTGACGGAAGGCCGGTCCTGCTCCTCCAAGACGCCCAGACGAGCGGCGGTTACAGGCGGATTGCCACGGTGATGGATGAAGACCTGCCGCTGGCAGGGCAGTTGAGGCCGGGTTCCCGGGTCCGGTTCACTCGCCGGGGATAAACCCCCGCCGCCCTGAAGGCCGCATCACGACGGGGGTCCCCGCGACGGGATGCTCAACCACTTGAGCGTCCACGCCGTAGATGTCTCCGATGATCTCTGAAGTCACCTCTTGGGGCGTCACGCAGTAACGCAGCGCGCCGTCCTTTAGAAAGAACAACCGGGCGGCGCACCTCATAGCCAAGTTCAGATCGTGAACTACCGTCACCACGGTCTTGCCTAGGCGACCGGCCAAGCTTTCGATCATATCCACCACCTGGACTTCGTATGCCATGTCAAGGTGCGTCGTCGGCTCATCCAATAGGAACACAAGCGGGTCCTGGTAGACCGCCCGGGCGAGAAACACCCTCTGTCGCTCCCCCGACGAAAGAGATGTAATGGTCCGGTAACGCAGGTCGGTTATATCAAGGGCATCCAGAGCTGCCTCAAGGAAAGCCGGGCCGCTCTCCCGGGCGCGTTCCGGGTTCCCCATCTCCACCGTCTCCTCTACTGAAAAGGCAAAGGCCGGTTCAGGTTCGTCACCACAGTAAGTCACCAGACGACTGCGCTCGGAAGGATGGAGAGACGCAGGGTCCATTCCCCCGACTCTCACGGTTCCGCTTCTGGGCCTAAGGTAGCCCGATATCACCTTGAGAAGCGTGCTCTTGCCGGCTCCGTTGGGGCCGACCACCGCAGCCACGCTGCCTGGCTCGATCTCAAGGGTTATGCCCCTCAAGATCTCCCGCCCGCCCCGGTAATGTCTGAGGTCTTGCACCGATACACTGCCCACAGCCCGCTTGCCCGTCATTCTCCCAGCCTCCTCGACTGCCAGAGCAGGTACAGAAAAAAAGGAGCGCCTGCTAAAGCCGTGATCACGCCCACGGGGATCTCCCTGGGCGGGGCAATGACTCTGGCAGCCAAATCCGCGAACAACAGGGCGTTCCCGCCGAAAAGCCCCGACAAAGGCATGAGCCACCTGTGATCGGGACCTGCCACAAGCCTTACTGCGTGAGGAACGATCAGCCCTACGAAACCTATGGGCCCCGTGAAGGCGACTCCACCTGCTATGACGAGGGCAGAGGTCCAAAGGAGAGTACGCTTGACCGCCTCAACCGGCACTCCCATATGGAAAGCCGGTTCCTCTCCAAACGAAAGCGCGTTCAGGGCTTGCGCCCGTCTCTGGAGCACGGCGAGCCCCGGGATCGTGTAGGCCAAAGAGGCGCCTACACTCATCCACGATGCCCTGGATAACGCCCCCATGGTCCAGAAAACGATCTCATCCACACGCTCTCGCGCGATTACCATGACGAAGGCTATCACCGAAGAGACAAGGCTTGAGACGGCTATACCCGAAAGAAGCAGGGTCCACGTGTCGGTCCTCTCTCCGTACGTCGAAAGCCTGTAGACCAGAGCCGCGACGCCCAAAGCGCCTGCGAAAGCAAGAGCGGGCAGCGACCATACCCCGAAGACCCCGCCGATCCCCAAGGCGATCCCGAGCACGGCCCCGAGAGAGGCTCCGGACGATACGCCCAATACGTAAGGGTCGGCCATAGGATTCCTGAACAATCCCTGCATGACCGAGCCCGCCACACCGAGGCCGGCGCCCTCGATGAAGGCAAGGAGGACACGGGGAAAGCGCAGAGTCCAGACAATCGTGCCGGCCAAGTCCGCCATCTGATCGCCGGTGGGAACGCCCGCGGCAGAGGGACCCCTGGCAAGGGCCTTGACCACGTATCCGAGAGGCAGGGACACGGAACCCGCCGAGAGGCCCAGGGCGAGACCGGCGGCCAAGAAGAGGAGGCCCGCCAGAAAAAGCCTCCCGTTTCGGGCAGTGCGTCTTGATGCCATGGGCCTCCCCTCCTTCATGGAACTTTACTCGCCCCTAAGCCACCCGGCGATTTCCTTAATCCCCTCGACAACAGCCGGACCGGGGCGAGACACCAAGTCCGGGTTTGGGAAGAAGACTCTGCCTTCCTTCACGGCCCTGAGCGAAGACCATCCGGGCCTCCCGATGAGGGGCGCTGCTTCGTCTTCTGGAATGGCCACGAGGATGACATCGGGGTCCTTCGCCAAGAGGTCCTCCATGCTGAGCTGCAGGTACTGCTGGTCTACGTCGCCGGCGATGTTGGCCCCGCCGGCCGCGGTTATGACGTCGTCTATGAAGGACCCTCCGCCTGAGGTCCAGAGCTCGCTGTCGAAGGTAATGAACACCTTGGGTCTGGGAGCGCCTTCGGGGAACGCAGCTCTCACCGCTTCCAGGTCTTCCTCTAGCTCCGCCGCCAGCTCTTCGCCTTTCTTCTCCACTCCCAGCACTTTTGAAAGGGCCTCAATGTCTTGAAGGACCTCGGCCACAGTTGAGGGGCCTGATGCCCATGCGGGAATTCCCAGACGGGCGAGGTCTTTTTCCACCTGACTCTCCTGGTCCCGGGAACCGGCCACCAAGACGAGATCTGGTTTGAGGGATACCAGTTTTTCGGTGTTCAACGTAAACGCGTCTCCGACTTTCTCTATCTCGAGAGCTTCCGGAGGTCTGTTGCAGAACGTGCTGACGCCGACCAACCGGTCGCCTGCTCCCAGCGAAAACACGGCCTCGGTGAGCGCCGGAGACAGCGACACGATCCTCTTGGGCGTCCCTTCCAAGGAAACCGTCTTTCCCAGACCGTCTGTATAGGTCCTGGGGCCGCGACGACAACCCGCCAGGAAGGCCGTAGAGACCATAGCCGCGATCGCCAAGGCCAAGACCAGAGCCGCGGACTTTCGAAACACCCCTTTCGGAGCGTTGGTTGTTCCTGTCACCATCAATCGAACCTCCTTATGACTGAAAGACCATGAGAGACGGAATGCCGGCTGCCCAAGATAGAAACCTGGGCCAATCAAGACATAGAGCCGGCCTATCTAGAAACACCCACCCTACAGAAAACCCCGGCCGTTGGCCGGGGGTATACGCGTACGCACCGAAGCGTTCCCCCCTTTCGCTCGAAGGCTAGGTAACGGAACGTTCAGGCAGGTCTCCTGGCTGCCGGATCCTCGCCTCCCGCGCCTTCCCGAAAACTCTTTTCAGTGGCGTCAGCGGTCGGCTCCCCGGTTACAGTGGCGGCACCGCGCCGGATTCGCGCGCTCACGCGCATCACCGGACTTCCCTATTCTCCCTTGCGGGCACCTGAACGTCTGCGGATACTCGGTTCTTGTCTTAGGTTAGGGCGAACCTCCTCTTGGAATACTCACCTGTAGGACCACTTGGGAGGACCAACAGATGCAGTTTGAGCGCAACAAAGATCTCGCTTGGGTTATTACTTTCACGGCGTTTCTCGTTTTCCTGCTTTCAGCCATAGCTTGTTCGGCGTTCGGCGGTTTGCCGTCAAAACAGCCACAGGCTATCGCGCTGGCAAACGCCTATCTCAGCAGGGCTTTCCTGGCCGCTCTCTCCAGTTTCCTCAAGTACACGTCTCTGGCCGTCGTGGCCTACGGTATCGTGGCCATCATCACCTGGCCGCCGGGTCCGCCCAACTGACCCCAATGGGGGCCTGGGCGAGCCTCCCGGAGGCGCTGCGAGTCCACACTTTCAAGGGTCGCCGCCAGTTAGGCCATTCTCTTAAGTCTCGGGTTATGGACCGTCCCGGGAATGCGCCCTCGTTTCGCGATGGGGCGCCCCTCAATAGCCTTTATGTCCATGGTCATGTCCAGCGGCCTGGCCGACGAGATGTAGTGTCCCACCCCGAACGCATCGGCCCCTGCTTCTCTCAATCTCTGCATACGCTCGGGATTCAGGCCGCCTGATACGAATATTCTCACGTGATCAAAACCGGCCAAGTCCAGCCTTGCCCGCACCTCGCGCACCAGCCCCTCGGTGACGCCTCCGCGCTCCGCAGGGGTGTCCAGCCTGACCGCGCCCATATCCTTGCCCAGGACCTCGGCTACTCTCAGCGCTTCTTCCGCCTCGTCGTGGAAGGTGTCAACCAAAATGGTCCGGGGCGCGTCCGGGGGCATGTAGGTGTTATAGGCCAATGCCGTTTTGACGGTATCGCCCAAGATGAGGACCAAGGCGTGAGGGATGGTGCCCACCGGCTCCAGCCCGGCCAGTTTGGCTCCCAGTATGCACGCGGCGCCATCGGCCCCGCCGACCACTGCCGCACGCTCCATTACGGAGGCGACCGCGGGGTGGATATGCCTGGCCCCGAAGCAGTAGAAGGGCGCGTCGGGAACCGCGTTCCTGCACTCGCGCGCGGCAGTCGCCCAGCCGGATGAACTGGCAAGTATGCCAAGAAGAGCCGTTTCGTAGCGTCCAAAACTTGAGTAGGGCCCCGTGATCCTGAGGATAGTGTCTCTCTCGGAAAACGGCTCGCCTTCATCCATTCCCCATACCTCAAGCGGCAGGCCTCTCAAGAGCTCCAAACACTCCGGCGTGCCGGCGACTATGCCCGAGCGACCCGAGAAAATCTCGACCGTCACAACCGTGTCGGCCTTGCCCTCGCGCTCAAGTATCTCTTGAGTACGCACGAAGTAGACGTCGGCCGTGGCGCCCGATCTTATCTCCTCATGGGTAGCCGAGAAGAGCCTCTTCCGGCCTGGAGCATAGTCTTTGACGTCCTGGGAAGTCTTGAATACCACATCGTCCTTCTCGGTTTGTGTCACTCCTTGCGCTCCCCTTCCCAACCATTCCGTGCTCCTGCGTAGAGGTCCTTGACCTCCCGGGGGGTAAGGTACCGCCACGCGCCTCTATCGAGAGAACCCAGGCAAAGGGGTCCTACCTTGACGCGTATGAGCCGCTTGACTGTGTACCCAACGGAACGGCATATGTGCTTGACCAGATGCTTCTGGCCTTCGTGCACACCGATAACAAGAGTGAGCGGCCGGCCATCGCCGCCCTGAAACCGGGCATAATCCGCCTGAACCCTCTTGCCTCCAATGATTATACCTGAAAGGATCCTCTGAATCTTGCTTTCATCTCTGGGCCCGGCGACCGTAACGACATATTCCTTGATCACCTTGTGCTTCGGATGGGTCAGGAGGTAGGCGAGTTCGCCGTCGTTGGTCATGAACAGCAGTCCTTCTGCGTCGTAGTCAAGCCGGCCTACTGGGAACACTCTTGCCGACACGCCCTCCAACAGCGACATCACCGTCCGCCTGCCCCTTGGGTCGGCGCAGGTGGACAAGTATCCGGGCGGCTTGTTAAGGATGATGTAGACAGGTTCCTGAGCACCGCCGACTTCCCGGCCGTCAAGAAACACTCTGTCTTCAGCCGGACGGACCTTCTGCCCCAGGACGGCCAACTTGCCGTTTACGGTCACCCGCCCTTCTGCTATTAGGGCGTCAACATGCCGGCGAGACGCGACGCCTGACCGCGCCAGAAACCTGGAGAGACGTTCCTCTCCAACGGCGCTTCGCCCATCTTGCTGATTTCCCACTCAAGATCCTCCTACGCGAGGAGAGCTATGAGTTCTACCTCCACACAAGCGTTGAGTGGTAGTTCCGCGACCCCGACGGCTGCCCTGGCATGCTGTCCGGCCTCTCCGAAGACCTGGGCAAGGAGCTCAGACGCTCCGTTTACAGCCTTCGGCTGGTCGTTAAATCCTGGCGCAGACGCCACGAACCCGGTCACCTTGACTATTCTCTCCACATTGTCGAGATCGCCCGCCACGCTCTTCAGTGCGGCAATGCAGTTTATGGCGCACTGTCTCGCCTCGGCCTGAGCCTCTTCAAGGGTGACATCTTTCCCCACTTTGCCTGTCTTGTCGAGTTTTCCCTGCCTGAACGGGAGCTGACCCGATATGTACACCCACTTCCCCGCCAACACGGCAGGTACATACGCCGCCACCGGCTTGGCGACAGCCGGGATCTCGATCCCCAGTTCCTTGAGTTTCGCCTCAACCTTCATTGAATGCGCCTCCTTATAGAAGATCATCCCATGATACCGCTTCCTCCCCTCACCGGACAACTCCTCCGGACCGGAAGCAGGATATCGCGGTATTATGACGAATTTTCTATGGAGAAGAGCGGGGAGGAGAATGGACCATGATCATCCAAGCGCTGATGACCCCCAGGCCAGACGTACACTCGGTAAGACCCGACGATACTCTGGGAAAGGCGTTAGAGGACCTCGAGTCTTTGGGCTTCACGGCTCTTCCCGTGTTGGAGGACAACAAGTTCCTGGGCGTCATCACGAGACGCAGGATTTTTGAACGTTACTTCAAGGGAGACGAGGTCGAGAAAGCGACTTTCCTGAAGACCAATCTGGTGAAGGATCACATCATAAGCGAGGTTCAGATAGCGCACAGCACCGATCCATTGGATGATGTGCTCTACAAGTTCCTTGACTCCAGATATGACTTCCTGCCCGTCATTTCGGAAGACCGGTTTCTCGGGATCGTGACAAGAAACAGCATGCTCAACGCCTTTTTGAAAAACACCGGCGCTGCGGAAAAGGCTCACCGCATCGCCATCGTAGTCGACGACTTCAAGGGCACGCTGGCGCGCCTCACGGCTCTCATTTCCAGCCATGACGCCGACATATTGGGCATCGTCACCTTTGATCCTGAAGTCGCCGACCTCAAATTCATCGAGCTGACCGTCAGGGCGGATAATTCCAGAGAGCTCATCAACACCCTGACAGCCAATGGCTTCAGCGTCCGTGAAGCCAAGCTGGCAGGCTAAGTCACAATCAAACGCCAGACCAGGAAACCCGCCAGAAATCCGCAGGCGTCGCCGATGAGACACGACGCCAGGACGTGGCGGGTTCTCTTTACCCCCACCGATCCGAAATACAGGGTCACCACGTAGAACGTTGTATCTGTAGCCCCTTGAAGAATCGACGCCAAAATCCCCATGGGTGAATCCGGACCGTACGTCTGCAATAGGTCGCCGGTCAGGGCCAGGGCCCCGCTCCCGCTTACGGGACGGATGAGGAGGAGAGGCACCATGTCGGCAGGGACTCCCAGCGGCTTGAGTACGTTTCCCAAGAGAGACGCGAAGAACTCAAGCGCCCCAGACCCGCGGAAACAGGAGATGGCGGCAAAGACGGCTACGAGATACGGCAGGGTACCGACTGCTATCTTGAGGCCCTCTTCCGCCCCTTTCACGAAAGTCTCATATACCCGGACGCCCTTCGACGCCGCGTAAAGCGGAACCCCTACAAGGATTACCGGAAAAGCATATGTGCCGAGAGCGGATAAGATCACCAACGGCGGTCACCCGGCTTCCCGCCCCGGGACAAGAAGCGAAATGCCAGAAGGCCTCCGACGGTCGCCGCCAGGCCTGCGACTGCCGTCGGCCCGGCGATGACGGCCGGCGCTCTGGAACCCAAGGCTGCCCTGAGGGCTATGACGCCTGAGGGGAATATGCAGAAACCGGCAGCGTTTAGAATGACCAGCCTGGCCATGGAATCGAATCCCGGGTCGCGGTCTCCAAAACGTTCCTTCATCTCGGCCATGGCCTTGAGCCCCAAGGGCGTCGAGGAGGAAAGCCCCAAGATATTTGAAAGGACTGACGCGGTGACCGTCCCGAGAGGTCGGGATAATCCTTTTAGTCCGGGAAATAACCTCGAAAAGACCGGGTTTACCGCCTTGGCCAGAGTGTCAATAAGACCTGACTCCTCGGCCAGCTTTTCGATGCCCACCCATAGGCAGAAGACGCCGGTAAGTCCAATGACCAGCTCTACTGCCCCGGTCACCCCGTCCAAGACCGAAGTCATCATGGCGTCCACTTGCCCGGTCATAACCGCCGCCACGCAACCGGCCGTAACCAAAAACCCCCATACCAGATTCATGCTCTCTCACCCCGCGATTAGAAGCTATGAACGGGCGTGAGAGGGAAAGAACGGTTCCCCCCGGGAAACCGGGGGGACTTTGGGTTTTTGCTACCGCCGGCTTTGGTCCTTCACCATGTTGGCCTCGGCGTACTCGATCATCCTCTTGACCATCTGTCCGCCTAGCCGGCCTCCCAATCGACCGCCGATCCTACCGCATTCTCTGGAGGTCATGTCACCCCAGCCCACGGTATTCAGCTTGTCGAGGAGACCAAGCTCACCGGCTACCTCGAACTTCATCCGGTCAAGGTTCCTTCTGAGGTCCTCATCGGGCGGACCTCCGCCCCGGACGTACCCCAACTCTTCCGCGACTTCGTACTTCAGCCTGTCAAGAGGGCGAACTGCGTCTGGGTTCAGCGGCCTCTTACGTCGTCTACCTAAGGAAGGTTCCCTCCTTCGGGCGGTAGCCTAATTATGTTGCCCTGCTAAGGCCGCTTTAAGAACCGGATCTATGTTCTGTTTTGTGGAAATGACGGGGAGAAACAGGTCGCCTGTCCGTTCAAGCCTGGACAAAGCCGTAGTGATGTTCCAAGCCTGAGGAGTAACCGTGTCCAGCTCATCCCAGTGAATGGGCATGGATACGGGGGCGCCGCGGGTCGCCCTCACTCCGTATACCGACCCGATGGTCTGGCCTCGCGCGTTCTGGGGGAAGTCTATGTAAACCTTGCCGAAACGGTCCTTAACCTTACGTTCCAGCGTCACCTTTTCGGGATAGGCGTCCCGGATGAATTGGGCCCCGTACTTGACGAAAGCCTGGATCTCTTTGTACGTATACCTGGGCTCCACAGGAACGTAGACATGTACTCCGGTGGCCCCCGAAACCTTTGGAAATCCCAGCAGATTCCACTGGTCAAGGAGGCTTTTCACCATCTTGACCACTATCTTCACGTCTTCCCAAGTTGAGCCTTCTGAAGGATCGATGTCGAAGACGGCGAAATCCGGGTAATCCAGATTCGTATACCTGGAGAGCCACGGGTTTATCTCAATCGCGCCTCCGTTGGCCATCCAGACCAAGGTCGAAACCGTGTCGCAGAGGATGAAGTTGATGTAGTCCTCTTTCTCCTTAGACATGACGGGCGCGATCCTCACCCATTCGGGCATTCCCTGAGGCGCGTCCTTCTGGTAGAAACCGTCCGATGAGACTCCCCCGGGGAACCGGACCAGAGACAACGGCCTATCCTTCAGGTGCGGGAGAAGGTACTGCGACACGCTGTGGTAATATTCAATGAGGTCCCGCTTGGTATAACCGTCTTCGGGCCAATAGACCTTATCGAGGTGGGTGAGCCGGACCTCGTGGTCGCCCACTCTCACCACTACGGCTTCCTCAGTTGCCGTTTTTTTCACCGCTCATCAAACCTTTGAACACAGGATGTCTCAGTTTTTTCTCGGGAGTCATCTCCGTGTAACTTACCTCTACACCGAGATGAGGCTTCACCCAGCGGATTTTCTGGATCTCCTTCCGGGAGGGAGGATTATATATGACGCCCCAATGAGAGATCAGGTCTTCGTATGACCCGGGCTCCAGAGCTTCCAGGAGTCGCCGCTCGTAGTCTCGATTAAGCCCCGACGACACTCGTCCGACCACTAGAAAGCCGTCGCCGTGCCGTTGGGCCACGACGAGAGAACCCAGGGTCCTTCCGGGCGAAGGGACGTATCCCAGTACCCAAAAGCGTCCGTCACGCACGTTCTTGACCTTGAGCCAGTCGTCGGTGCGCTCACCGGGCCGGTACACACTCTCCTTCCTCTTGGCCATGATCCCCTCAAGTTCCCGCTCCCTGGCCCAGTCAAAGAGCGCTTTGCCGCTACCGTCGACCGCATGGGACAGCACAACCGGCCCCTCCGGATGGACAAACCGGGCAAGCTCAGCCTTCCGTTCAACCAGAGGGCTACCGGTAAGCAGGCGGCCGTCGACAGAAAGGATGTCGAAGACCACAAGAGTGACCGATGGCGGCCCGGTCCGGAGATAGGAAAAATCTACTCGTCCATCCCTAAACGCCACGATCTCGCCGTCCAGGAGGGCCGATTTGGCGCGTATCGCCAGAGGGACTCCCGACAGACCGGGAAACTGTGTGAGCAGGGGTTTACCGTTTCTTGAATCCAGGTAGACCTCATCACCTGATACGTAGGCCAAACAGCGATAACCGTCCCACTTCACCTCAAAAAGCCAGTCGTCATCGTCGAAAGGAGCCCCGGCCACCGAAGCCAGCATTGGCCGGAGCCTGGGCATGCCGAAGACGGTATTCCGTTTAGGGGGGAGGCGGCGCTGCACTTTCCACGTCCTCCCCCGACACTTTTCTTCTCCGTCTGGGCTTCTTCACGGCCTCCCCGGTGGCAGGCGTCTTCTCGCTCTTGGCTTTCTCGACGCTTCGCCGGAGGGCTTCCATTAAATCTATCACCTGAGCTCCGGCTTGGGGTTGTCGCACCACTTCCCTGCCCTGGATCTTCTTCTGGATCAGCTCGGACACCGCTTCCCTCTGCCTGCTACGATACTTGGCAGGCTCAAATTCGGCCGAGAGCGTCTCAATGAGCGTCTTTGCCATGGAGAACTCGCGGTCGCCTATCTCCGCCTCCTCCGGGATGCGGAGCTCATCGCCGGACCTCACTTCATCTGCCCAAAACATGGTCTCCAAGAGGATGAACTTGTCTCTATACGTCCTCACGATCGCCAGGGTCTCTTTGGCCCTTATGGCGACTTTGGCCAAAGCCACCTTGCCTTGGTCTCGCATGGCCCCAAAGAGCAGAGAGTAGGCTTTCTCCGCCCCTTCGCGGGGTTCCAGGAAGAAACTTTTCTCGTAGTAGACCGGGTCTACATCATTCAGAGAGACGAAATCGAGGATCTCGATGACGTGAGCCGAAGGACCGGGGATGGCCTCCATGTCTTCTTCGGTGATGACGACATGCTCGCCCTTTTGGTACTCATAGGCCTTGACGATCTCGTCTTGGCGGAGGTCTCGTTCGCAGTTCGGGCACCATTTCATGTATCTGACAGGGGTATTGCATTCCTTGTGAAGCAGACGAAAGCTCACGTTCTTCCGTTCTGTGGCGGCGTACAACCTGACAGGGATGACGACCAGCCCGAATGTGATGGTCCCGTTCCACAGAGGGCGCATGGCCGGTTATCTCCCGTTCCGTTCGTAGCGGCGTTCCGAATCGTCGCTATGGACGATCACCGTCCTGCCTTCGCCGCGATGACCCTCTCCCGGCTCATGGTCACGCTCCTGTCCCCTATCCCTCTTCCTGAGAAGCCCCTTGACCCGTCCGGCGATTTCCCCTGCCCCTTCGCGGCCGCCGACTGCGGAGATCAGCTTATCCAAGAGTTCCGGTGCCTCATCGAGTAACCGGTCGTAGATGGCCTGGTTGTCCACAGGTATGAATCTCACTTTCGTTGGCCCAACCACCAAGAAACCTACCGGCCTCACCGTGACTCCCGCGCCTGAACCGCCGGTGAAAGGCATGGAGCCAAGGTCACCTTCCGTCCCGTAATCTTCCTCTTGACCCTGACTTCCGCCGGCGCCTCTTGAGCCTTGAGCGCCTTCATCGCCGCCTCCCGCCACAAAGCCAAAGGACACCCTGGACACGGGTACTATCACTGTCCCGTCCTTTGTCTCAACAGGCTCGCCAACCACCGTGTTTACGTCGACCATGGACTTTAGGCTCTCCATGGTCGTCTTCATCAGGCTTTCAATTGGGTGTCCCGTCATCAGAAGAACCTCCTTGCTTTCACAATCCACCGGGTCACTTTAGTATTCCACGCTCTTCTGAGAAGATAGCCCGGTCTTCGCTCTTACAGGTCGCGGACCGAGCAATAGATGCCAAGTCTTTCCAGACACGTAGAGCATGGGGGCTAAGGCGAAGGAGATCTCAATCTCGGCGGAAAAGGAGAAATGGGCTCCGCCGAAAACCGGGTCCATACGTACGAGAGGTCTTTTGCGAAAGCGGGCTCCACGCCGCGCGGCAACACTCACCAAGATGCCCGTCAACATGTTCGCGGCTCCGCATATAATCGCCGCTTCATAGGCGTCGCCGGTCCCGGCTTTCCCGGTGATCTTGACCCTCTCGAAGGTCACTTCGCTCATGATGAGGGCCGCGGCTTCTTTCATAGCCGGGTAACGGCTGCAAAACGCCTCGATTGAGTTCCGCGCCTGCCTCAATGTACCGGTGAGAGATCCTCCTTCATGATCGCCGGCACTCTCGGGCCCCTCTTTGGGCGCGGAAGCACTTGAGGACGTGGCGTTCGGGTCGGCTCCGGTCTCTTGTCTTGTGAGCCTTTTGGAGACCGGGGGCAGCTTCAGGTACCACGGGACCACGGGCGGCTTAATCCAGACCCTCGCAAGGAGCCTGCCCTGCAGGAGCTCCGCTCGCACCTTCACTTTGACGGGAAAAAACGCCCCAATCGCCAGAATAAGCGCCACAGAGAATAGAACCGCCGGGACGAAGACCCGCATCTACTCTTTCCTCCCCGGTAGTAGCATGTCCGCAAACCGGGAAGATCGCGCAAGGCGGGTTAGGGCTCAGGCACCAGTTTCAGAGTCTCGTCGCTCTCCGCGTCAAGCGGCGGCAAGTCTTCGATCGAGTTAAGACCCGCTTTTTTCAGAAATTCATCTGTGGTCTTGTACAGTTTGGGGCGCCCCAGTGTCTTCTTCCTGCCTGCCTCTTGGATGAGACCCTTTTCCAGCAAGGTCTCAAGGCTGGCTTCGGGGTTCACTCCCCTTGCCGCCTCGATGTCCTGTCTGGTGACAGGTTGCCTGTAGGCGATAACGGCCAGGGTCTCGACGGTACCCCTGGACAGCGACATGGCGATCTTTCGCGAGAGGGCTTTTTCAATAAACGAAGAGTATTCCGGGCGGGTGACGAGCATGAGTCCCCCGGCGACTCGCTCCAGCATTATCCCCCTGCCCTCATACAGCTTGTCTAGCGCAGACGCGGCCTCACGCACCTCGGCCTCAGTCGTCCCAATGGCTTCAGCCAGGCGGGCGACGGGCACGGGTTCGTCCGCGGAGAACAGGATGGCCTCAAGGAGGGCAGGAATTGACATAGACTTTGGGGCGTACCCTTCTCTCACCGGGCTTCTACCTCCTCGGGTCTAATCTGTTCTCTGTCAGGCGAGAACACGATCTCGCCGAACAACGACCGCTGTCGAGCATATAACCTGCGCCTCCGGACCAGCTCGAGAAAGGCGAGGAAGTTCAGGATGGCGTCCATTTTGGTCTCTCCCAGGAACCGTGAGAACCTGAGGACGCCGCCTCTGGAAGCCAGACGCCGCACTTCTCGCCAGAAGTCCCGGAGGTGGCTCAGGAAGCTCCAGCGGGGCAGCACAATCCTCCGCTCAGCCGGTACTTCCTTGACCTTCACGGCCAGCATCGCCTTTTTGAGGTCCTGGGGATCGATGCTTGAGACCTCCACACGGCGCTTGTCTCCAATGGGAACGGCATTCCCCCGGGTGAACTTGGACTGCGCCCTCCTCATGGCTTCCCTCACCCATGAAGCGGCCTCAAGGACCTCCTCCGGCTCCATCACCGCGAGCCTTGTGGCTGCCTCCAGAGAGCCGCCGTCTTCCAGGGCTTCCTCCTGGGACTCGAACTCTTCGGCCTGAGGGTTGGGCAGGAGCCAGCGCACCTTGAAGAGGACCAGTTCGGAAGCGTACGACAGATCCCGTACCGACTCCTCCAGAGGGATGGCGCCGGATTCAACCTGTTCTCTGAGCCGCCTCACCAGCGGAGCCAACCGGAGGATATCCATAGACTAAACCGGGAACAGGAGAAGAGATATCCGCAGGGCGACCCGGTACACTATCGACATGTAGGCTTGAATCAGCGGGTGGATGATCCCGCCTACAATTCCGAGATACACGAGTCCCATAAGGATCAAGAAGCCGTATCTCTCGACAAAGTCCCAGAGCCCCTCCATCGAATACGGGAGGTAAACTCTGAGGATCTTCGAACCGTCAAGCGGCGGAAGCGGGATCAAGTTGAAAAACGCAAGGGCAGCGTTGACTATAGCCCCTGACCGGAGAATGTCTGTCAAGTAGTTCCACGGAGTGCCGGCAAGGCGCACCTTGGTGAACACCAGCACGGCTACGGTCTCCAATAAGAAGGCTGCCAGGAGGTTCGCCACGGGACCGGCGAGCGCCACCTTGGCCATGTCCTTTCGCGGATTTCTGAGACGGTAAGGATCGACCGGAACGGGCCTGGCCCACCCGAAACCGAAGACCAATAGCATCAGGGCTCCGATTGGGTCCAGGTGCGCCCAGGGCTCGACGGTCATCCGCCCTGCCCTGGCTGCGGTATCGTCGCCCAAACGGTATGCCATTCTGGCATGCGCATATTCATGTATGCTAATCCCCAGAAGGAATCCGGGTACTCTGAGGATCAAGTCTACGATTCTGAGAGCTCTCAGAGTCAAACCTCCCTCGTGGGCCCTAACGGGAGCCGAGCGTAACGTCCATGGTCATCTTACGGTCGCCCCTCCAGAGCTCAACGGTCACTCGGTCGCCGGGCTTTTGATTAAGTATTAATTGTGACAGGTCTGAACCGGAAACCGGCACACCCTGGACGGCGACGATGAGGTCGCCGCCTACCTGAAACTCCAGTCCCGCTACCATAACCTTCTTTGTCCAGCCTTTTATCCCTGCTCGTTCTCCGGGACTTCCGGGCTCCACTTCCGTCACCAAGGCACCCATCTCCGACGGAAGGTCCAGAGCGGAGATAACCTCATCGCCGTAGGCCTTCCTCAGCGCGTCCAGAGGTAAGTAGGAGATGCCCATGTAGGCGCGTCGCACTTGGCCCGTGGATATGATCTCGGGGACGACCTCGGCCACTACGTTGCAGGGAATGGCGAACCCGATCCCGCTGGCTGAGTCTATGATAGCGGTGACAACGCCGACGACTTCGCCGCTTGAATTCAGTAACGGCCCGCCGCTGTTGCCGGGGTTTACTGCCGCGTCGGTCTGGAGGAGGTTCTCAACGGTGAAGTCGTTGACTCCCGGTTTGGTCCTGCTCTCAATGGGCAGTGACCGGTCCTTGGCGCTGATGACTCCGGTGGTCACCGTCGGAGACCTGTCGAGACCCATGTTTGACCCGGTGGCCAGAGGCATCCCTATGGCGATGGCCTTCTGCCCCACCTTGATTCCGTCATAGTCGGCCAGGCTGAGGGCCACGGCGTCACCGGCCTCCACATTGACTTTGAGTACGGCCAAGTCCGTCAGCCTGTCCGAGCCCACTACAGACGCCTTGTAGACCCTGCCTGAGTGAGTGTGGACCAGGATATGAGACGCGTCCTCAATCACGTGGTAGTTGGTCACGATGTGGCCGCTCCTATCTACGAAAAAACCCGAACCGTTGCCCCTCCTGGAGAAAGAGCCCAAGACCGACGAGCCGCCGGTGGTCTCTTCGGTAGAGACCATGACCACCCCGTGCTTAACCGCGTTGTATACCGAAATGGTGTTGTCTTCATCCTGGACGCGCCAGACGTGCTCGTTATCGTGCTCAGGCTTTGTGGCAGTGGGAATGCCTGGGTCCGGCGAGGCACCTGCCGAAAGGTTCCGACCAAGGGTCGCCAGGCCTCCCAGGACCAGACCCAGGATGGCAAAGATGATCAACCAAGTCTCGGCCCTCGCGGTCAGCGGAGTCTTCTTCATCGGTCCCCTCCGGTCGGAGCTTATACGTACGTCTCTAGTCTACAATGGTTTTGCCCGCTTTTCCAGGCATGTCCCAGAATACTACCCACGGAAGGGGATGCCGGAACCCTGCCGGCAAGCGCTAACCCTTCGGGTTGAAGAGCACTGCCATCAGGTAACCGAATATGATCGCGGCCATCAGGCCCGAAGCGGTCGCGCGAAGTCCTCCCGTAAACAGCCCGAACCACCCCAGGCGTCCCGCGTCCTCAAGCATCCCCGTTACCAGGCTATGACCGAATCCGAAGAGCGGCGTAGCCGCCCCTGCCCCGGCGAAATCAACCAGGGGTCCATACAGGCCAAGCCCTGACAGCACGGCGCCTATACTGACGGCCGAAACCATGACGAAGGCCGGGTTGGTCTTGGTTGCATCGACAACGATCTGGGCCAGAGCGCAAAGCGCCCCCCCAACCAAGAAGGCATACAAGAGAGTCATGATCCACCTTCCCCCCATTCAGGGTAGACCAGTGAAACCGCGTGGGCTACGGACGGAATGGACTCGGCCTGCTGGCAGGTGGTCGGACTGTGCAAGGCTCCGGTCGGCACCAATAGCACCCTCTTCAATTTGCCCGACCGGACTTCGGGATATATCTTCGCGGCGAACACCGACGCCACGCATCCGCAGCCTGAGGCTCCGGAGCATATCTCAGGTTCCATGTCGTAGATCATGAGGCCCGTATCTTGGTGGACCCCTTCCAGATCGATGCCGCGTTTCTTGAGAAGGTAGAGGGCGGCCTTGGAACCCACCCTGCCCAGATCCCCCGAGAATATGGCGTCATAGTCTTCGGGGGCTCGCCCCATGTCGCTGAGATGACGCCAGATGGTGTCGGCGAACGCCGGGGCCATGGCCGACCCCATGTCATTGGCGTCTGAGATACCGTAGTCGGTCACCCGCCCCACCGTGACGGCCTCGACCTTAGGGCCATATCCTTGCGAAGACAGGACGACCGCGGCAGCGGCCGTGACCGTCCACTGGCTTGGAGGGACCCGCTGGTATCCGAATTCCGTTGGATACCTGTACTGCCTTTCAGCGGTGTCGTGGTGGCTGGAGGAAGCGGCAAGCACGTTCCGGGCAAATCCCCCGTGTATGAGGAAGGAGCCCAGTGCAATTGCCTCGCCCATAGTGGAGCAAGCTCCGTATAGACCCAGGAAAGGTATATCCTTGTCCCGGGCAGTGAAGCTGGAAGAGATGATCTGGTTCAGGAGATCTCCGGCCAGGAAAAAGTCTACATGAGCATCTTCAATGCCGGCTTTGGCCTGAGCCAGATCGGTGGCCTGCCTCAGCATTTTCGTCTCGGCCTTCTCCCAAGACATCTCGCCGCACAGGGTATCTTTGCACACAAGGTCGAAGAGCGGGCCCAGAGGGCCTTTGCCTTCCCTGGGTCCAACCACCGATGCGGCAGAGATTATGGCCGGCATGGCCGAAAATACGCAAGTAGAAGCGCCCCTTCGGTTCAGAGTCAACCTACCGCCCCCGGAAGTTACTTGAACACGTACAATCGGAGAATCGAGACCAGGAGAGCCGATAGGGAGCCGTACACGATCACCGGTCCGGCGACCTGGAACATCCGCGCCGCGACACCCAGTACGAAGCCCTCGCGCTTGTACTCCATGGCCGGAGATACCACAGAGTTTGCGAAGCCGGTTATGGGCAACGCCGCTCCCATGCCCGCGAAACGCCCTATTTCATCGTACACACCGAGCCCGGTCAGAAACGCGCCCAAGAACACCATGGCCGTTGACGTCATGGCGGCCGCCTGGGTCTTCGGCATCTTGGTCAACAGGTAGTCCAGGATAACCTGAGCAACCGTGCAGATAGCGCCTCCGACCAAGAAAGCCATGAGGGTGTTGCGCAGGATGGGCCGTGGGGTGTGAAACGATTGGGCAAGCCGGTTGTACTCATCCCTCTCTCTCGTCCCCGGTCGGGTCATTGTGGATCGTCCAGGTAAGCTACCTTCACATCGGCCTTATATTCCGTGATCGCGCCGTCCTTGACATTGGCGGTCCAGTTCAGTACCTCGACACCCACAATGCTCCCGAGGCGCGAAGAGGCTTCCCTCACGGCCTGGTTGGCCGCGTCGCTCCAGTCCTTGTTAGACGTCCCTACAAGCTCAAGCACCTTGACTACAGGCATGAGAATCACTCCTTGAGGTTCGTGTTGGAGACACGCCTAGGGTAGTATCCCCTCTTGAGCCGAGAGGTACACCCGGAGCCTGGCCAGCGCGGCCTTCTCCAGCCTGCATACTTGCGCTTGAGACACACCCAGTTCCCGTGCCAGCTCGGTTTGAGTCTTGCCGTGAAAAAACCTGCCTTCAACGATGTGCCGCACGTGATCGTCCAGCATTCCCAGGGCGTCTTTCAGTTCGATGGAATCGGCCTGGGCGCCTGGGGACCCGTGATCGGTGGTCTTGTCCGGCCTCGTGCCGTAAGAAGCGATGTCTTCAAGGTACCCGGGCGGAGTCGTCGCCTCCATCGCTTCCACGAGAGTATCCACGGCAACGTCGAGTTCCTGAGCCACTTCGGCAAGAGGCGGGTCACACCCGGTCTCGGCTCTCCGCCGGTCGATGACACGGCCGGCCCGGTAAGCGATCTCCTTGAGACGCCGCTCTACTTTGATGGGAGTATTGTCCCTCAGGTAGCGCCTGATCTCCCCCAAAATGTGGGGCACGGCATAGGTAGAGAACATGACTCCGTAGGAAGGGTCATACCGGTCTACCGCTTTGAGAAGGCCAATGGCCCCCAACTGGTAGAGGTCATCCCTCTCTAAGAGCCCTGTATACTTGCGAAGGCAAGCCCAGATAAGGCCTGTGTTGGCCTGGAACAGGGCTTCGCGGGCTTCCTTGTCGCCTTGCCTCGCCCTCTGGAAAAGCGCGCAGTCTACTGCCTGCACTGCCGCTTGACCATCCTGACCAGCGTCCCTTTTTCGGGTTGAGACTCCAGGAAGAGGCTGTCCATGAAAGACTCCATGAATGAAAAGCCGAGGCCCATATGCTCAGGGATAGTGGAGTAACCCGGTTCCTTTGCCTTGGCGATGTCGCCGATGCCGGTGCCGTGGTCCATTACCTCTACCACCAGCTCTCCCCGGCCGGATTCATTTTCCTCATGAATAGCCCTGACGGTAACCTCGCCCGTTCCATCCGGATAGGCGTGGAGGACCGAATTTGAGACCGCTTCTGAGACCGCGACCTTGATCTCCTCGATCTCCGCAACGGAAAAACCTTGGGAAGCAGCGAAGGTCGCCACAGCGATCCTGGCCACGGCGACATTGGAGGGGATTGAGACAAGCGTGAGACGCATCTCGTTCTTCACCTGGGAGCACCTCCTTGGAGGGCCGAACCAATGACCCGTAAAGCATCCCTGTCTGTCCTCTCAGACGGGAGGACAGAGGCGAGCCCGGCCATCTCCAGCATGGACTGGACTTTGGGAGGAACCGCCGTGAGTATCATCTTGCCGCCACCCAACGTGACCTGGCGGTGACGGCCGAATATGGCGCCGAGTCCAGTCGAGTCAACGAAGTCCAACCCTTCAAGATTGAGAATGAGGTTTGGGGCCCCTGTTCTTCTGAGTTCCTCGTCCACTTTGTCCCTGAACACGCCGGCTGAAGAAAGATCCAGCTCACCCGACATCCTGACTATCAGGCACGAAGGGGACCGGTGAAATGACAAATTCAAGCCCTCGCACCGTCCTTGGCAAAGATTTCCTTTCCATTCTACGGTCGCGAGGGCATTTCCTCTAGTCACGTCACGAAACTGTGATCCGGGTTGCCGGTCCCCGTCTCAGAACTCCCGAGAATCCCCGGTAGACTCACCGGCGGGACTTCCCTCTACCTGCCCACGGTAAACGCCCGAAAATACCTCATGGCGTAGTCCAGGAAACCTGCTCGCTCTACGCTTTCCTTGGCGATCAGCGGTATCTGGGCTACCTTCTCACCATCGACATGGACGGTGATCGCTCCTACGGCGGCTCCCTCCACTACCGGGGCGACGACCTTTTGGACATCAACATATTGCTTGACCTCGCCTTTCTGCCCCCTCCTCAAAGTCACGGCGAATGGGCGCTCGGGGATGACCGTCACCGTATCCGCCTTGCCTTTGAGGACCCTCGCCTGGGCAACCACCTCGCCCGGGTCCAGGATGGGGAGAGACCGGAAATTCGCGAACGCCCAGTCCAGGAGGCGCGAAGCATCGGCAAGCCTCTGATCCGGTGTTTCGGCCCCCATGAGCACGACGATGAAACGGGAACCCTTTTCGTGGGCGGTTACCGATATGCAGTAGCCCGACTTGTTGGTGAACCCCGTCTTGAGGCCGTCGCAGCCGGGATACAAGAGGACCAGTTTATTGAAGTTCACGAGTTCGTTCTTTCCGCCGCGAAACGGCATCTGGTAGATCTTGGTGTAATCCAGTAGATGAGGGACTTGGGTTGCGGCCCTTGATAGAATGGCCAGGTCCATTGCGGTGGTCACATGGTTGTCGGCGTCCAGCCCGTGGGAGTTCTGGAAGGTTGTATCAACCATCCCCAGTTCCCTGGCTCTTTCGTTCATCCTGGCCACAAACGCTTCCTCGGTGCCCGAAATGTACTCGGCCAGTATCACGGCTCCGTCGTTGGCGGACGCGACTGCCACGGCCTTGATCCACTCTTCCAGTTCCATTGTCTCTCCCGGTTCGGCCCAGACTTCAGTGCCTCCCATCTCCCAGGCGTTGGCCGAAGCGGTGACTTGGTCGCTCAAGGCGACTTTTCCCGCGGCCACATCCTCGAGGGTCAAAAGGAGCGTCATGATCTTGGTGACGCTGGCCGGGTGACGCTTTTCACGGGAGTTCTTCTCGAAGAGGACTTCGCCCGAGACGGCGTCCATCACCACGCAGGAAGGTGAGTCGCACCGGGGAGGCGGTACCTCGGCCGGGGCAGCGTAGCCGGCCGTAACGGCAGGGACAAAGGCGAAGATGAGGGCCAAGACCGCCGGCATAACGGCGCGGGCCGCTATGCCATAGAAAAGCCTTGCGTACCGGGTCATGTTCATTTGGCGTTCCTCCAAGTCTTGATATCCTTGACTTAGGATTCCCGCCGGATTTTGACCCTACGCTTGGCGCCTACGCCCTCGGGTGGCTTTTCGCGTATACATCCTTCAAGCGGTCTTTCGCGACGTGAGTGTATATCTGGGTTGTAGATATGTCCGCATGGCCCAACATCTCCTGAACTGCCCTTATGTCCGCGCCGTTCTCCAGAAGGTGCGTGGCGAAAGAGTGCCTGAGGGTGTGGGGAGTGATCTCTTTGCGGATCTGCGCCTGGGTGGCGTACTTCTTGACGATCTTCCAAAAGCCCTGACGGGTAAGCCGTTTGCCGTGATGGTTCACAAACACGGCCCTTTCCTTTGGATCTGCTACCAGCCTGCTCCTGGCGCCTTCCAGGTAAGCCCTGAGTGACGACACGGCGATATCGCCCATGGGCACTACCCTTTCTTTGGAGCCTTTGCCCAGGCAGCGAACGAAACCTTCCTTGAGGTCCACGTCCAGGATGTTGAGGTTCACCAATTCGGAAACGCGGATGCCTGTGGCGTACAAGAGCTCGAGCATGGCCTTGTCGCGCTTCCCTGCGGGAGTGCTCAAGTCCGGCTGGTTGAGAAGACGCTCGACCTCGTCCACGGTTAGGACTTTCGGCAGCTTCCTCACCAGTTTGGGAGACGAGAGATCATCGGTTGGGTCCGAAGTCACATAGTTCTCTTTCACGAGGAACTGATAGAAAGCCTTGAGAGCCGCGAGCCTGCGCGCGATAGTGGCAGTGGCTTTGCCTTGCTTCCGGAGATACATGAGGTAAGCCACGATGGTTGACTGAGATGCGTTCTCAAGAGAGGCAGTCGAATCGCCGGACAAGAAGCCATAGTATTGCTTAAGGTCACGGCTGTACGACTCCAGCGTGTTTGTCGCAAGCCCTTTTTCATGCCCCAGGTAGTCTATGAACTCCTGTATCAGGCTTTCCATTGACACCATCCTCCCCCCGGTAGATACCCGGACGGCCCATGTCACGGGCCGACCAACGCTCGTCTATCCGCTTTTCTATGTTTCCCTTGAGTGGGGGAAATATCCTACTTGTAGAAATGCCTTCCTGCAAGAGTCTTATGTCAGGTTGACGGCGATTATGCAACCGGCTGTCAATTCAAAGAGGGGCCCTTCGACAGGACCCCTCTCCGCTCTGAAACCAAAACCCTCTCCTAGCCAATGACCTCCGAAAGCGGGGTATAGGGCAGATTCAGGTCTCTGGCGACTTCCTGGTATGTGACTTTTCCGGCCGTGACGTTTACACCCTTTGAGAGCGGGACGTTGGACTTCACGGCTTCTTTGAAGCCCTTGTTGGCGAGAAGGAGAGCATAAGGCATGGTCGCGTTGGTGAGCGCGAACGTCGAGGTGCGGGGAACGGCACCCGGGATGTTGGGCACCGAGTAGTGGACCACACCGTGTTTCACAAAAGTCGGGTTCGAGTGGGTGGTCGTATGGTCCATGGTGGCGATGCATCCTCCCTGGTCAATAGCCACGTCTACCATGACCGAACCCGGCTTCATCTCTGCGACCATCTCCTCGGTCACCAGTTTGGGAGCCTTGGCGCCGGGGATAAGGACGGAACCTACAACCAGATCGGCCTTCTTTACGGCCTGGGCGATGTTGTAGGGGTTAGATGCGAGCGTCTGGACCTTGGTCCCGAAGATGTCGTCGAGGTATCTCAGCCTGTCAAGATTGACGTCCACGATGGTCACTTTGGCGCCCAGGCCCACCGCCATCTTGGCCGCGTTTGTACCCACAACGCCACCGCCGATGATTACAACCTCGCCGGGAAGGACGCCCGGGACTCCGCCGAGAAGGACGCCGATGCCACCGTGACGCTTCTCAAGGAAGTGGGCTCCGACCTGAATCGACATGCGCCCGGCGATCTCGCTCATGGGAGTGAGAAGCGGAAGCGCCCTGGACGGAAGCTGTACGGTCTCATATGCGACGGCGTCTACCTCTTGCTCAATGAGGGCCTGGGTCAGCGCGGGTTCGGCTGCCAGATGGAGATAAGTGAAAAGCAGGAGGCCTTTCTTCATGAGCGGATACTCGGGCGGAAGGGGCTCCTTGACCTTCATGATCATGTCTGCCGTCTCCCAAACCTCTCCGGCGGTGGGAAGAATGGTGGCTCCGGCCGCTATGTAATCTGCGTCTTCAATGCCGCTGCCTGTCCCGGCGCCGATTTCCACTACCACCTGATGCCCCTGGGACACCAGTGCGTAGACCCCGGCGGGCGTCAACGCAACTCGGTTCTCATCAGGCTTAATCTCTTTCGGTACTCCGACTCTCAAACCACTCAACCTCCTTGACATTGAAAAAAGCAATGTTAAAATGCCCAGATATCCAATTCCACATCGACCCTGAAGATCCTTCAGTAGAGCTCTCTAGCCGGGCAAATTGCGCCTTTACGAATAACTGCCAAGAGGCTTTAGACCCGGCCTACAATCCGGTGGAGCGTGACAGGAGGAGAGGCGATACAAACGCTTCGACGGCCGACGCCAGAAAGAGCCCGGCGGCGACCATTAGGAATCGCCAGGTATAAGTGGCGACCATCTTCCACAAGCCGCCGTAGTTCCATGGCCGCTCCCTAAGCAGGGCCACCGAGAACGAGATAGACATGGCCGACAGCGAGAGGAGCGCGGGGATCGCGATCAGGTTGTGGGGCACCATCCCAGAGAGAAACATGGTGAGGCCGCCGGACGTGACCTCGCGCAACAAGAACATGGCTCCAAACCCTGCGGCAAATCCACGCACAAATATGAGGACGCACGTGAGCGGCGCTCCGATGACGGCCAGGCCGAATGCCCATATGAAGAGCGCGGTCCGGGCGTTTTGCTCCAGGGATAACCGGAAGATCGCCTTTGGGTCAAGCCCCGGGTTGTGGACGCCTCGCATGAAGACTTCGAGATAGGCCACGAGTTCGGCCTTTTCGTCGGGCGAAAGCACGCGGAGTCCTAAGATGCCCATGACCAGCCCGGAAGCGAACAGCGCCAGCGTCAGGAGCAAAGGAGAGAACTTGAGGGTTCTACGCATCGCAAAAGCCTCCGCATCGTCTTGCCATATGCAACACTATGAGGAAGCTCGGCCGAGTTATTACTCCTAAGACCTATCCCCCGGTTCGGTCTCCGGCTTAGGGGGACCCGGCCTATCCGGCGGGGCGCCGTCGTCCGTCTTGTCAAAAGGCTTGAGATCGGGCAGTTCCATCTGTCCGGGCCGGTCCTCCGGGGGTGCGGCTACTGGCACCACTCTCTTCGAGTCGCCGTCCGCGCTCTCCATGGCGCCTGAGGAAATGGGTCTCGGGGGGAGGACTTCCAGACGCCGGTTCATGGCATCGAGGGTAGCTCTCACGCACGCTTCTCGTATGTCCCTCTTCACCAAAGCGCAGCCAACCAACTGCTCGTGGTTTCTCCGGGGGGTCAGGAGGTCAACGAGAACCGCCACGGCGCTCCTCTCTCCTATGGTCAGAGTCGTAACGTCGTCGACGAAAAACGCGTTTGGGGGCGTCAGGGTCAGATTTGCCGCGAGGCAAGTTGCCCTGGCCACCCCCAACAGCATCGCCACTTCAGATGAATCGGTGACGGCTCTACCAACGTAGACCGCGGTCTGTTTCTCAATGGCGCGGTCAAGCGTCACCGCTATCTCCGACTTGCCCGTCCTCGCGTTCGTCTTCACCTCTATGCCGACGTAACGAATACGCCCGGGCTGAGCGGGAAGGCTCGTCTGGACTTGCGCGACCGACACCTTTCTCCGGTCAACAGTAATGTCCCATTGCGCCTTCAACGCGCTCTGGACGTCTCTCACAATCTGCTTGGGGTTTCTGCCCAGTCCGGTGAGGATGTGGATCTCCTCGATGGCCCCCCAGTCATTCACAACTACCCGTGCCTTCTGAATACCCGGAAGACAAACCAGGAGAGACTCAATATCCCTCACACTCACCGTTTTTTTCTCGCTCACTAAGGCTCACCCCAACGGGGATGCCATACGATTCAGGAGCCCTCAGCCATCTTAGCCTTGACGAGCCGGTAGCCTCTCCAAAGCGCCTCTTCGTTGAGCGGGAGAAGGCTATGGTGCCTCTGGCTTATCACCTTGGGAAGCACCTCTATAACCGTTTCAACCTTGACGATCTCTCGGGCTCCCAGGAGGGCCCCGAGGCAGACCATATTGGCGATGCGGTCGGAACCCAGCTCTCTCGCTTCATCATTGGCCGGAATCCTGTAGACTTCGACGTCCCCTCTAATATCTTCGTCTGGAATCAACGACGCGTTAACAATCAAAACTCCGCCCGGTTGCACCGCGTTCTTGAACTTGTCGAAGGACGGCCTGTTCATTACTATCGCCGCCGTAGGCTCGACGACCACGGGAGAAGCTATCGCGTCTTCAGATACACACACCGCGCAGTTGGCGGTACCTCCACGCATTTCGGGTCCGTAAGAAGGCAGCCAAGATACTGCCTTGCCTTCTTCCTTGCCGGCGTAGGTCAGGAGAGTCCCTATGAGCATGATACCCTGACCGCCGAAACCTGCCATAATGATCTCGTGGCCCATGCTTACTCTCCCTCCCCTGTCTTGAACTCACCCAGCGGGTACTCAGGAAGCATATTCTCTTCGAGCCACTTGAGCGCGTTCTGTGGAGTCATACCCCAGTTCGTTGAGCAGGTTGAGAGTAGTTCGACCAACGAGAACCCTTTCCCTTCGATCTGGTTCTGGAAGGCCTTCTTGATACCCTGCTTGGCTCTCTGGATGTTGGCAGGATTGTGCAACGAGAACCTGGCCACGTAGTGTGCGCCCTTCACGGTCGCCAGGAGCTCGGACACCTTGACCGGGTATCCCTGGGTCTTTGGATCCCTACCAAAGGGCGAAGTTGTTGTCTTCTGCCCGACCAGGGTTGTCGGCGCCATCTGTCCGCCGGTCATGCCGTAGATTGCGTTGTTGATGAACACCACGGTGATGTTTTCACCGCGGACGGCCGCGTGCACGATCTCGGCCATACCGATGGAGGCCAAGTCGCCGTCGCCCTGGTAGGTGAACACGATGGAGTCCGGAGTGACTCTCTTGATTCCCGTGGCCACTGCCGGAGCCCTTCCGTGAGCCGCCTGCTGGAAATCCACGTCGAAGTAATTGTAGGCGAAAACCGAGCAACCTACGGAAGCCACTCCGACGGTCTTCCCTTGTATGCCCAACTCATCGATAGTCTCTGCCACGAGACGGTGGGCGATGCCGTGAGGGCATCCGGGGCAGTAGTGAGTGACGACATTGGTCAGGGATTTGGGGCGCGTGTAGACTGGGATCACGATTTCCCACCTCCTACTCTGTCGAAGTAGTCGCTCTGGCTCGGGACTCTTCCTTCAATAACGTCCCGGAGGCGTCGCTCGACCGACCTGGGCGTGGGAACGGCGCCGCCTGTCCTTCCGTAGAAGTAGACCGGCTTCCGCCCGTTGACCGCGAGCCGTACATCTTCCACCATCTGACCTGTAGACATCTCTACCGTAAGGAACCCCTTGGCCTGACCGACCACCTTCTCGAAAGCCTCGTCGGGGAACGGCCACAGGCTGATGGGCCTCACCAAACCAACCTTCACTCCGTCCTTGCGGAGTCTCTGGATTACCGACATACAGATCCTGGCGACGGTACCGTAGGCAACGAAGAACCACTCGGCATCATCGCCGTGGACTATCTCGTACCGTACCTCGTTCTCCCGAACCTTCCTGTACTTCTCTTCCAGCTTCCAGTTGTGGGTGTCCAGCTCTTCCGGGTCGAGATAGATCGAGTTGATGAGGTTCGCCTTCCTGCCCTCGTTGCCCGTGGTGGCCCACGGCTTGGCGGGAAGGCCGGCAACGTCCACGACCTCCGGGAAGACTACCGGCTCCATCATTTGGCCGATCATCCCGTCGCCCAAGATCATGACGGGGTTCCGGTACTTGTCGGCCACATCAAAGGCGGTAGCCATAAGGTCGCAACCTTCCTGAATGGTCGCCGGGGCGAATACTATTATGCGGTAGTCGCCGTGCCCGCCGCCCTTGGTGGACTGGAAGTAGTCTGACTGGGACGGCTGGATGCCGCCCAAACCGGGACCTCCGCGGGACATATTCACTATGACGCAGGGGAGTTCGGCCCCGGCGATATACGAAATGGCCTCCTGCATGAGACTGATTCCGGGGCTCGATGACGAGATGAGGACTCTTCCGCCGGCACCGGCGGCTCCGTAGACCATGTTTATGGAAGAAACCTCGCTCTCGGCCTGCACGAAGACGCCCCCGTGCTCGCCGATCCTTCTCGCCATGTACTCAGAGATCTCATTTTGCGGCGTAATCGGATATCCGAAGTAGAACCTGCAACCGGCGCGAATGGCCGCCTCGGCCAACGCCTCGTTGCCTTTCATGAGCATGGATTCGCTCACTTACCTCCACCTCCTCTATTGCGGTCTTCTTACCTCTATGACGGCATCAGGACACATCCTGGCGCACAAGGCGCAAGAGATGCACTTATCCTGGTCTTCATCGCTGACGAAGGCCGGATGATAGCCCTGGCGGTTTAGCTCGGTCCTGAGTTTGATTATCTTCTTTGGACAAATACCGACACAGAGCTCGCAGCTCTTGCAGTGGTCCTCGTTGAAAACGACTCTCTTCTCCATACGTCTCCCTCCCATCCGCCGGATCATTCTGTGGTTTCCCAAGGCTTGAGCAGGTGACGCTCAAGGTACAGCGGGGGGACCCCGCCAAGGACCTTTGCCAGCCCTTCGTCTCGCGATTTGAGCCAATCCGGGACTCCCACCATGACCACCGGGAGACCCAGGCAGAGGCCAAGAGACCCGGTGAATTCCAGGCCCTTCGCGATATGCTCGATTCGGGTCGACTCACCGAGGTGCGTGTTTGACACCAGCCCTCCAGGAGGAAGTCCGGCCGACGATGTAACCCCTCGCACTGCTTCTTGAGCTTCGTCCAGAGTCCTGGAGAACGGCCTCATCGCGTTCACCACAAACAGCCCTCGGGCGTCGGGCCTCAGCGCGTCTTTCAGTCCACCCAAAACCCTGGCACCTGTCGGGTCGCCGCCTACATCGACGACAACATCTCCTTCACCCTGCAAGAGGACTGTGCGAATGCCCTCCGGCAGCACCGGAAGGTCGGCATGGCGGATAGAATCCTTGGGCGACACAACGTTGACACCCGCCGCCAAGAGCCGCTCTCTAACGTCTCTCACTCTGAAGTAGGGCGTTACGGCGTCGAGATCGACAATGGTGACGGCCCGTCCTTTCTCGGCCAAACGGAGGGCGTAGTTGATGGATACCTCTGACTTGCCGCTTCCGTACAGGCCGTAGAACACAGTCACTTCAGACAACGTCAGGACCCCTTCTCTCTGAATGTGATAGCAGGCTCTCGGCAGTAAGGGCCGCCGACCCTTCCCGGGCCAGCACCCGCATGCAATCGTCTTGCGCGACGCAAGCGACCCTGCACCACTTGGCCACTCTCTCCTCAATGCCCGATAGAAGCAGATCCAGTGAAGCCCCCGGACCCGTAAGCACGATGACCTCGGCGCGTCCTTTGAGCGCGGCCATCGCCCGGCCGATCTCCTTGGAGACCTGGTAGGCCATGGCTCTTACGGCCCGTGTGGCTTGGAGGCTCTCGCGGGCAAGCTCCCGCCGGAGTTCAGTCATGGAAGTCACTCCGGCATAGGCGAAAACACCCGATCGCCGCTTCAGACTCTCCCGTATCTCGTCGCCGGAACCGGATCCCCTCCCGGTCTCATCGAGCCAGTCGATGAACGCGGTGGCAGGTAGAGTCCCCGCGCCGGTCATTCCGAAGGGACCTTCGCAGGCTATGGGGTCTCCTGTAGCCATCGCGCGCGACCCGTGGTGGGACGCTACCGAAACCTCATCGCCCAGATATGCCGAAATCCCCCGGGCGACTTCCGGGTCGAGTCCGAGGGACGCGCATGCTGAAACAAAAGCCGGTCGCTCAGGAAAAGCGTAGTAGATGCCGCGCCTCTCCACCATGGTACTTCCTGTGAACCTTGCCTCCTCAGGAAGCACGACGGAGGACATGGGATCCACTGCCACGCCCGGAATTCCGTGTCGCCGGCAATACTCGAAAGCGCGGACTGTCATCCGATTCCTGGGATGCCAACCGGCAAGTCTCGCGGCATCTTCTGCCATGCGCTCATCAATCGGGTAGGTCCCCGGTGAGCACGGCGCGTAGTAACCACCGGCTATGACAATGCCCGACGGGCAAGCTCCGTACCGTCCCTCGAACCACCCGAAGGGGTCCACCGAAGGGCGAAGCGTGTGAAGCTCCGCTTCGCCGCCCGGAGCGAGGACCGCGACCCGGACTTCTGAGAAGCCCGGGTCTATGGCCAAGACCTCTGTCATTTCGGAAGGTACATCCCTTTTTGGGCGAGGGCTTTGGCGATTCGTTCTTCGGCGACCATGTCGGCCGCTTCATGGGTTCCAACGCCCTTCTCCTCGGCAGTCTTGAATACCTTGAGGGCGGTATTGTATATGCCCTCGACTTTCTTGAGAGCGCGTTCACGGTTGTAGCCGCCGACATTAACCTCATCGGCAACGTTGATTACGCCTCCACCGTTGGCGATGAAGTCGGGAACATAGAGAATCCCCTTGTCTGCCAGGACCTTTCCATGCCTGGGCTCTAGGAGCTGGTTGTTGGCCGAACCGCACACGATGGAAGCTTTGAGTCTCGGCACAGTCTCATCGTTGATCACCGCACCCAGGGCGCAAGGCGCGAAAATGTCGCACTCCTGGTCGAATACCTCGTCCACCGGTACCGAGACCGCGCCGATCTTTACGGCCTCCTGAACCTTGTCCGGGAAGATATCCGACACGAAGACCTTGGCACCGGCGTCAATCAGCCGCTTGACCAGGGCGAGCCCTACCGCGCCAACGCCCTGCACCGTGACAGTCTTTCCCGAAAGGTCGTCGCTTCCGAAGATCTTAAAGACCGCGGCCTGCATGGCTTTGAAAACCCCGTACGCAGTCACAGGAGAGGGGTCGCCGCTGGTGTCCGCCAGACCCTTGACGTGGGGCGTCTCGGTCCTGATGATGGCCATATCATCTGTGGTCGTGCCCACGTCTTCAGCAGTGATGTACCTTCCGCCCAGGGAGTGTACGAACCGGCCGAAAGCCCTGAACATCTCCTCGCTCTTGTCGGTCCTGGGATCGCCGATTATGACGGCCTTTCCTCCACCTATGTTGAGTCCCATGGCCGAGTTCTTGTAGGTCATACCTCGGGAAAGCCTCAGGACGTCAAACAAGGCCTCCTCCTCGGTCTTGTACGGCCACATCCTGGTGCCGCCCAGCGCGGGGCCCAAGGTGGTGTCGTGAATACCGATTATCGCCTTGAGTCCCGAAGTCTTGTCATAGCAGAAAACTACCTGCTCATGCCCGTACTCTGCCATGCTCTCCAGTACTTTCACAGTTCTCTTCCTCCTCCTCAGATTAAGGCTCTGGCCATCGCGATGGAATTGAGTTTCACCTGGGCCGTATCAGCCCTGGATATGACAACCACCGGCGCGGCAGCCCCGACTATAACTCCGCCCATGACAGCGCGGGCGAAGTACTGCATGCTCTTGGCGATGCTGTTGCCTGAGACAACATCCGGCGCCACAAGCACGTCGGCCCGTCCCGGAACCTGTCCGGTCATGCCCTTTATGCTTGCGGCCTCGGGCGATACCGCGGCGTCCAGTGCCATTGGCCCTTCCACGAACGCTCCGGGGAAGCGGCCCTCTCTCGACATCCGGGCAAGCTCCACCGCATGCACGCTGGCTTCGGAATCAGGATTGGGCACCTCAGAAGGCGCCAGCACCGCCACTCTGGGCGTCTCCACTCCCATGAGCCGGGCCACATCGATGGCGTTGGACACAATCTCCGCCTTCTTTGGAAGGTCCGGGCGCAATACGACACCGCCGTCGGTCACGAAGATGAAGCGGTCATAGCCCGGCACTTCCAGACATGCAACGTGGCTCAATATCCGCCCGGTCCTCAGGCCTTCTTCCCTATCCAAGACCGCCTTCATGAGGCTCCCGGTCCCGATCTTGCCTTTCATCAGGATCCGGCACGTACCCTCACGGACAAGGCGTGTTCCTGCTCTCGCGGACTCCAGGGGGCCCTGGGCTTCCACAATGACGGGATTCTGAAGCCGCGCGCCCGAGGACTCTATCGCCCTTTCTATCTTGTCAGGATCGCCCATCAAGAACGGCAGCGCGAACCCCTCAGATTCGGCTTCGGCCAGGGCCAGCAGGGCTTCTTCGTCGAAAGCCTCAACAAGGCTGATGCCGACGCTCCCCATTCTCTTTACTCTCTCGCGGAAACCGTAGAACAGGTGGCTCATCAAACCGCCTCCGTCTCAGGATAGACGCGGGTGGTTTCTTCCCCGCGGAGCACCCGAAGGGCTCCGGCAGCCAGCGCCTCCATTTCGTCCTCTCCCGGGTAGACCAAATGCCTCCCGAGGAAACCCGTATACTCCCTGACCATTGCCACGAAATCCGCCGAATTCGCCAGTCCTCCGGTCAAGACCACGGCGTCGAGTTTTTCGGGGTAACTGGCAGCCATGGCGCATATCTCCTGAGCTACGCCAAAAGCCAGGCCCTCCCACACGACTCTCGTGTGTCTGTCTTCTTTGGCCTTCTTCTCTACGGCCCGCGCGTCTTTGGTTCCCAGATAACCGAACATCCCCGACCTTGAGGTAAGGCGGTGCTTCAGTTCGCGACCACCGAGTCTCCTCCAGAGCTCCAGCAAGGCCAAAGCAGGAAGCGTCCCGGCCCTCTCAACCGTGAAAGGGCCCTCCTCGTTTGAGTTGTTTACATCTCTCATGGCCCCCCGGTAGAACGGGCATATTGAGAAGCCGCCTCCAAGGTGCGCTATAACCAGATAGAGGCCCGCGAGATCCCTCCCCAAGTCCCTTGACGCTCTCCTGGCGCAGGCGCGGATGTTCAGGGCGTGCAGCAGGCTCTTCCTCGGGATCGAGGGAAACCCCGATAGCCTCGCTTCAGGGCCTAACTCGTCCACCGAGACCGCGTCCACGATGAACGAAGGGATCCGGCCCTCCGAAGAAAGTTCCCATGCGATAAGGCCACCCAGATTGGCTGCGTGCCGCCCGCCTACGCCGTCTCGGAGATCGGCGACCATCGCCTCGTTGACGAGATAGGCGCCCGATCTCACCGGTCTCAACAGTCCTCCCCGCGCCACGATCCCAACGAGCGATCCGGGACCTATCCCATGCTCCTTAAGGAACTCTCTTACCATCCGGACCCTGTGCGGGAGCTGGTCGATTACCTCCCTAGAAGTCGCCCAGGGCGCCCCGGAATGGTCAAGGGAAGCGCCCGCGACGACGGTCTCGCCGCGGTAGAGAGCAACCTTCGTTGACGTCGATCCCGGATTTACCACCAGCAACAGCTCACCGGTCAATGCCAATTCCTTCTCCCTCTACGTCATGGTTGCTTTGAGTCTTAGTACTCCGGCGATCCGCTCTTCTACCATCCGGGTCGCCGCCAGTTCAGTGTTGATGCCTTCGCGCTTTGAAATAGTGAATATCGTCTTCAACAGTGAGGGAATCCGTTCCACCTTCAGCCTCGCCCGCTCTTTGTTGAACCCGAGAAGCTCATCGGCAACCTGAATGACCCCACCTGCGTTTACCACATAGTCAGGAGCGTACAGAATGCCCCGCCTGTAGAGCCTTTCGGCATCATCAGGCGTCGCCATCTGATTGTTCGCGCCGCCGCAGACGATCCCGCATTTGAGAAGCGGTATGGTCTTCTCGTTGAGGACTGCGCCCAGCGCGTTTGGGGAAAACACGTCGGCCTGGACCGACAGTATGTCTTCGGGATCTACGTAGGTGCCCCCGACCTCTTCGGCAACTCTGAGGGCTACATCTTTTCGCACGTCCGTCAGGACGACGGAAGCTCCCGCTTCACTCAGGTGACGGCAGACCTTTGAGCCAACCTTGCCGGTCCCCTGGACGGCCACCTTCACACCTTTGAGGTCGCTCTTACCGGTCGCTTCCAAGACACTGGCCCCTATCGCCAGGAAAACGCCGTATGCCGTGAGGACAGAGGTATCGCCGCTGCCGCCGTATTCGACAGGCAAGCCCACCACATACTTGGTCTCGGAACCGACATCAACGAAGTCCGCTGAGTATGTGCCCACATCGGTGCCGGTGATGAATCTTCCTTTCAGTCCCTCGATAAACCGACCGTACGCTCTGAGCAGGAGCTCGTCTTTGTCCTTCTCCGGATCTCCCCAGATAATCCCCTTCACTCCGCCGTGATGAAGGCCGCTGGCTCCTGATTTCAGCGTCATACCCTTAGAGAGCCTAAGGGCGTCAATCACGGCTTCCTCCTCTGACGCGTAAGGATACATTCGGGTACCGCCCAAAGGCGGTCCCAGCGTGGAATCATGGAACGCTACAATGGACTTGAGTTTTCCGCCTGCCTTGTCCCGGAAAAACATGACCTGCTCGTGGCCTTCCGCGGCCATCTTCTTGAAGAGGTCCAAGCGCATCCCTCCACGAATTGTTCTCACCCGGATACAAGCAAGACTCATGCCGGATCTCCGGGGCGCGATGGTCGCGCTCCCGACACTCGTTGCCAGTCGCAAACATCCGCTCACCAGGGGAACGTCTCGGGTGCAAGCCTCCGGGAGAAGCGGCCTTCCCTCCGGGGTCATATGCAGTGACTTTCACATATGCAAGTCACTGCACGCAGGACCCGTCAAACCGGGGGCGGCCGCACGCCCCGAGTCCGAGAGATCAACATCGGTCCTTTGCCTCGAGTTCCTTGATGCCGTACCGCTCAAGCTTGTTGTAGAGACTCCTTAGGCTGATGCCCAAGAGCCGCGCGGCCTTTGTCTTGTTGTTCCCGGTCTTCTGAAGTGCGCTCAGGATGGTCGCCCGCTCCGCGCTATCCACCGCCTCCCTGAGGCTTCCTGCGATCAGCGTAGGCGCCGGCCCAACCGGTCCCATATCTCCTTCGGCCGCTCTCCCCAGTCTCTCGCCTCCCATAGACATGGGCGGCAGGTGCTCCGGCAGGATGACCGTCTCCTGGAACTTCATGTTCATCATCGCCCTGCCGATGACGTTCTCCAGTTCCCTCACATTGCCCGGCCACCTGTAGGTCTTGAACACCTCCATCACCTGGGGGCTTACGCTTTCCACGGAGCGCCCGTATTCCTGGTTGAGCTTCTTGAGAAGCCGTTCGCAGAGGAACGGGAGGTCGTCTGTACGCTGCCTGAGCGGCGGAATGAAGATGGGAATAACGTTTAGACGATAGTATAGGTCCTCCCTGAACCGGCCCTCCGCCACCAACTGCTCCAACGAGACGTTGGTGGCGGCTATTACGCGAACGTTGACGGGGGTAGGCTTGGAGTCGCCCACTCTCATGATCTCCTTCTCCTGAAGGACTCTGAGGAGCTTTGCCTGCAGCGCAAGATTCGTGACCCCAACTTCATCCAAGAACAGGGAGCCGCCTTCCGCTTCCTCGAACAAACCCTTCCTGCCGCCTCGCTTGGCGCCGGTAAAGGCGCCGTCGACGTATCCAAAGAGCTCGGACTCAAGCAGACTCTCGCTGAGCGCCGCGCAGTTCACCCTCACGAACGGCTTATTCCTCCTGGGCGAGGCGCTGTGGATGGCGTGAGCGAAGAGCTCTTTGCCTGTCCCGCTCTCTCCCCGTAGGAGGACCGTCGCCGTCGTGGACGCCACTCTCCTTGCCTGTTCCACCGCCTGTGAGACCAGAGGGTTGACCGACACCACTTCTTCAAACGTGTACTTGGCCTCAAGCTGTCTCACGATCTTCTTCATACGGTCGAGTTCCTCTGTGAGGCGTATGATCTCAGACACGTCACGGACAACTCCCACGCTGCCCTTAAGCTCGTCACCGACGAACACGGGGTCTACCGAGACCACGACCTGCCTGCGCATGGGTCCTACCCTCATGGGCACGTTCTTCACCGGCTGCCTGGTCCTCAAAACCTGCATATGCATGCTGGGGCCCTCGGCTATGTCGACCGTGGCCGGCTTCCCTATCACGTCCTTTTCGGTTAGCCCCGTGAGCCTGGTGTAGGCCTGGTTGATGAGGAGACCGTTTCCGTTTGCGTCGGCAACCGAGATCGCGTCTTGGGTGGCTCCAATGATGGCGGTCAGAAACGACTGGATCTCCCTTAGGTTCGTGATCTGTCCTGCCAAATTCTGGACCTCGGTTAGGTCCCGGAAGACGGCGACAGCCCCGACGACCTTTCCGCTCTCGTCTCGCACAGGCACCCTGTTGGTGATGATCTCCGTCGTCCCTACCGACTGCCTTTGGTTCAGCTGGGCCTCGCCCGTATCCAAGACCTCATCGAGCTTCGTCGTGGCTATCACGTCCCGGACGTGAGCGCCCATCACATCAGAGGCTTTCTTGCCGAGTATCTTCTCTGCCGAAGGGTTGAAGACAAAGACATGACCGGAGGCGTCAACCGCCACTATTGCATCGTGAGTAGCGTTTAGGATGAGATCAAGCAGTCTGACTCGTGCAGAATCCTGCACAAAAAACACCTCCGCCTGTGAATTCAACAAGCGGAGGGTGTAGTCCTCTAACCTGCACTAACTTGCACAATTTACCGGATCAGGCACCCAGTCTAAGCCTGTCGGCCACCATGGCGATGAACTCGGAGTTGGTCGGTTTGCCTTTCTCCTGGCTGATGGTGTGCCCGAAGACCCTCTGGATAAACTCCATGTTCCCCCGGTCCCAGGCAACCTCGATCGCGTGGCGTATGGCTCTCTCAACACGGCTGGGAGTGGTGGTGTATCGCTGAGCAATGGTGGGATAGAGTTCTTTGGTTATCTTTGACAGGAGATCGACCCGGTCTACCACCATAATGATAGCGTCGCGGAGGTACAAATAGCCCTTTATATGGGCAGGGATTCCCAGTTCGTGCATCATGGTGGTTACACGGGAATCCTGGCTCTTGTCTCTCTCTCTGACCGACGGAGCAGGTCTTGGAGAGGCCCCCTCCTTCGACCACAGCTGTCGAAGCCTCTCCGCGAGGATGTTGAGATCAAAAGGCTTCAATATGTAGTAGTCGGCCCCCAGCTCCACGACCCTGTGAGTGATTGATTCCTGCCCAAACGCGGTAAGCATCACAATCTTGGGGCGCGTTGACGCATCCTCCTTGGCCAGTCGCTCGAGGACACCGATCCCGTCCAGATACGGCATGATGATGTCAAGGACCACGATGTCGGGCTTGAGCTCCTGAATGGACTCCAGCGCCTCCACGCCGTTATACGCCACGCCTGCGACCTCGATGTCATCCTGTTTTTCCAGAAACTCGCGAAGTAGACCCACGAATTCTTTGTTGTCGTCAACCACAAGGACCCGCATTTTCCGCATCCGGTGACTCCCCCTGATTTCGCGACGATAACACCAGCCGCGTGTACTTACAAACTATTCCAGGACAAATCTTACCATCTGGCTACATCGTTGACAATACAAGCCCGAGACTTAATGTCAAAAATTGGTTGCATCGGGCTGCCTGAGACCTAGATCCGAGTCGTTTGCCGGGGGAAGGCTAACGTTTACAGGCGATCCTCTCGAATATGGCACTGACGACCAGCGCAGAAAGGCTCGCCGGATGGGGTGTTTGGCATGGAAGTCGGCCCGAAGGACCTCACTGAGGCAACTCAGGCAATGGAAAGCTACAGGGAACGACTTGTAGGTTTGGTCGCGTCAGGGCGCTCAATGACAGACATGGATGTAGTGAGGTTGTCTCAAGAGGTCGACCGGTGTATCAACCTCATCTACCGGTTGTCGCACGCTTCCGCCGGGCCCGGCGCCAACTTGGCAAGAGCCGCCCCGGCCTCTGGCAACTCCACCGTGCCGCTCAGCATATAGGCGTTGCGCGCCATCCACTCCGCGAAGGTACCGTATCCCCTGGCAGGGTCATTGACCAATACATGGGTAATGGCTCCCACCAGATATCCGTCTTGTATTATGGGACTCCCGCTCATCCCTTGAACGATTCCGCCGGTGAGAGACAGAAGCCTCGGGTCGGTAACCCTCACGACAAAGCCTTTGGATAAGCTCTGGGACCCCGTGAAGATCTGCTCGATCTCTACTGAAAATCTCTCTATGGACGTGCCTTCAATGGTAGTCAGGACCTCGGCCGGCCCCCTTCGTAGTCGCCCCTGAAGGCCCAGGGGAATCGGTTCGGGGTAGTGACCGTTATCGAGTGGCTCGGACAGAACGCCTGAAATGCCGCACTCGCCGTTCTGCAGGATCGTCCCGATGACGTCGTGCCCTTCCAGGAAGGTACCCAAGACTTCGCCGGGGAGGCCTTTTCTCGAAGGGTTGACCCCCGTGACCGTGGCTCGCACTATGTGACCCTCGTTCATGGATACGGGCCGTCTCGAGTCTCCCTCTGAGATCATGTGACCGAGGGCCGTGTAGAGACCCGTGTCCGCGTCGTAGAAGGTAAGCGTCCCCACTCCCGCCAGAGCGTCTTTGACAAGGAGTCCTATCTGGAAGCCCCCGTTTCGGTGCCTCACAGGCATGAGCGTCCTGCGAACGGCCGAGCCGTCGGCTTTTTCCACAAGGATGTCCACCCAGCGGCCCTCTCTCCCCGCCCGGTCTATGATGAGCGCGAACTCTTCCTTAGTGCCGATCTTCTGGTCTCCCACCGAGATGATCACGTCGCCGGCTTCCAAATCGGCGTTGCGAGCCGGCCACACGTGTCTCCCGTCTACCGTCTCTACCGGCGCGAGCCCCGTGATCAAGAGACCACTGCTTCGAAGGACCACACCTATCGAATGCCCGCCCGGAACCACCATGACGGGTTCCTGGACACTCAGGGACACCCGCCTAATAGGGATAAGGCCGAAAAGGCGAAACTCTACGGCGGTGTGACCTGTCTCCTTGGTGTCGAGAGAGAGACGCGTGGAGGTTCCGCTCCAGGGCAGCAAGTTGGAGATCGGTGCATCGGAAGGGCTCACCGAGACCACGGGAGAGCCGGTGTCTATGACAAAATCCTGCCCCTTCAATAGGGTCATCTCAGACGGGAACGAAAAGGCCAGCCGGAAGGAGCCTGACATGCAGACGGCCACGACAAGCAAGCTCAAGAAGACTCCCAGCATCATTCGGGTTCTTTGTGTGATCACCGGGAGTCATCTCTCCTTTGCTCGAAGCTGACAAGTATTAAGGTTCGCCGGGCAAAGGGGATTTATTAGCGTGGTAGAAGAAGGCTTAAGTTTCGAGCCACCGGGGGCTGCAACACCGGGCCGGGCAGGAGAGAGGTCAGCCGCGCGGCTGTATAGCCCGACTTTTCAGTAGCTCTCTGGCGTGTTCCAGGGAGACCGGATCTTCGGTACCACTCAGCATCCGGGCGACCTCGTGCACCCGCTCTTCTCCCGATAGAAGCCGGACGGTGGCGTGGGTCCGACCTCCTTCCTCGACTTTGGATACCAGGTAATGACTGTCAGCGGCGGCGGCGATGGAAGCCAGGTGAGTCACGCAAAGCACTTGGTGAGAGCGGCCCAGTTTCCAGAGGCTTTCGGCCACGGCTTGTCCGGCTTTGCCGCCAATACCTGCGTCGATTTCGTCGAAAATGAGGGTTGGAACCGGATCCGTGCTCTCCAGGAAAGACTTGATAGCCAGCATGAGCCTGGAAAGCTCCCCGCCTGAAGCCACTTTGTGGACCGGCATGGGCGCCTCGCCCGTGTTGGCGGTGAATAGGAAACTGACCCGGTCGTAGCCCCACGGGAGAGGGTCGTCGCCCGATTCGACCAGGGCCGAGAAACATGCCCCCGGCATCCCCAACTCCCTGAGCGACGAAGTGACGCTCCCCGACATCCGTAGCGCCGTGTCCCGCCTGAGAGCCGACATCGACTCGCCCACTTCCCGCATCCGTGACTCAAGAGCTGCCAGCTTGTCCTTCATCTTAGAAAGGGTTTCGTCCGCGCTGAGGAGCTCATTCAGACGGGCTTCCGCCTTCTTGGCGTAATCGAGCACCGATTCCACCGAATCACCGTACTTGGACTTGAGCCTCTGGATAAGGTCCAGCCGGTCCGAGACCAACTTGAGGCGGCCCGGGTCGAGAGACAAGCCTCTCCGGTACTGGCGGAGGGCGTCCAGCCCTGCCTCCAGAGCGAAGGCCGCTTGTTGGAGGGTATCCAAAGGTCCCGCCGCCCTTTCGTCTATTGAGGAGGCTCTTTTCAGGCACTCCACGGCCTCGTCGAGGAGCTCAAATGCCGCCCCCCGGGGACCCCGGCTGTCGTATAGGGCAGAATAGCACCGCTCGGCCAGCTCCACGAGCCTTTCCTGGGAAGACAACACTGCGAACTCGCGGCGAAGTTCTTCTTCCTCGCCGGGGCGAATCTTGGCGTCGCCTATCTCCCGAACTTGATAGGACAAGAGGTCTATCTCCCTCTGTCTTTCCCTGTCGCCCCTTCCCAAGTCCGCCATCCTGGAGAGGACTTCTTGGCGCTCCCGGTACATGAGTTGAAAATCCCGCCTACAGGGCTCAATCGAGCTCCTGCTCAGACCGTCAAGTATCCCTAGATAGTTCTGTGGCCTGAGGAGCGAGTGGTGTTCTTGCTGCCCGTGGATGTCGACAAGGCGTCCGCCCAACTCCTGCGCCAACGAAGAAGTGGCCAGGCGGCCGTTCAGTCTGAGGTATGACCTGTCGGGTAGGATGTCTTTCTGGAGGATGATCTCCCGGGAGCCCTCAAGGAACGAAGCCAGCGGGTCTTCCCCTTCTCCGGGACTCTCAGATATCCGGGAGTCGTCAGGATTCTCAGAGCACCCGGGACCTCCCGAGTCTCCGGGACCATCCCGGTCTCCCTGCCGGTCGGGTATGGAAGCGACAAGCTCTATGACTGCCCGTTCCTCGCCGGCCCTCAATAGGTCCCTGGGAGTCCGCTGCCCGAGGCACGCCATTACCGCGTCGACAAGCATCGATTTTCCCGCTCCGGTCTCTCCCGTGAACACAGTCAGTCCGGGGGCGAGCTCCAACTCCACGTCCTTGAATATTCCAAAGTTGCGGATCCTGAGATATGACAGCATGTCCCATCACAGCCCGGCGATTTTTCTTAAGGAGTCAAGAACCTCCTGGGAAGAGGTCTCCTGACGTACGACCACCAAGACTGCGTCATCTCCCGCGACACATCCCAAGATGCCCGGGAGGTTTAGGGCATCAATGGCCTGTCCAACAGCGGCAGCCGTGGCTTCGATGGTCTTCACCAAAATGATGTTGCCCGACCGGTCCATATCAAGACAACAGTCCGAGAACAACCGCCTGAACCTCTCCCGGTACACGGACGAAGGGTCTCCCGGCATAAGAGCATACTTGTACCGGCCGTCTCCCGATGGAACCCTCACAAGGTTGAGTTCTTTAATGTCCCGCGATATGGTTGCCTGGGTGACACGGATGCCTTCTCGGGCAAGCGCCTCGCACAGGACTTCCTGGCTTGTTATCACATTCTGTGACACAAGTTCGATAATCCTCATCTGCCTCTTGGCCTTCAATGGAAACCCCTCCCGGCTTGGTCTACCGTGGAAGCCTATCGGCGCCTTCTTTCATCTTCCGGCGCAGCACGTGGTAGAAGGACCAGTTCTCGCGTCTTAGGAGCGTCACTTTAGGGCCCGCTACCGCAACTCTGACTCTGTCGCCCCTCTTCAGAGCGAAAAACTCCTGGCCGTCAACGCAAAGAGATGTCGAATGGCTCGGTTCTATGACCTCGATCTCGCATGGCTCTTGAGCCGGGAGCACGATCGATCGCGAATAGAGCGTGTGTGCGCAAACCGGAGTCACCAAGAGCGCTTCAATTGAGGGCTCCATAAGCGGTCCGCCCGCCGACAGTGAGTAGGCTGTGGACCCCGTAGGAGTGGCGATGATCACGCCGTCGGCCGAGTACGTATCAACGATGTTTCCGCCTACCCTTAAGGTCGTGACTATCATCCGTCCGTAGGGCCCCTTGACCACGCACGCCTCGTTCATGGCGAGCCCCGTCCGGATCACCTGATCGCCCCTTATCACCGAGGCCCGGAGGAAAATCCTCCTATCCTCTATAAACCGTCCCGACAAAAACGAAGGGAGCGTAGAGAACAGCTCTTCGGACTCAAGTTCGGTGAGAAAGCCGAAATGGCCCAGGTTGACTCCCAGGAGGGGGACTCCCTTAGACCCCAGTCCCCGGGCGGCAGCGAGTAACGTACCGTCCCCTCCGAGCACTACAGCGAATCTGACCCGTTCGGGCCAAAGACGCATGGGTAAACCGTGTCCAGGTCGTCCGACAACCTGAGTGAGACACGACGGTACGCGCCCGGCGTAGCCCTCAGAGTCAAGCCAATCGAGAAGCCGTCCGGAGAGCTCCAGACTATCTTCCTTCAAGAGGTTTGGAAGCACACCTATTATGAGGTCTTTGTTACCGGTCATAGGCCTCCTTCACCAGGCGCCGGACGCGCTCGGCAATAGACTCTGCGTCCAGCCCCGACAGCTTTCTAAGCTCGGATTGCGGGCCGTGCTGAACAAAAGCGTCCGGCAGAGAGAGCGTCGCCACCTCCCGGTGTTCGCCGGTACCGGCCGCGAAGCTCAGGACGGCTTCGCCTAACCCACCTGCCGGCACATTCTCTTCCACCACAAGCAGCGGCCCGGTCTTCACCAATCGCGCCACGAGTTCGCGGTCAAAGGGCTTTACGAACCGCGCGTTGACTACAGCGCACGAGACTCCTTCCCCCGATAGGATCTCAGCCGCTTGAAGGGCAGGGTAGACCGCGCTTCCTACTGCCATGACTGTGACATCGCTGCCCGATTGCAGGACTTCGGCTTTGCCCGTTTCCAACAGCTCGGGTTTCTCCAGCGCCTCACGGTAGTCCGCTCCAATGGCCGCCCCTCTCGGGTACCTGACTGCGCACGATTCGGGGATTTGAAAAGCCGTGTGCAGCATGTTGACCAGTTCGATCTCGTCTTTGGGAGCCATCACGACCATACCGGGAACTGTCCGGAGATAGCTCAGGTCAAACTCACCGTGATGGGTTTCTCCGTCGTCTCCGACAAGTCCTGCTCTGTCAATGGCGAACACCACCTTGAGCCGCTGCTGGGAGACATCCTGAACTATCTGGTCATAGGACCTCTGAAGGAAAGTAGAGTATATGGCGACCACCGGAAGCATCCCGCCTTGGGCCAGTCCCGCCGCATACGTAACGGCGTGACTCTCGGCGATCCCGACATCGAAGAACCGGTCGGGGAATAGCTCCTTGAACTCGCCCAGTCCGGTGCCATCCGACATGGCCGCCGTAATGGCGACCAATCTGGGATTGGTCTTGGCGAAAGCGCACATGGCCTCTCCGAACACCTTGTTCCAGGCAGGAGGGCCGTCCTTCCGGTATATTTCTCCGGTGGCCGGGTCAAAGGGACCGGGACCGTGGTACCTTTCAGGGTCCTTCTCCGCAGGCTCGTATCCCTTGCCCTTCTTGGTGACAACATGCACTATGACGGGCTCCTTGAGAGCTTTGGCATCCCGCAACACACGCTGCATGCCCTCTATGTCATGTCCGTCTATGGGTCCGTAGTAGCTGAATCCCAGAGACTCAAACCAGGCTTCCGGGAACAAGAGGTGCTTCAGGCCCCCTTTCAGTCTCCGGAGCATCTCTACGGCCTGAGGGCCAAGGCTTGGCATCCTATCCAGCACCTTCTCAAGCCTTTCCTTAGCGGACCTATATATCGGCGCCATCCGGATAGCCGTGAGGTGGAATGAGAGCCCCCCGACATTTTCCGAAATGGACATGGAGTTGTCGTTGACCACGACGATAAGCCTGCTGCCCAGCCCGCCTGCATTGTTCAGCCCTTCGAAGGCCAATCCGGACGTGAGGGACCCATCTCCTATCACCGCCACAACGTGGTAGTCTTCCCCCCTCAGGTCTCGCGCCTTGGCGAGCCCCAAGGCATAGGAGATAGAGCCTGAGGCGTGACCTGTGTCGTATACGTCATACGGGCTCTCCGCCCGCTTGGGAAATCCCGAAAGCCCCCCAAGCCGTCGCAACGTGTGAAAGCGGTGAGACCGGCCGGTGACAAGCTTGTGGGCGTATGATTGGTGACCCACGTCCCAGACTATCTTGTCTTTGGGAGTATCAAACACGGTGTGCAGAACCAGTGTCAGCTCGACGACACCTAGGGACGACGCCAAGTGGCCTCCGTTCTTCGACACGGTGTCGATGATGCGGGCGCGAAGATCCGCCGCGAGCGCGCGCAGCTCTTTGGGTGACAAGCGCTTAAGGTCCTCGGGTGACTTGATATCGAAGGATTCTGACATTTACCCTTTCCTCTCCCGAATGATTCTCTGCCGAATTCTGCCGAGGATTAGGATTATGCTTTCAGCGTACTTCAAAGTCACAGGCTTGAAAAGTGCCTTCCCCCCAACACTGAGCATGGATGCTATCCCCACGGCGACGCTGGTTGCCACCGCCCAGTCTATATACGGTATGTACTGCCCCACCCTGTACACAAGCGCCACCGCCAGAGCCCCGGCCATGGTGGCCGCGACGTCGCCTGCCAGATCACTAAAGACGGATGACACCCTGGGAGCGTTCCTCACAAACCATACCGCCTCGCGGGCTCCCGGCACCCTCCTTGAGGCCATGGAGAGAAGAGACTCTTCTCTTGCCCTGGTCGCCGCCAACCCCACCGCGTCGCTCGCGATGCCCAAGGCTATCACCAAAAGAAAAAGAGGCACCCCGAAGTATGGCGGGATGGCCTCATACAATCGCTCAAACGCCAGGTTCATTAAAAGGCTCAGGACAAAGGCGCTGAGCGCGAAAGCAAAGATGCCGGCATATAAACCTCGCTCTCTTTTCTTCCTGCTCATGCCGTCGTCATCTCGCCTCCGAGGGGCAGCGCTCGCAGTAAATCTTGTGACTTAAGGTCCAGCAGGCTTTCCCGCCGGCCGACCGGGGCTTGCGCCCCTGGCGGTTCCCCTTTAGGGCCGGCCTGCCGCGTCGCCGCAAGCAGAGCTGGATCACCACTTAGTTCACACCGTAACCCCACAAGCGCCCAAGTGAGACGGTCTAGGAGTTTTCCTCAAGGGCCCCCATCCCTAGCCTTTATTGCAGCAAACGGGTTTTCAGGAGGAACCTTCCTACCCGGCCACTCAAGACAGGTCATTTCCCTAGACCGGGATGCAACCGTAGGGACAGGTGTCCCCGCGAAACCAGGGAGGACACCTACATGCCGTTGTAGGTTTCCCTGATTTCCTTCTCCCTAAAGGGACCGGAAGCTGGGCGCAACCGGCCCTCTCCAGGGCGAACCGGTATGACCGGTGACGGATTTTTAGCCCCGCCTTTGAGATGGGTCAGCCCACTAGAATACCGCGCCCACTCGGAGTGCACATTAAATTATACTCTAACTGGGGTTTTGCCTCAAGAAGGAGAGGCAGAGGGAGAGTCAGCGGCCAGCTTGGTTGCAAGGTAGTGCTTGGACAGACGGGCAAGAAACCAATCCGGTCCGGCCAAACGTATGCTTCTCTCTAGGGCCGAAGCAGCCTCTCTGCGTGCCGCGTCCAAAGACACCCGCTTGACCAAAGTATCTTTTTGGTCTTCGGAGCCGCCCTGGACTGAATCGTCAATATCATCCATAATCTGGAACGCAAATCCGAAACACATGCCTGCCTCCCCTGCGCGGGCCACGGTCGTCGCAGGCGCTCCGGCGAGGATGGCTCCGAGTTTGGCGGCAGTCTCAAAAAGCCTACCGGTCTTCAGCCGGTATGTGAGACGGACACGGTCGGCGGGGTCGTCGCCGTTGGAGCCCCGGTGAACGGACGGGCCGCCACCGGTCGAGATACCGGGCTGCAGGTCAAGGACTTGCCCTCCGACCATCCCTGCGGCCCCTGCCCCGTAGGCCAGGGCTCTTATGCCCTCGACGACCCGGTAAGGCGGAAGGTCGGAAGAGGCCGCCGTCTCAAACGCCAGAGTCAAGAGGGCATCGCCTGCCAGGACCCCTATGGCTTCGCCGTATTTCCTGTGGCAGGTAGGCCGCCCCCGGCGCATATCGTCATCATCCATGCAGGGCAAGTCGTCGTGAACAAGGGAGTATGCGTGGACCATCTCCATGGCAAGGGCAAAGGGCATGGCATCGCCGTCCCCACCCAGGCTCGCGTAGGTTGAGAGGACGATGGCGCCGCGAAGGCGCTTTCCGCCCCCCGCAGAGTAGGCCATGGCTTCGCGGATCAATGGGACGTCGCAACGGTATCCGCTTACCGCCGCTCCCATGGCTTTGTCAATTGATTCCTTCAAGAGGCCTAGCTCTCTCGTGAGGTCCTCTGAGGACATGGCCTTACCTCCAATACGCGTATGTCCGCCTGACGTACACGGCATTTCAGCCGGACGTCCGGCCGTTCCCAGGGCAAGAAGACCCTTTTCGTTACTCCGGCTCGCCTTCTTGCTTCGCCACACCTGATGCTCCGGGTTCCTTGGAGCCCGAGAGGATCTCCTCCACCTTGCGTTCGGCACTATCCAGGATACCCTCTAAGCGGCGGGCCAACTTGATGCCCTCCTCAAACTTGGCGAGTGAATCCTCCAGTGAAAGCTCACCGCTCTCCAATTGCTTCACGGTTTCTTCCAGTTGTCTTAGAGCTTTGGCGAAATCCATGTCCTCAGGCACGCTCATTTGCCATCCTCCTCACCTTCACCGATCAAGTCGCTCTCTGTTAACGATTCCTCAACCCGGCAGACCAGTGATCCCCGCATCAACGAGACTTCCACCTCTGTACCTTTAGGCGCGAGCCTTGCGTCCCGTACAATCACCCCGTCGGGCATCCTGCGCACCAGACTGAACCCCCGGGAAAGCACCCTGAGCGGGCTCAAAGCATCGAGCTTGGCGGTAGTCTTCATAAAGGCGTTTGACTTCTTCTCCATGACGGCGGCCATGCCGGCCTCCAGCTGGCGGGCCAGCCTTATGAGAGTCTCTCTCGATGAGACCAGGAACCAGTCGGGCCTCTCGAGGGCAGGCCGCGACCGAAGAAGGCTCAGTGTCTGGCGATACCCGCCGATCATTTTGTAGATTTCGTTCCTTAGGTCTTCCCTGCGCGAGCTGACGGTTGTGAGGAGGTCCGCGGCTGCCGGTACAACCAGTTCGGCTGCTTGAGAGGGAGTCGCGGCTCTGGCGTCGGCCACCAGGTCGGCCACGGTCACGTCTCTCTCATGGCCTACGGCTGAGACCACAGGTACCCTGGAAGCGTAGATGGCCCGGGCCAGAGTCTCATCGTTGAAGACAAAGAGGTCCTCCTGGGAGCCGCCGCCCCGGCCAATTATGATGACGTCCACTCCCGGCACCTCGTTGAGAGCTTGAATCCCCCGCACCATGGTACCGGCGGCGCCTTCTCCCTGGACCTTGGAATCAGCTACCACAAATGACACACCCCTGAAGCGGCGCCTACCGACGCTTATGATGTCCTTGATGGCCGCTCCACGGATGGACGTGACAAGTCCGATTTTCCGCGGGAAAAAGGGCAAAGGCCGCTTTCTCTCCTGCCGGAACAACCCTTCCTTCTCCAACTTCTCTTTCAGCTTTTCAAGGGCCGCGTAAAGGGCTCCGAGCCCGGAGGGCTCCATAAAGCTGACGTAAAGCTGGTAGACTCCGTCACGCTCAAACACCGATACACTGCCGGCCGCGATCACCTGGGCGCCTTCTGACGGGACGAACGAGAGCCTCGACGCGTCACTCCGCCACATCACGGCCTTGATGCTGGCCTTCTCATCCTTCAGGGTGAAGTAAAGGTGGCCCTGGTAGTTGCGGAGGTTCCCGATCTCGCCTCGCACCATGACCTCGCGAAGGAAATCGTCCGAACGGAAAAGGTCTCGCACATAAGCGTTCAGCCTGGATACGGTTATCGCCTTGTTTGGGTCCATGGCGGCGAATCACCTCTTGTGATGAAGGATACCGGCCAACTCTTGGCCGGTATCCGGTTTTGTCCGCGAGCCTAACTTCGAGCTCCTGCGACCACATCCCTCCTCTGACCGGGAGCGTCAAGGAGGGCCTATCGAGGACCTCTTACCACTTATCCTGCGGCCCCGATAGATACTCGTGAATGTCCTTGGCTGCCGCTTTACCGGCTCCCATGGCCAGAATGACTGTGGCCGACCCGGTCACGGCGTCTCCACCTGCCCAGATCCTCTGCCTGGTCGTCCTGCCGGTCTTCTCATCGGCGATGAGCCCGCCCCAGGATTGGGCGTCCAGGCCGGACGTGGTCTGAGAAAGGATCGGGTTGGGCGAGGTGCCCAGCGACATGATCACGGTATCGCAGTCCATGACGAACTCGGAACCCTCTATGGGCACCGGACGTCGCCTTCCTGACTTATCGGGTTCGCCCAGCTCCATCTTCACGCACTTTAGACCTTTGACCCAACCCTTTTCGTCTCCAAGGACCTCTACGGGGTTGGTGAGGAAGTGGAACTTGACGCCCTCTTCTTCCGCGTTCTCAACTTCTTCGGCTCTGGCAGGCATTTCAGCGCGGCTACGCCTGTAGATGATGGAGGCTTCCTCGGCGCCGAGCCTGAGAGCGCACCGGACGGCGTCCATGGCAACGTTGCCCGCTCCCACTACCGCCACCTTCTTGCCCTTCTTGACGGGGGTATCCCATTCGGGGAACAGGTAAGCCTTCATGAGGTTTATCCTGGTGAGCCACTCGTTGGCCGAGTACACGCCGTTCAGGTTTTCACCGGGGATACGCATGAACATGGGGAGTCCGGCACCGGTTCCCACGTACACAGCCTCAAAACCCTCGTCAAACAGGTCATCTATGGTGAAGGTGCGTCCTACGACAACGTCGGTCACGATCTTCACGCCCAAAGCCTTGACGTAATCAACTTCCCGCCTGACTACGTCCTTCGGGAGCCTGAACTCAGGGATCCCGTAGATGAGAACACCGCCGGGAGCGTGGAGCGACTCGTATATGGTCACGTCATAGCCCAATTTGGCCAGATCGCCTGCGGCGGTAAGTCCTGACGGGCCCGCTCCTACCACGGCGACCTTCTTGCCGTTGGGGGCAGGCTTCTCGGGGACAAGGGCTCCGCCCTTAGCCTCCCAGTCTGCGGCGAACCGCTCCAGTCGACCGATGGCTATAGGGTGTCCGGTCCGGAGAAGCACGCACTTGGACTCGCACTGAGACTCTTGCGGACAGACCCGCCCGCAGACGGCCGGGAGGTTGTTTGTTTGTTTGATCGTTTCAATGGCCTCGCGATACTTTCTCTCTTTGATGAGTCCGATGAACGTAGGTATCTGAACCGATACGGGACAGCCCTCTACGCACCGGGGATTCTTGCACTGGAGGCAGCGTGAGGCTTCAGCCAGCGCCATTTCCTCAGTATATCCAGTCGCCACCTGGGAGAAGTTGCGTGCCCGCTCGGCGGGGTCCTGCATTGGCATAGGCGTTCTCTCTTTGACGGCCATTACTTACCACCTCCGCACTGGCAGCTCTCTACGGCTACCTTCTCTTCATCCCTGTACATCCCAGCCCTTCGCCAAGCTTCGGCCCAGTCAACCTCGTGACCGTCAAACATCGGGCCGTCGACACACACAAACTTGGTCTGGCCGCCGACAGTGATGCGGCAGGCACCGCACATACCGGTGCCGTCCACCATTATGGGGTTCATGGACACCCAGGTCTTGAGTCCGTAAGGCCTTGTGGTCTCACAGGTGGCGCGCATCATGGGGATGGGACCGACGGCGACTACCTCATCGCACTTGAGTCCTCCGTCTATGAGTTCCTTAAGCTTGTCCGAAACAAAGCCCTTGAACCCGCGGCTTCCGTCGTCGGTGCAGATGTGGACTTCGCTCGAGCACGCCCTCATCTCGTCCTCCAGGATGATGAGGTCTTCTGAACGGGCTCCGATGATGCTCACGACATTGACTCCGCGTTTGTGGAGTTCCTTGCACTTGGGCAGAATGGGAGCCACACCAACTCCGCCTCCGACGGCAACGACGGTTCCGCTTGTGGGAAGCTCGGCAGGGATTCCCAGGGGCCCCACCAGGTTCAGTATTGAGTCACCGACCTCGAGCTTGCCCAGGAGCTTAGTGCTGAACCCGACTTCCTGGAAGACCAGCGTAATGGTGTCTTCTTCCCGGTCGAAGTCGGCAATGGTAAGGGGGATTCTCTCGCCGTTCTCCCTTACGCGCAGGATGATGAATTGGCCCGGCTGGGCCTTTGCCGCAACATAGGGGTTCCTGACAACAATGAGCTTCGTTACAGGGGTGAGATCCTTCTTCACCAGTATCTCGTTCATCCGGCTTCCTCCCACTTTTCACTTTGCGCCCTAAAGCACCACCTCACATTGTACTAAACATCACGGAAAATGCCCATAATGACCCCGTTCACAAATCTAGGACTTGCGTGGGTGCTGAATTCCTTGCACATCTCCAGGGCTTCGTCTATGACGACTTCGAAGGGCGCCTCTTTCACGTACAGTATCTCGCCGACGGCAAGCCTCAAAATAGCCAGGTCGACTCTGGGCATTCTTGAGAGGGCCCACCCTTGGGAGGCGCGGGATATAAGGGCGTCGATCTCGCCTACGTGGTTCACAGTCTCGAGGAAGAGCCGTTTGGCGTAGTGAAGCCTGCCGGGTACGTCCTCTGGAGCGGGGTCTCCGAAGAAGTCCCGGGCTACATCATGGAATATGGACTCAGGGTCGCCTTCCTTGAGGCTTTCCCAACAATAGAGCACCGAAAGCGCAAGGATCCTGGAGTCACGCCGTCTAAGCGAAGCCTTCTTTGTCTTCAATGGAAATCAGGTCTTCCCGGAAGCTTTTCTTCCAGGAACTCCTTAATACCCCTTCCTTCATCGTCGGTCCACTTGCCTATAGAATACCCGAGAAACCCGAACGTCCCCAGGACCAGTGTCTTCCACAAGCCGAGGGAGATGAGGCACACGCCGCACAGAAGTCCCAGGGTTGTGCCGACAACTCTGCCCGGATAATCCCTTATGTACTGGAGGAGCCTCTCCCATACTTGCGACATGCGGAAGTACCTCCTAGCGCCTGGAGTCAAGAGCGATGTCGGACACCGCTACCTTCACCGAATCAACGGTAACGCCTACGATATCGCGGACATAGGTCGCGGTGGCTTTCTGAATCTTGTCGGAGAGATCGGGCAAGTTCGCGTCAAGAGCGGCTTTCACATCCAGGGCCACCGAAATGCCTGTCCCTCCCTTGGACAAAAAGACCCGCGTCTTTACCTCTCTGACACCGGGGATCTTGGACGCGACCCTCGTAACCAGACTCTTCACCGCGACCAGGGAGATGCGGACTTCTCCCATCTCGCCGTCGTGGATGACCGCCTGGTCGGGTACCCTCTTGAAGGCGTAGTAGATGAACCTGATTCCGGCCAGGACTATGAGAGATGATACGACCCCCACGGTAGTCCTGCCTTGCGACGACATCATCGTGTCCTGGAACCACCTTGCGGGAGCCTCCCAGCCAAACGTCACCAAGAGCGTGAACAAAGACATTACCGTGAAAGCCAATGCATACAGGCTAAGAACTACCCTATCAAGTATCCCCATGCGACCACCCCACCGGATTATTGGTCATGAGCGTCGGAGCTTCCTTGGTCATGGAACGTTACTCCTTGAACGTGGATGTTGACCTGAGTCACCTTGAGATCGGTCATACTCTCCACCGACTTCTTGACGCTCTCCTGAACCTTATACGCGACTTCCGGTATGCGGGCTCCGTACCTCACCGAAAGGTAGAGGTCCAAAGCCACTTCGCTGTCGTTTGATATGACGCGAACTCCCTTGGTAGGGTTCTTCCTTCCCAGGATAGCTCCGCCTATATCGCCCACAATGCTGCTGGACATCCCGGCGACTCCCTGAACTTGTGACGCTGCGGTACTCGCTATGGCTCCGATCACTTCATCGGATATTTTGACTTCTGATTCGGCGCGAACACCGGTGTCGAGCCCGGTAGGTTCTTCTTCTGGCACCAAAACAGCCTCCTAAACCGGCCCCGGGGACACAGGAACCCTGAGTCTCACCGTTCTCTCCGGTTGACACTATATGAACCATTATACAGACCGTTCCAGTCTACCTGCAACGACGGCCCTCCGGCTGCCCGGGCGGCAGTCCGGCGACGGGACTTTGCGCCACCTGCCCGGCCATCATCTCCCGGTAGCCTCAGGGACAAGAGAACACGGTGATCTTCTCGAGTCCCAGTTTAGTCACCTTTTTGACGGCTTCCCCGATCTGGGCGACATCCCGCTCGCCTAGAGACTCTGCCCTTACTGCCACGGTACAGGCGTCGGGAGACAGGAAGACCAGAGAGTCCCATCCTTTCGCCTTGAGAAGCCCCTCCACCTTTAGCTCCTTCCCCATAGTGTCTACAAGGAAGAGATACTGGGCATGGGCGGCGTCCCGCGCCTCCTTCGACGCCTTGGAATCATTCATCACGGCCTTGATCATATCGACCTGCTCTTTGTGGGTCTTCTCCCTGTCCAGGCGGAACTCAATGAAGAAGTCGGTGCCTCCGTCGTGCCCGGCAGTTGCCGGCACGGCGCCGTCTTCCGAGAAGAACAAAGCGAAACGAGACCAATTGGACCCCACATAATAGAGGAGAAGCCCCAACACCACAAGATACAAGATGGCTCTCCAGTTGACCCTCTTCCACAGACGGACACCCGTCACGCCACTTGAGAAACTTGCGAACCTCACGCTAGTCTCCTCCTTTCATGGGAGCGACCTCTATCCTGTAGAGAGGAATACCCAAGAGGGCCTGGGCTGCCCGGTAGATATCTTCCTTTACGCCTGACGCGGACGCGCCCTGGGCGACTATGAGGCAACCTGCCACTTGGCCGGGGATTATCCTCTCGAGAAGCGGCGTCTCGGATGAGCCGAAACGGCCGCTGACCGGCTGAGAAGACTCGTTCTCCGAGAGATTCTGCCTCATCTGGCCGCCTTCCAAGGTCTCTGTCTGAGATGTGCTGGACCTCGTCACGTTCTCGGCGTACACATTTTCAGGACCTGATGATAGCGTGACTCTTGCGCGGACCTTGCCCACGCCGCGGATGGAGCCAATGGCCTCCTCAAGGGCGGCCTCGATCAGCCTGGCCTGCTCCACTAGATCGGCTATCGGCGTGCCTTCGGCGCCCTGGCTCTTGGGGCGAGCGCTCACGAACGTCCCAACAAGAATCAAAGCCACTCCTATGAGAGCCAGCACTAAAAGTCGCAGGTTTTGCGGCTTGAGAACAGCTTTCAAATCCATACTCCTTGGTTTCGCCTCCTCTCGCGTCTTGAAGGTGATGTCCCCTCCTCTCTAGAGTTCACGGGGCCGGGTTCTACAGCCGCCCGGTATCCGGGGCCCAAGCTCTTGCAGGAAATCATCAGGGACCGGACACCAGGATCTCGACCTTGTCTTCCGGGATTCCCGTGTAGACCCCGATAGCCTCGCGGAACGTTTCCAGCCGGTCCTCCGGAGAACCCGGCATTACCGCGACCAGAACCCTATCCAGGGAAAATCCTCCGTCTTTGGTGGTTACCGAGACCTCCTGGGTCTCGACCCCGCACTTGCCGGCCAACTCGGCTATGCGCTGGGCCGTCTCCATAGAGTAGAACTGGCCCAGCGAAAAATCGGTAAAGGCAGTGGGTAGTGAGGTCGGCTGAGGGCCGGCAGTTCCCGATCTCAAGAGCCCTGCGAGCGGCACTATGACGCACAGCAAGAGAAGCATTTCCGAAACGAACTTGGCCTGCTTGATGAAGGACTTGGGCACGAGAAGCATCACGGTCGACGAAAACACCGCAAGCAGAAACACGCCTCGCGCCCACACTTTGACCGACTCCATAGGCCTAACCCTCCTTACCAAAGGCCCAAGACCCTGCCCCGCGTTTTGCGCCCTTCGTCCGCCTGCGGCTCACGCCTGGCCTCGTACGCTCTCGGAGGGGCGCCCTCACACCGGCCTTACTGCCCGGGCCACCAGCGACAGGCAGATGACAAACACGAAACAAGTGACGAACACCGCCATGGCCAGAAGGGCAATTCCGTCGGCCATGCTCTTCAGGGACTTGTGAACCGAGTTCCCGCACAGGGGCCCGAGGACGGCCACCGAGATCTTCCAGACAACCAGGCAGGACAGTATCTCAAGTAAGGGTGAGAAGAGAGCGCCGAACAAAGCGATGCTGCCCACAAGCCCTATGGCTGATTTCAGACTGTAGGCCGAACAGAAAAACATATCCATGGTGTCGCTAACGAGTTTCCCCGCGACGGGGATGAAAGTACCGCTCATATACTTGGCGGTCCTGAAAGCCATCCCGTCGGCCAGTCCGGAGGCCGCCCTCTGCCCGGCCACCGCTCCAACGAAACACGCCATAAGCACTCCGGTCCCTAAGAAGGCCGCCTGCCGCAGCATGGACGCGACACCCGAGGCGCGGTCTCCGCCGCCGAGATTGCCGGCCATGTCCACAGCGATCGACGTGTATATCATGGGAAACGCCACATCCAGGACGAATACGCTTGCCATGGTCCCCATCCCAAACACGAGAGGATGAACCACCGACGCCGTCACGGGCATGCCAGAAACCAGCGAGAGGCTGGAAAGGGCCGGGACGAACGCGAAAAACGCGGCACGTAGGTTCTCCATGGCAGTCCTGGCGATCCCCAGGACGTCCCGGAAGGAGAGGACGGCCAGAGCAATGAGGGCCAGATGAGACGCCCACATGGCCAGCTTGCTGGATCCTCCGGGCGAGATGGTGTTGGTGAGGATCTCCAGGCAAGCCATGGCAACGCCTATGAGGACGATCTTCCCCAGGATCTTTGAGTTGGCCAAGAGGCCACCGGCGACGGTCTTGGAGAACGCTCGACCCAATTCTGAGAAATCCAGCCCCTTACCTGTAAGGATGCCGGAAACCATTTCCCGCCAATTCAGCCCCCCGTCTCCGATGATGTCCCGGAAAACCCTGTCGATTGGGCTGGTTACCCCGGAATCTTCCAGGTTCCGGAGAGAAGAACTCCACGATGGAAGGCTTCCCGCAGGATGCCCAACGTCACCGGGCTCTCCTCCGGAGGACTCAAGGGGCTCGAGGGTGCCGGACGGAAGCGCAGCGGCGCACGACAAAAAGGCCAAGATGCCCAGTACCATAACAAGCGTTGTCATGCTGCTTTTCTTGCGCGGTCTTCTCACCCTCTCACCTCCACACGCCCTCACGTCATAAGCAGCCTTATCACGTTCAACACTTCCTGAACGATGGGCAAAGCCGATACGAGGATCAGGATCTTCCCTGCCATCTCTACCCGTGTAGCCACCACTTCCTCGCCAGCGTCCCTGCAGATGGAAGCTCCCAGGTCGGAGATGTACGAGATAGCGAGGACCTTTAGGATGATTCCGAAATACAAGGGCTCTAGGCCGGACTCGGTAGCCAACACCCCGAAAACGGCAATGACCGACGATAGCCTGGGCAATATCATGAAGAACAGCATGAGTCCCACCACGAGCGCCAAGCCCAGGGACAGTTCGGGCCTCTCTTTCCGTATGAGGAGCAAGACGACGCTGGCGACGATGCCCAGCCCGGCTACCTGGAAGATGTCCACCGGAAACACCTCATGGCAACTGGAATGTGGAACGTACTGCGTCGAAGAAGTCTGCGATCAATCCCGTAACCAACGTAAGCACTATGACTATGCCGGTAAGAGTGACCAGCCACGCGTACTCCTCTTTGCCCGCCTGCTTGAGGACTGAGTGCAGGACGGAAACGATTATCGCCAGCCCGGCGATCTTGAAGATGAGGTCAACGCTTAGCATGGACTAACCTCCTCGTCTAGATGAGCACGATCACGGCCATGAGTCCGCCGAGAACCCCCAGATACCTGTACATCCTGGCCCTTTTCCCGTATTCAACTTCCATGGAACTGAGGAACGACCTGACTCTGTCTATGGACATGTCTATATGCCTGACTTGCTCCGTATGACCGCTTGTACCCAAAGATTTGACCAGTTCTCCAATGGTCTCCCTGGCAAGCCGGGGCAGTTCGCCCAGACACGTCTCATTCAACACCGTCTCCAGGGCGTCTTCCGGAGTGCGCCTGCCGGATAACCCGGAGCGGCTGCCCAACAAGCAGAACAACTCGCCGACAGCGCCCCCTGCCCTCTGACCCGCTGCAGTGAGGGCCTGAGGCAGCGGTTTCAGCACATACGATACTTCCGTTGAAAGCGCCTGGAGGGCGGTCACAAGCCTCCGGAGCTCCTCAATCTGACCCTCCACCCCACGGGCAGTGCCAAAACCTGCGGCTGCAGCCGTCCCCAGAAGCAAGAACGACCCGGCCAGTTTCAAGAACACCTTCACACCTCCTCATGGGGGCGCGTCCTCTGCCTTGCCGGCGGCGTTCGGGACGGGCACCCCAGGGGCCTCCCGGAGGGCGCTAAGTCCGCGGGAGGTCCCCGGCATACTCGACAGTCCCGGGGCCTTTCCGCCTTGAGAGAACGACAGCCTTATCGAAGTAGCCCTCACTCAAGAGCCATCTTGAATATGGGCGCTTCCTCACCTGTTCCAGGTCGTTTCCATGGCACGTGGCCAGCACCACGGCACCGCCTGAAATGGCTGCCGCGACGGCCCTGGCGTCTTCCTCTCCTCCGAGTTCGTCTGTGGCGATAACCTCCGGTCCCATGGAACGCATGACCATCATGATTCCCCTGGCTTTGGGACACCTGTCAAGCACGTCTGCGCGAGGCCCGACGTCGTGCTGGGGGATACCGCCGTAACACGCCGCTATCTCGGAACGTTCATCTACGATGCCTACCTGGGAGGGCCGGATCCCCGCCTCCGGCATCCCCTCGCCCGAGATGCGGCATAGGTCGCGCAAGAGTGTCGTCTTGCCCGCTCCGGGGGGTGAGACTATCAGTGTTGACGCCAACCGCCCGTATGACCCGGCCAGTTCTCGAGCCAAACGAGCGCCGGCTCCCTTGACCGCCCTGGCTATCCTGAAACTGAGCCCCGAGACGTCGCGTATTCGTACGGTTCCGTCGGCCCAGACGGCAGCCTGTCCGGTAAGCCCAACCCTGTGCCCCCCGGGAATGGTGATGTAGCCGTTGGCGAACTCGCTCTCCAGGGCGTAATATGAACAGTCGCTTACGAGAGAGAGGGTGCGCCCGATCTCCTCTCCGGTGGCGATCAGGCAAGGGACGCTTGGACCTGACCCGTCAAAGAGTATGTCTCGCGCCGGCAGTACCGCGCAGACCGGCAGGCCTGCCCGCAGCCGCAATTCGTTGACGGCCATCCCCCGGGGCAAGGAGGCGAGTATGCCGAGCCTGATCCGGTCGGGTACAAGCGGAAGGATATCGCGCTCAAAGGCCTCCCACCCGGCATCCCATGACGCCGGCGGCGAGTATACAGAACTCCGGTTGGGCGGAGCAGGGGCCGGCAAAACGCCTGTTCTCGCTGGGGAACCTATCAATCGCTTCACTCTCCCGTTGTCATAACATATTTTGGAAGTCACGTCTGTATGACTGGGGAGGCCTCAAAAGGAAAGGCGCCCTTTCGGGCGCCTCTTTACTCGGTCAGTCAGGAGACACGGTTCTAGGGCAACTAGGGGCCCAACCCGGTCTCCGGCAGAATCGCTCTACCGGATCTTAGTCCTTCTCCGGCTCCTCATCGTCGTCATCGTCACACGAGCACGACTCGTCATCGTCGCAATCGCATTCGAGCTCGACGTCCAGATCGTCGTAGTCATCCCATTCGATGTCATCTTGAGAGAACGAATCTCCGCACTCAGGGCAGACTATCTGGTTCTCGGGATCGTCCAGAACCGATGCCTCAATCTCCAGAAGTTCCCCGCAGTTGGGACACTCGATCTCCACGAAGTCACTGCCGTACACGGTTTCCTCGACATCTGAAAGGTCCTCGTCGACCGATTCCACGTAGTCTTCCAAATCGTCCTGGGCCTCAGCCAGTTTCTCAATGGCCTGGGCCATCTCCTTGAGCACGTCTGAAATGACTTTTATAGCCTTTCCTTCCTTGGTGCTGTCCGATATGTCCAGGCCTTCAATGAGTCCCTGGAGATACGAGACTCTCTCCCTCAATTGAGACATCTGAACCCCTCCTTCTGTTGTCGTCTCCCGGAACGGTCTTGCTCACAGAGATGCCTGCCGCCTGCGGTCGCCACGGCACGTTATTACCCGTGCAGGCGCTATACCCGCTCGATATACGTGCCCGTGCGAGTGTCCACTTTCAGGACATCGCCCACGTTCACGAAGAGCGGGACCTTCACCGTTGCTCCGGTCTCGAGCTTGGCGAGTTTGGTACCGCCTGTCGCCGTATCGCCTTTGAAGCCGGGCTCGGTCTCAACCACCGCGAGCTCTACGAAATTAGGCACCTCGACACCAATCACCCTGTTATCATAGCTCAATATGACGACGTTCATGTTCTCTTTCAGGTAGTTGGCGCCGTCGCCTATGTCTTCCCGCGTCACGGTGATCTGCTCGTAAGTCTGGTTATCCATGAGCGTGTAATCGTCGCCGACGGCATAGAGGAACTGGGCCTCCCTACGCTCGATGTGAGCCCTGGGGAGCTTCTCGCCGGCGTTGAAGGTCCGCTCGAGCACCGCTCCCGTTATGACGTTCTTGATCTTGGCCCGCACAAAAGCAGAGCCTTTTCCGGGCTTGACATGCTGGAAATCAACGACCACCCAAGGTTGGCCGTCAATCTCAACCGTCACTCCGGTGCGAAAATCGTTTGTAGATATCATGCGGACACCTCGCTAACCTATTACCGTCAATTCTTTCGGGCTTCCGGAGAGTATCTCCTTGCCGCTCTCGGTTATGACGATCAAGTCCTCGATGCGGCATCCCCCGAACCCGGGTATGTAGATGCCTGGCTCCACCGTGATCACCATGCCGGGCTCCAACAAGGTCTCGCCTTTCTTTCCGGCGCTGGGCCCCTCGTGTACAGCGAGGCCGACCCCGTGACCGGTCCCATGGCCAAAATACTGGCCGTATCCTGCGTCTTCGATGACTTTCCTGGCCGCGGCATCTACATCCTTGCCCGGGACTCCGGGCTTAGCCGCCTCCAAACCCGCAAGTTGAGCCTCCAACACAACCTTGTATATCTCTTCGTGCTTCTTGTCCAAAGGATCGATGACAAACGTCCTCGTTTCATCAGAGCAATACCCTTTATACCTTGCCCCAAAGTCAAACGTGAGGAAGTCGCCGGGGGCTACTTTGTTGTCGGTAGGTTGTCCGTGAGGCAGCGATGATCTGGCGCCGCTCACAGCAATTATGGGGAAAGCCAGCCCGTCGGCCCCGAGCCTGCGCATGGTGAACTCAAGCTCCAGCGCCAGTTCGTTTTCGGTGGCCCCTACTCTTATAGCCCTCGATGCCAATGAGAACGCCTCATCGGCGATTTCCTGAGCCTTGGCAATCAACGCGATCTCTTCAGGACTCTTGACCATCCGGAGGCCTTCGATCCAGCGAGACACGCCCTCAAGCCGGATCCCTTCGAACCTCTCCTGCATCCTCTCAAAATTGGCGTAAGTGACCTGGTCCTTCTCGAAGGCCAGAGAGCGCACGCCCTCTTTCTTCAGAGCATCCTTCAGGGGGTCTATATCCACACCGGTCTCAACCACATTGAAATCGGGAGCTTCTTCGGCAGCTATTTCTGTGTACCGGGAATCGGTGAAAAGGTAGCTAGAATTCTCCGTGATCAGGACCTGCCCGGCATCACCCGTAAACCCCGACAGGTACCGCCAGTTCAGGTATGTAGTGACGAGAAAAGCGTCGACGCCTTCTCCGGCCATCTTCTCGCGAATCTTGGCCAGTTTCATCTGAGAATCCACGAATTCACCCCCGGGATGGGAATTTTTGCTTGCCAATTCTACCATAGACGGGCCCGCTCCGGTAGCCGAGAGAACGGGCCCATCTTCTCAAGACCGTAGTTATAGGTAGAAGGGGAATTTCCCTGTCAGTTCCTTGACCTCGGCGGCGATCTTCCGCTCACTCGCTTCGTCGCCAATGGCCGAAAGGGTCCGGTCGATGAGCTCCCCGATGACCTTCATCTCGGGTTCCTTCATTCCCCTGGTGGTTACGGCGGGGCTTCCAATGCGGATCCCGCTTGTGATCATGGGCTTCTTGGTGTCAAACGGGATGCCGTTCTTGTTGACCGTGATGCCGACCTTGTCGAGGGCGACTTCCGCGTCCCTTCCGGTTATACCCTTTGAGGTCAGGTCGACCAGCATGAGGTGGTTGTCAGTTCCACCCGACACCAACCTGTAGCCCCGTTCCATCAAAGACTCTGCCAGCGCTTTGGCGTTCTTGAGGACCTGGGCCTGGTACTCTTTGAAAGACGGCTCGAGGGCTTCCTTGAATGAGACAGCCTTGGCGGCTATCACATGCATGAGCGGTCCGCCCTGGATTCCCGGGAAAATGGCCTTGTCGATGGCGGTGGCCCACTCCTTGGTGCACAGGATCATCCCCCCACGGGGTCCTCTCAGGGTCTTGTGCGTAGTAGTGGTGACGAACTGGGCGTGCGGGACAGGTGATGGATGAAGCCCTGCCGCCACCAGTCCGGCGATGTGGGCCATATCGACCATGAGTAGGGCTCCCACTTCATCGGCGATGGACTTGAACGCCTCAAAGTCGATGATCCGCGGATAGGCGCTGGCGCCGGCCACGATCAGCCGGGGCTTGGATTCCTTGGCTATCTCCCGCACACGGTCGTAGTCGATGCGCTCGGTCTTCCGGTCGACCCCATAGGCCACGAAATTGTAGTACTTCCCGGACATGTTCACCGGGCTGCCGTGGGTGAGGTGACCACCGTGGGCCAAGTTCATCCCGAGGACCGTATCCCCCGGCTTCAGACATGCGAAGTACACGCCGGTGTTCGCCTGCGCTCCTGAATGGGGCTGGACGTTGGCGTGATCCGCGCCGAATATGGCCTTTGCTCTGTCCCTCGCCAGGTTCTCGGCGATGTCCACAACCTCGCAACCGCCATAGTACCGCTGACCTGGATAACCTTCCGCGTACTTGTTGGTCATGACGGAACCCATGGCCTGAAGCACGGCTTCGGTTACAAGGTTCTCGGAAGCGATGAGCTCGATAACACTCATTTGCCTCTCTTTTTCATCCTGAATCGCGGCGTAGATCTCCGGGTCTCGATGGGCCAGTGGATTCATCTCTCTCCCGCCTTTCTGATGAAATGCTGCTCTCTACCTCTGGAACGCTCCCTACCTCGTAATCATGTGGATGGGCTTCTCGCTCACTCCGTGCATGGCCTCAAACATGGCCTCGGGAAGAGTCGGATGGGCATGGATCATGCTCGCGACCTCCTTGGCCGTCATGTCCGCCTGCATGGCAAGGGCGGCTTCGTGGATAAGGTCGTCGGCGTGAGGCCCGAGGATATGGACCCCCAGGATCTTGCCTGTGTCGGCGTCGCCAATGACCTTGACCAGACCTTCGGTCTCGCCGATGGACAAAGCCCGCCCGTTGGCGCTGAAGGGGAACTTGGAGACCTTGACGTTGTATCCCTTCTCCTTCGCCTGTGACTCCTTCAAGCCGACCGACGCGCATTCGGGGATGGAAAACACGCAGGCAGGGACAACCCTGTAGTCCATGTGGGACTCGTGCCCGAATATGTTCTCCATAGCCACAATACCTTCTACCGATGCGACAGGCGCCAGGAAGGTCTTGCCGACAACATCTCCTATGGCGTAGATGCCCTTGACGTTGGTCTGCATGGTGTCGTCGGTCTTGATGCCGTACTTGTCATGCTCAACGCCCAGAGCCTTGAGGTCAATGCCTCCGAAGTGAGGCACTCTTCCCATGGCTATGAGGATGGTATCGGCGCGGAACTCTTTCCTTTCTCCTTCTTTCGTGTCTGCCACGAGGACCTTTTCGCCGCCCTCTTCGCGCATCTCCTTGATGTAGATGCCCGAATGGACGTTTATGCCTTTGCGCTTCAGAATCGGCATGAGACGCCTGGAAATCTCCTCATCCACAGGCGGGAGGATGAGGGGCGAACGCTTCACCATATCGATCTTGGACCCGAAGGCGTTCCAGATGCAGGCAAACTCGACGCCCAACACGCCACCGCCTATGACCAGCATCCTCTCGGGGACGTGGTCAAGCTCCAGAGCGTCATCTGAGGAAATGGCGTGGGCCAGGCTCTCTTTGGGCACGGGAGGAAGCTGCTGGCTGGAACCGGTGGCAAGAATGATGTTCTTCGTCTCCAGGGTCTCCTTGGAGCCGTCCTCGTAGGTGACTTCAACCTTGCCCGGAGCAGGGACGTTGGCCCAACCCCGGTACACCGTTATCCCATTGCCTTTGAGAAGCATCTCTACGCCGCCCACAAGCCGCTTCACGGTATTGGACTTATGAGCCATGGCACCGGCAAGGTTCAGCTTTACTTCTCCTACCTCGACGCCGTACTTGTGGGACTCCTTGGCGTTTAGGTAGGTAGTTGCTGCGTGGACAAGTGCTTTTGTCGGAATGCACCCGACGTTAAGGCAGCAGCCTCCTATCTTGTGTCCTTCCACCAAGGCGATCTTTCCGCCCAACTGGGCTCCTTTGATGGCGGCCACGTATCCGCCCGGGCCACTGCCTATGACGACTACATCAAACACTGTCTCTCCTCCTTAGCGCTCTTCCTAATGCAACTCCTCGTCCTGCCTGCCCCGTTCCCTGGTCCAGGCGGAACACCCGTATTTCTTCTCGATAAGTCTCAGGGTTTCGTCTTCTTCCTTCTGCGTTAGGTTACCCGGCTCGAGCCTCCAGCCCAAGGCCGTCCCGAATCCTGCCTTGAGGTGCTCCTCAAGCTCGGTCCTCAGGCAATCACGCCCCAAGGCCTCGAAAATCCCAGCTGCCTTCCTCTGTAACATCGCCCGGCTCCGTTCGGCGTGTTCGGGTGAACTCGTCTTCAGACACTTAACGAGTTTGGCCGCGTCAAATCTGAAGGGGATTGAGCCGTGCTGCAGGATCACTCCGTTCTTCCGGTTCTGGGCAGAGCCGATAAGCTTCTTCCCGTCCCATAGGATCTCAAACCAAGAAGGGGCAGAGAAGCATGCGGCTTGCCTGAACCTCGGATCTCTGGAAGTGACCCCCCGCTCCAAAGCCGCTATGGCCGCCGGGATACCCATGAGGCGAAGTCCCTCGACCAACGCCTGAGAGATTCGCCGGTACGTCTCCAACACCGACCCCGGCAGCATCTTCTCCGGTACTACAACGCTGTAGGTAATCTCGTCATCGTGAAGGACCGCCTTGCCGCCTGTCAGCCTTCTCACCAGGTCAACTCCTAGAGACGGCAGCGCCTCCACGTCCACTTCTCTGGATAGGTCCTGGAAATACCCCAAGGACAGACACGCAGGGTCCCACTGATAAAAACGCAATGTAGGTCCGGTGTCGCCCCGTGCGCAAGACCTTAGGATGGCCTCGTCCACGGCCATATTACGACTGCCTTTCGCCGGCCCATGAGAAAGCAGGCGGACCTTCATTCAGTAATTCCCCTCCCTAAGGTGTGGGTTAAGCCAGCCCGCTCTCCTTCCTCGCCTGTTCCGCTTCGTTCGCAGTGAGAACCCTCGGGTAGTTCATCATCACTTGTCCCGGACGCTCGGTGTAATACGGCCTGTTGCAGTACAGGCATCCTGACGTCTCAAAGGGTTTGCCCGAGAGTATCTCTTCCCTGAGGCCGGGCCGGTCCAGGTCGATACTCACTATCTTCCCGTCGTTCACTTCGATTTTCCCCGCGTCTCCTCCTCTTTTGAGGAAGTATGCCGCCAACTGCACTCTACGGTAGTGGCCCACATCCGGCGGGGACATCTTTTCCATGGCAGTGCCTCTCACCGGCGTGAACGCAAATAGACCTACGGTCACTCCGGCCGACTGTGCCCTTACCAAGAACCGGACCGCGTCCTCCTCTGTCTCTCCGAGTCCCACGATAAGGTGGGTCGAGATCCGGCCGGGCCACCGCGCGGCGGCCTTTTCCAGCACAGCCCAGGCCCCTTCGAACGACCCGCCTTTGACCTTGGCGTATATCTCGGCGCTCGCCGCGTCCAACGGCAGCCCCACGTTGGTCGCTCCGGCGGCGAAAAACAGCTCCACTCTGGCGACCGACGCGGGCGTCACTGCGACGCTCAATAGCACTGAAGGCGACATGGCCCTCACCTGGCGTAGAAAAGCGAGAGCAGGTCCCTGAGAGTTAGGGCATTCCACCGTCTGAACGCAGACCCGCTTCAGGACCCTGGCTGAAATGGCCGAGGCAAGAGGCCCTTTGAGCCTGTCCCATGAGAACCTGGGCCAGGTAACCCTGGAAAGGTGGTTGGGAGCGGACTTGCTCCCCCTGGCCTGGGCACAAAAGGAGCAGTTCCTCAGGCAATCCTCTCCGAACAGGACGTGGGCGGTGGTAGGTTTCTCCATGAGCCTGGCCCGAACAAGGCCCAAGACTGAAGCCGTGCCCGACGAGACTCCGATGGGGGTGGTTTCCAGGTCAAATCCTGTCAAATGAGCAGCACTCTTCCTTCCTGATCACTGTAAGCCCCAGAGCTTCGGCCTCCCGAAGCGCGTCGGGGTGAGGCAGCACTATCCGGTCGCATCCGGCCCGGACCGCCAGCGGGTCCAAGACCTGCCTGTACTTGCCTCTGGGCCGCATGCAGCCAAGCGAAATGTCCAGCCGGGGAGCTCGCACCCTTGTCCAGGCCATGAGACGGGCGACTTCTTGTGGCTCCGGGGGGGGGTAGTCCTGCCATGCCGTGCCCTCCGTAGGGATGAAGACGATAAAGATAATCCGGTCTATCCCCTCTTTGAGGAGGAAATCCACGGCGTCATACTCGCCCTTCAAGGCGCCCTTATGGAGCCCAACCAAGACATGGGGCACTACCTCGGCCTTTCCTCTCCGTAGGTTCCTCAGGGTCTCCACGTAGTCGCGGCCCGTCCACTTTCCGTGAAAAGCCTCTCTGATTGTCTCCTCGTCCAGCACGAAATCGAAGGAGATCACCGATGCGGCTTCCGCTATGGCCCGGGCCGCCGGAGGAGCCGCCACTCCCGGGTGGACATTCACCCTGAACCCTCTTCCCTCAGATTCCAGGCGGCGGGACAACTCGGATACCTCATCCAGTGAGGAAAGGAGCGGGACTGCTCCCGAAGTGTCACACCCCCCTGAAAGGAGAATGCTCCTGGGCTTCTTTTTCTCGATTGCCTCGGGCAGGTGTCTCACGTCCACCATGTGCTTCAGGTAATGTCCGCCGCAGTGAGAACACCCCAGAGCGCACGCAGTCCCCGTCACGCTTACTGCCATGGTCTCAACCGGGTACACGGCCCAGAAGACCGGCGGGCGACCTGTTGCGCGCGCCGCCGTAGCCTCCTCAAGGATTTGGTCCGGGTGGTGACTCCGGTCCCTCTCCAATCTCACACCACCTGTCTCTCTACGCTTCTCTCTCTACCCGTCTCTCCATCTACGTGTCTCTCTATATGAGCGGTGTCGGGAGGAGGGCAAACCTCCTCCCGACGGTGTTACCGTTATTCCCATAGAACCCCCATCGAGCCTCGCCGGGGGACGGGCCGACAAGGATCCTACAGGCCGGTTACATTCCTTTACGCCACCTGAGCCTCGGATTCTTGGCGGCGCCCGCCTCGTCAAGACGGCCAACCACCGTGGTGTGAGGCGCCTTGTGGAGCATCTCGGGGTTCGAGTACGCTTCCTTGGCGATGGCGATGAGCGCGTCGGCGAAGTAGTCCAAGGAGTCCTTGGACTCTGTCTCCGTCGGCTCTACCATGATGGCCTCATCCACGATAAGCGGGAAGTAGTTGGTGGGCGGGTGTACGCCGTAGTCAAGGAGACGCTTGGAGATGTCCATTGTGTGGCATCCGGTCTCCTTCTTTATCCTCTGGGGCGAGACCACGAACTCGTGCTTGCAGTGCCTATCGTAAGGCAGGTCGTAGTACTCGGTTATGCGCCGGAGGAGATAGTTGGCGTTCAGCACCGCGTCCTTGCTGGCCTCCCGGAGTCCGTCGGGGCCCAACGACCTGATATACGCGTATGCCTTGACCATGACCAGGAAGTTGCCGTAGAAGGACTTCACCCGGCCGATGGTGTTGGGCACATCGTAGTTCAGGAAGTACTTCTCCCCGTCAAACTCAACGACCGGTACGGGCAGGAACGGGGCCAAGTCCTTCTTGACGGCGACCGGGCCCGATCCGGGACCGCCGCCGCCGTGAGGCGTCGAGAACGTCTTGTGCAGGTTGAAGTGCAAGACGTCGAACCCCATGTCGCCCGGACGGGCGATACCCATGATGGCGTTGGCGTTCGCCCCGTCGTAGTACAGGAGTCCTCCCCTCTTATGGACGATCTCTTGGATCTTCTCGATGTTCTCATCAAAAAGACCAAGCGTGTTGGGGTTGGTCAGCATGAGCCCCGCCACTGTCTCGTCCATCACCTTATCAAGAGCCTCGATGTCCACTCCGCCGCGGCTGTTCGAAGGTATCTGGACAGTCTGGAATCCGGCCAGCACACCCGAGGCCGGGTTTGTGCCGTGAGCGGCGTCGGGGATGAGGATCTTCGTCCTTGCCGAGTCGTTCCTTGACTCGTGATACGCCCGGATGATGTGAATCCCGGTAAGCTCGCCGTGAGCTCCCGCCGCAGGCTGGAGGCTCACTTTGTCCATACCTGCGATCTCGGCCAGATACTCCTGCAGTTCGTACATCATCTGCAGGGCTCCCTGGACGGTCTCCTCAGGCGCGTACGGGTGGATGTCGGTGAACCCCGGAAGGTTGGCGACTTCCTCGTTGATCTTGGGATTGTACTTCATGGTGCAAGAGCCCAAGGGATAGAACCCGATGTCGACGCCGTGATTGAGCTGGGAGAGCCTCGTGAAGTGCCTGACAAGGTCAACTTCGGCGACTTCCGGAAGCTCGGCCGGGGCCTCTCTGAGCTCGCCTCCGGGCAGGTACTCGCTCATAGGCTTCTTCTCGACCTCAAGCGCAGGGAGAGAGTATGACTTCCTTCCCGGCTTGGATACTTCGAAGATCAAGGGCTCAAGGCCTCTCATGCCAATCCCTCCAATCCGGCAAGAAGGTCATCCATTTCCTTCTTGGTGCGCTTCTCGGTGACGGCGATTAGCAGGTGATCCTTGAGCTCCGGATACGCCCTTCCCAGCGGGTATCCGGCCAGGATCTTCTTGGATACCAGTGACTTCACTATCTCCTCAGGGTCTACAGGACACTTCACGGCGAACTCGTTGAAGAACGGAGTGTTCCACGCGAGGCTGTAGCCCTTTAGATTGGCAATTGCGTCCGCAAGATAGTGAGCCTTTGCGACGCAGTGCTCGGCCAGCTCCTTGAGACCTTCCTTGCCCAGCCAGCTCAGGTAGACCGTGGCGGCAAGCGCGTTCAGCGCCTCGTTGGAGCATATGTTGGAGGTCGCCCTATCTCTCCTGATGTGCTGCTCGCGAGTCTGAAGAGTGAGGACGAAACCCCGCTGCCCGCGGTTGTCGCTGGTCATTCCCACAAGCCTGCCCGGCATGCGCCTCAGGTACTTGTCTCTGACGGCAAGGACTCCCAGGTAGGGACCTCCAAAAGCCATGGGGTTCCCGAATACCTGTCCCTCACCGACGACGATCTCTGCGCCGTACTCGGCAGGTGGCCGGAGGACGCCCAGGCTCATTGGATTCACCTGGACGATCAGGGTGGCTCCCGCCGCCTGCACCTTCTTGGAGATCTCCTCTACGGGCTCAATGTTCCCGAAGAAGTTCGGCTGCTGGATAACCAGACAAGCGACGTCCGAAGCAAGCAACTTGTCGAGCTCCGTGAGCGACGTCACTCCGTTCTCGAACGGTACTTCCTTGACGGCTATGTTGTGACCTTTGGCGTAGGTTTCAGTGACCGCTCTTGTCTCCGGATGTACCGTGCGCGAGACCAGCGCGTTCTTCCGTCGAGTAAGGCCCGAAGCGATGGTCACCGACTCGGCAGCGGCCGAAGCCCCGTCGTACATGGAGGCGTTTGCCGCATCCATCCCGGTGATCTCGCAGATCATGGTCTGGTACTCGAATATGGACTGGAGGACCGCCTGGCTCACCTCGGGCTGGTAAGGCGTATACGCCGTGTAGAACTCAGAACGACCCAAGACGTGCCTCACAACCGACGGAACGTAGTGGTCGTAGGCCCCGGCGCCGACAAAGGTCGCCAAGTCCTTGGCTGAGTTCTTCTCTGAGAGCTCCCGCATCAGTTTGGCCACTTCATACTCTGAAAGGGCCGCGGGCATCTTCATATCGCCCTTGAACCTAAGAGCCGGGGGGATGTCGCTGAAGAGTTCCTCGATAGACTTGACGCCTATCGTCTTCAGCATCTCCTCCCTATCCTTTTGGGTGTTTGGTAGAAAGTCCATTAGTGATTACCGCCACCCTCGGCTGCGTGTTTCTCGTAAGCCGCGACGTCCATGAGCTTGTCGAGCTCTTTGGGATCAGACACCTCGATGGCGCAGATCCAGCCCTCACCGTGGGGGTCCTTGTTCAGAAGATCGGGAGAGTCCGTCACCTTGTCATTGACTTCAACCACTTTACCCGAGAGCGGGGCATAGCAGTCAGACACGGCCTTAACCGACTCGACCGTCGAGAAAATCTCGCCGGCCTTGATCTCTCTGCCCACTTCCGGAAGCTCAACGAACACGATGTCGCCGAGCTGGTCCTGGGCAAAGTTGGTGATTCCCAAGTACGCCTTGTTTCCCTCAACCTTCACGTACTCATGGGTCTCTGTGTACTTCAGGTTTGCCGGATAAGTCACTTCTTTTTCCCCCTTCTGTAGAACGGCATCTTGACTACTTCTGCCGCGTACTGTTTGTTGCGGACCAAGACCTTGACCTTTGTGCCTACGGCGCTTGCCTCAACCGGCACATATGCCATGGCCAGGTACTTGTCGAGCGTAGGAGTATAGGAGCCGGTCGTTATGTAGCCGATCTCCTTCTCTCCGGACTCGTCCAAGACCTTATAGCCGGTCCTCGGGACGCTCCTCTCGAGCATCTCGAGCCCAACCAGTTTGGCCGGAAGGCCCTTCTCACGCTGCTCCATGAGAGCGCTGGAACCCACGAAGTAAGTTCCCTTTCCGAACGCCACGAACCTGCCGAGACCGGCCACCAGAGGACCGTGATTCTCGTCCATTTCCTGGCCATAGAGTGGCATGGACGCTTCGAACCGGAGCGTGTCACGGCATCCGAGACCGGCGGCGACCAATCCGTCTCCGTCGTCGGCTTCCATGATGGCTTCAAAGAGGGCGATGCC
>DUUV01000130.1 GCA_012841375.1 Candidatus Fermentithermobacillaceae bacterium
CAAAATGAACTGCCTCTGCATCCCAAGAGAGACAAGGAGGCAGGCTTCACGCCGAAACTGGCCGGAAGCCCCTCTCCAAAATGAACTGCCTCCGCATCCCAAGAGAGATAAGGAGGCAAGCTTCACGCCGAAAACAGTATCAATACTTCGGCTGGCGCGGACGGGCTTCGTTGACGATAATCTGGCGGCCGCCAAGCAAGGTTCCGTTCATCGCCTCAACGGCCTTCTCACCATCGGCGTCGTCAACCTCGACGAATCCAAATCCGCGGGACCTACCGGTGGCCCGGTCGGTGATGATACGGCAGCTTCTTACTTCGACTACCTGGCTGAACGCCCTCTCCAGGTCTTCGTCTGTCGTGCTCCACGGCAGATTGCCCACGTACAGTGTCTTCACAAATTCACCCCCTCTCCCCAAGCCTCCGATTCAGGTAACCGCGAAAAACCTGTAGGTTCGGCAGCCCGCGCGATTACGCCAAAAAGTTCGGACTACCGGCTCTGATGACCCGTCTCTCAGGGTCGGTCAGATAGAGTCTCTCTTTCTCTATGTACTTCATCACCGGATCCGGGACCAGGTACTTCACCGATCTCCCTTCTTTGACTCTCTTTCTGATGTCTCTGGACGAAATGGCCAAGAGGGTCACAGGAAACGGGTGAATCTTGGAGAACCGCTCTTCCCCCAGATGCACCCCTAGATCGTTCAAAGTCTCGACGCTGTACCCGGGACGCGTGACAGCGATGAAGTCAGCAAGATCAAAGAGTTCCATGTAGCCGTTCCATGAAGTGATATCAAGGACGGCGTCAAGGCCGGTAATGAAATAGAAAGCCTTTTCGGGGCTGTAGTGACGCCTTAGTTCACGCAGGGAGTCCAGAGTATACGAAGGTCCCTCCCGGTCGATCTCCATGCGGGATACCTCAAAATGAGGGTTATCGGCAGTTGCGAGGAGTGTCATCAAATAGCGATGTTCTGGAGAAGTGACTTCCTCCGCTACCTTGTGGGGAGGTCTGCCTGAGGGTACGAACACAACCCGCTCAAGACCAAATCCCTGTCGAACCTCTTCAGCAGCCCTTAGATGCCCGTGATGAACCGGATCAAAGGTACCGCCCATTATACCGATAGCTGTCATGATTGCCCCCAAGACCTGTTCAACCGGACACGACCCAACATACGCAGGTCATTATTTCTATCTCTTACTGCGAAATCCTTCTTATTCACTCGAATCGCGGCATTCAGTTCCTAATCACCTGCATAAGCCCATCAACCAGCTCATCAATTCCCTTTCCGCTTGAGGCCGAAATGAGAAATACGGGCATCTTGGCGACCGCCCTCAAGGAATCGCAGACCTCGGCCAGGCGCTCCTCCGAGTCGATGAGGTCTATCTTGTTCACGGCGAGAAGGCTCACCTTCTCTTTCATCCCTTCGCTGTAAGCCATCACTTCTCGCCGCACGGCAAGGAAGTCGCTCACGGGATCGTCGCCAAAGCCTGTAACGTCGACAACATATAGTAAGACAGATGTCCTTTCGATGTGCCTCAGGAACCTGTGCCCCAGCCCTTTTCCCTGGCTGGCGCCCTCGATGAGCCCGGGGATGTCGGCGACGACCATCTTCTCGGTACCTCTGGAGACTACTCCAAGGTGAGGGGTGAGGGTGGTAAAAGGATAGGGACCGACCTCGGGGACTGCGTTGGAGATGGCCCGGAGAAGGGTGGACTTGCCTGCGTTGGGAAGACCGACAAGGCCTACATCTGCGATAGATCTAAGCTCCAGCTCGATCCGTCTTTCCTCACCCGGAGTACCTTCTTCAAATCGCCTGGGCGCCCTATCGGTGGAAGTGGCGAAGCGCGCGTTCCCCCTGCCGCCTTTGCCTCCTCTGGCCACAACGGCTTCGGCGCCGAGCTCGGTGAGGTCGGCGATTATCTCTCCTGTCTCAACATCCCTGACCGTAGTGCCCTGGGGAACCCTGACGATAAGGTCCTCGCCCTTCTTGCCGGACCTCAAGTCTCCCATTCCGTCCTGGCCGTTCTTGGCCGTCAACCGGGGCCTGTAGCGGAAGTCGTATAGAGTGTTCATGCCGGGGTCGACCTTCAGGATGACATTCCCTCCGTCGCCACCGTCTCCTCCGTTGGGGCCGCCTCTAGGTACGTACTTCTCTCTTCGAAAGGCAACGCAACCGTTGCCACCGTCACCGGCTTTAAGGTCCACTGTAACCTTGTCTATGAACCGTGAAGCCACAATCGACTCCTCCCTTACCCTAGAAAAGCGTGAAAAGCGGCGGATCGCTCCGCCGCTCATCTCTCCCCTTGTTTCTGGAAAAAGCTTAGTCCCTGTCTCCCGAAACGGCTGCTGCCGGCACGGCCACCTCGGGTGCACCGGCCAACACCGACACTATCTTGTCGTCCTTGCCCTTGCGGCCGAACGAGACGAAACCATCGATCTTGGCAAACAGGGTATGGTCTCTGCCCATGCCTACGTTCTGGCCGGGATGGACCCGCGTGCCCCGTTGACGGACGATGATGCTGCCTGCCGTCACGAACTCACCGTCGTACGTCTTGACGCCGAGCATTTTGGGCTTGGAGTCACGCCCGTTCCTGGAGCTCCCCATTCCTTTCTTGTGAGCGAACAACTGAAGATTGATGTGCATCACGCCACTCCCCTCCTTACCGTTCAATGCCCAGTATCGTCAATTCTTACAGACTGCGGGTAGCTGTGAGCGATCGATCTCATCCCGAGTTCAAACGCCTTTAGGAGAGCCTTGGGCCCTTCCTCCGCCGCCTTGTCGGGCGCGATACACACCCGCATGTCGCCCTCTTCCACCCGGCACTCCACTTCGCTCTCTCCCAGGATATCCTGAAGAGCGAACAAAATCGTCTGGGATATGGCCGAGACTGCCGCGCAAACGATGTCTGAACCGTGTTTGCCATGCCCGGCGTGCCCCTCTACGACGTAGCCGCAGAGGACTGCGCGACCGGAGGCAACGGCCGCAGGCTTACGTAGTAGCCGTGCCCGTACCATTCCCTTCGACAGAGTCGACTCTGACTTCGGTAAACTGCTGCCTGTGCCCGTAGCGGCGCCGGTAGTTCGTCTTCGCCCTGTACTTGAAAACCAGGACCTTTCTTGCCTTGCCCTGGCGAACGATGGTCCCTTTGACGGTGGTCCCTTCCAGATAGGGGTTACCCACTCTTATGCCGCCGTCATCGGCGACGGCCAGCACTTTCTCAAAAATGAGGGAATCGCCGCGGGTTCCCGGGAGCTTCTCAACTCTGAATGTCTCACCGGGAGAGACTTTATACTGCTTCCCGCCTGTTTCAACTATCGCGTACAACGTGGAAACCCCCTACTAGCCATAGCTCGAAAGATACCGTTACAGTCTAGCACGCTGCCCAAAAACGTGTCAAGAAACGGTGAGCCGCGCCTTGGCGTAAGTGCGGTGGCACGCGGTGATCTGTACCAAAACCTTCTCGCCCACCCGCCCTCCGGCGCCCTCGACATCGATTACGTAGCCCTCTCGCCTGGCTATCCCGTCGGAAGGGTTCTTGTCGTGAGGCTCCTCGATCACCAACTCCAGGATGTCTCCCACCTGCACGGGGATAGCCTTCTGGGCGATCTCTTCCTTGGTGCCGATGGCCTTGACGTTCATCTCCTCAAGGTGTAGTCCCTCGGCGCCCCTCACGAAGATGCTCCGGCCGGTCTCCTTCTCCAGGTCTTTGAGGTTCTGGCCTCCCGGCCCGATGAGATAAGACGCGACACCCGGGTTGACTTCCACCAGGATGGCTTCGCAATGGGAGTTGCGCAAGACTCTCCTTATCTCCCTGCGCACTCTGGCGGCAACCGTCTCCTCCGACATGACCGTGCCCTTCCCGCCGCAGTACGGGCACATCCTCATCATGGTGGCGTCAATGCTCTGGCGAACCTTTTTCCTGGTCATCTCAACAAGTCCCAGGCCGGTTAGGCCTACCACGACCGTCTTCGTATGGTCATACTTCAGCTGCCTCTCCAGTTCCTCAATGAGCTTCTGCCGGTGGGCCGGGACATCCATGTCGATGAAGTCCACCACGATGATGCCGCCTATGTCGCGCAAACGGAGCTGCCTGACTATCTCCTCGCAAGCCTCGATGTTGATCTTGAATACTGTGTCAGACAGGTTCTTGCTCCCTACAAACCGTCCCGTGTTCACATCGATGACCGTCAAGGCCTCGGTCTTGTCGATCACCAGGTAGCCTCCTGACTTCAACCAGACCTGACGCTGGAGCGCCTTGTCAACTGCCGCGTCCACTCCGTAGAGCTGGAACAGCGGGTACTCGCGGTCGCGGTAAAAGATCACACGGTCCTTCATCTCGGGAGAGACCGAATCCAGAAGATCCAGGACCTTGCCGTAGATATGGACATCGTCCACAAGGAGACGGGTCGTGTTCTGGTTGAGCTCGTCCCTTACCACACGGAAGACCAGACCTAGGTCCTGATGGATGAGGGCGGGCGCCTTCGATGACTTGGCGCGCCTCTGGACCTTGTCCCACAGTTTGAGGAGGAACTCCAAATCGCGCTTAAGCTCTTCTTCGGACTTGCCCAAAGCGACGGTACGGATGATAAGACCCATGTCCTTGGGCTTTATTGACTTGGCGATCTTCCGGAGCCGCTGCCTCTCTTCTTCATCGGTGATCCTCCGGGAAACCCCCGTGTAGCTCACGGTAGGCATGAGGACCAAGTACCTTCCCGGGAAAGTCACGTGCCGCGTCACGCGGGCGCCCTTTGTTCCTATGGCCTCTTTCACAACCTGCACCATGAGGTCCTGGCCCTGCTTTACAAGGTCGGTGATGCTCTTGGGTTTCCTGCGGCTGACCCGGATTTCCTCATCTGCGTCGTCAAGGTTTGGCGGCAAGAGCGCGTCGTCCACATACAAGAAAGCGTTCTTGTCTTCTCCGATGTCTATGAAGGCCGCCTGCATACCCGGGAGGACATTCATCGCGCGCCCCAGGAATATGCTTCCGGCCGTCTTCTGGCTGCTGGGCCTCTCAACATAGAACTCGACTACGGCTCCGTCCTCAACAACCGCGACTCTTGTCTCATCCCTGGCCGCGCTCACGAGTATCTCGCGATTGGCGTGTGGGGGGTGGTCAACCACGGGCGTCGATGTCTTTTCTCCCTTGGCCTGGTTGGTCTTGCGGGACCTACGTGACTTCCGCTTGTCCTGCTTTTCGGCAGGCAAAGGCTGCTCCTTGGGAGGCTCCTCCGCCTCTATGTCCGGTTTGGTCGCGATTTCCTCCAAGGACGAGTCTTTCGCGTCAACGGGTCGTCCTTGAGCCTCATCTGCCGGTTCCCCCGGACCGGCGGGCTCAACCGGTTGCTCCGCAGCGCCCTTGGACGCTTTGGCCTTGGAGCCACTCGCCCGCTCTTTCTTTGGGCGAGACGCGCGCTTACGGGTATATCTCCTTACGGGCCGCTTCTTCTCAGGGGGCTCGTCCCTATCGTTTGAAGTCGCCTCTACTTGCTCTGGGCTTTCCGATTGTTCACCTTCAAGGTCCAAAGACTCCTCAATCAACTGCTCCAGAGACCGTTTCTTGGGTTGCTTCCTAGGCTGCTTCCTAGGCTTTTCCAAAGAGTTATCCAAATATGATCTTCCTTCTGTCAATGATGGCCTCTCTGGGGTCAAAGTCCAATCCGAACTCACCCAGCGAGGAAATGATCCACTGCGGGCGGACCGTGCGTCCTTTGTCGTGTGAGATTACCATGTCCAAGACCACACGACCGTTATCTGCCTCCTCGGGTTCTCCGACCCCGAGTACGAACGGCTTCAAGTCCACCCTCTTAGTCCGCTTCGGACGCCTTACATCAAATAGTACTTGCGGCGCCTCCAGAAACGCTTCCAACGCGTGCTTGACGGTCTCCCGTTTCACCCCTTTCATGTCCACAAAGTAGGAAGACGCCCGAATACTCTCTTCAAAGGGCGTTTCTTCATCCCCCATCGGGTAAAGCTCGTGAAGAACGAAGCCCTCGGGCAGCGAGACGGCGAATGCCCGGGCAAGCGTTCCTATGTCGGGCCGTCCTCCCAGGACCGCGTCGAAGTGTTCTCTCAAGCCGGCCACACCGACCGGCAGGGGCGCGTAGACCGAAAGCTTCGGTCTCGGCGAAAACCCTTGCGACATCTCGACCGGCCACTTGGCGCGCCGGAGGGCCAGTTGGATGCACCGTGATACATCCAGGTGCCCCAAGAACCTGACTCTATCGCCCTTTTCATAAACGGCGCGCACTTTCATTGATCCACCTTCTCGGCCATGAGCGGTCCCTCTTTGCCCCCTGCCAGGCGGACCGCCACTCCGTAATCAACGCAGATGCCGCATCCCGTACACCGGCCCGCGCGGCAGTCGTGAGTCGTAAGGGCCTCACGGGATTTCTCTCTCTCCTTCCACAGATACGCCTTGCGCACTCCGGGGCTTAAGTGGTCCCATGGGAAAACTTCATCTTTGTCGCGCTCCCTGTGCGCGTAATAAGAAGGGTCGACTCCTGTCTCGCTGAAAGCGTCTTCCCACGCCTGGAGACTCACGTTGTCAGGCCATGAGTCAAACCTGCACCCTTTCCTGAAAGCAGCCTCCAAGGCGGCCCCCAACCTCCTGTCTCCCCTGGCGAAGACGGCCTCGAGGACCGTTAGATCGACTTCGTGGTAGCGGTACTCCAGGCCGGGCCCCCGGAGGGCGCCCCGAAGCAGCCGCTGCCTGCGCCTGAGCTCATCGGGAAGGACCGCGGGCTCCCACTGAAACGGAGTATTGGGCTTGGGCACAAAACCCGACACCGACACCACAACCGTCGGTCGCCTGCCCTTATCCCGTCCGATCTGGCGGATCCGGGAAGCGAGACGAGCGATATCCAGGACATCCTCATCGGTCTCTCCGGGCAATCCGATCATAAAGTAGAGCTTCAAGCGTGAATACCCTGCCGAAAACGCACTGGCCGCCGCCTCCAGAATCTCCTCTTCGGTGACCCTCTTATTGATGCTGTCCCTCATCCGCTGCGACCCCGCCTCTGGAGCCAATGTCAGGCCGCTTGCCGACGAGGACCCAAGCATTTCGGCGAGACCCACGGAAAACGAATCCACACGCAGAGAAGGCAATGACACTCTGGCGCCACAGGGGCTCTCCCGAAGGAGGCGGCTCACCGTCTCCTTGATGTAGCCGTAGTCGGCCGAAGACAGAGAGACCAGCGAAACCTCGTCATACCCCGAGCGTTCCAGGATGTCCCGGGCCAGCCTATCCACGGTCTCGGGCTCACGTTCCCTGACCGGCCGGTAAAGCATCCCCGCCTGGCAGAACCTGCACCCCTGACTGCATCCCCGGAATATCTCAACCATTGCCCGGTCATGAATGGGCGGGATGAGCGGTATAAGGGGCTTGTCAGGGTACGGCGCCTCTTCCAGGGACTTGATTACCCGCCGCTTTACAGCCGCAGGCGCCTTGAACCCGTCCATATCTTTGGGGATGGCTCGGGCGCCGCCTCCATCGTACACCACTTCGTACAATGAAGGGACATAGACCCCTTCCACATGCGAAAGCCTCTTCAGGAGCTCCGTCCGGCGGTCGCCTGACTCCTTCCACTCCCGGTACGCCCGGACGATGTCGACCACGAGCTCCTCTCCGTCACCCAGGGCAAAGGCATCAACGAAATCCGCCAGAGGCTCGGGAGCCATGGCGCACGGACCGCCGGCGATGACAAGCGGGTGCCTTTCTTGCCTGTCCATAGACCGGAGAGGAACCCCCGCTAAGTCCAGCATGGCAAGGACGTTGGTGTACGTCAGTTCATATTGCAGGGAGAAGCCGACAATGTCGAAGCTCCCGACGGGCGCCCGGCTCTCAATGGTGAAAAGAGGCCATCCCTTGGCCCTGAGGATTTCCTCCATGTCCGTCCAGGGCATATAGACGCGCTCACAGGCTACGAAGTCCAGAGAGTTAAGGACGGAGTAGAGAATCTGGGACCCGAGGTGGCTGGCTCCGACCTCGTACACATCAGGGAAAGCCAAGGCAAATGTAACACCGGCGGCCTCCAGATCCTTACGGACGGCGCCCAGTTCTCCACCGGTGTATCTCGCGGGCTTCTCCACCTTGCCCAAGAGGCGTCTCAGGTCATCCCAAGAAGGACCCACAAATGTCTTGTCCTGCAATTAGTACGGCCAGTCCTCTCAAAGCGCGATAGGCCTCACTTCAGGCCTCAACTCTTCCACATGCATTATAACCTACGCTATACTCCGGGGCACGGAAGACGTAAAGCCCGTCACTCGGGGCGAGTCCTGTCCCAGAGGTCCCTCATCCGGAGATGGGTGCCGCCGCCGTAGAAGGCCTCCAACAACCTGGTCTCTGTGACGCGTCCCAGGACCTTCATGTTCCGGCCTGCCACAAGGATCATGTGGTACCGGGAGGGCCTGAGCTTGGAGACGACCTCGGCCACGGTGGCGTCATGGGGGACCATTATCTCTGAGACGGGGATGGCGCGCCTTTGGCGCAACCTTTCGCTGCGATTCAGGATCTCCATGATGTTCTGACTGGCGGCGCTTTCCCGCTCGTCGGCGGCGCCCCAGATGATGACTGGACCGAATACCGCAAGGGAGTACCAGTCGAACCCTGCGGCCAGGCCGAGGAAACCGGCAACGGTCATAACGGTGCCTGCTGCAAGACCCCACCCGGCCATTTTGCGGGAAGCCTCAACATACCCGACCTTGAGGGCCAGCCGTGACCTCACGAGACGACCTCCGTCCAAGGGAAGGCACGGCACCAGGTTCATGAGGAATAGACCCAGGTTGACCTTGACCAAGAGGTCCAAGAGGGGGTATGTGCCCTCGGTCACAACTGAGCCCGACTGCATGAGGCCTCGCTGAAAGGCGGACGCGACCGAGGCCAGGATCCCGCTGTTGAAAGGTCCGGCTAAGGCAACCATCCCGTCGGCGGAAGGCGTCAGTTGCCACGAACGCTCCAGTTTGGCAGAGGCTCCGAAGGGCCAGATCTCCACTCTCGTGATCTCCGCCCCCATGAACGAAGCCCAGAGGATGTGGCCCAGTTCGTGGAAGGCCAGGCTCCCCGCAAAGACAAGGAGATGGAGTCCGAATCCGGATAGAACCAGGATCAGCGCGGCAAGGAGGAATGTGATGTGGAAGTAGAGCCGGGTTACGCCCAGCGTGGCTACCTGGATGGACACTGCGTCCAATTCCTTTCGTGATCCTCCGGCCTAGGGACCCTTGACCAAGGGCGGCAGGAGAGTCATGGGGTCGACTTCGATGCCGTCTTTCCTGACCTCAAAATGCAGGTGGGAACCTGTGGCATTTCCGCTGTCGCCTACGGTACCGATGTGGTCGCCCCGGTTCAGTTTCTGGTTCTCCTCGATGAGGGCTGTATCGAGGTGGCCGTATATCGTGGAAACGCCGCCTCCGTGGTCGATCTCCACAACCAACCCGTACTGGGGCGACTCACGGACGCTGGCGACGACACCGTCCAGCACCGTGGCTACCTTGGTACCTTTGGGGGCTGCGATATCAATGCCCTGGTGGAGAGACATGCCGGGCGACTCGGGATTAGGCCGCCAACCGAAGTAGGACGTCACTTCGCCTGAAACCGGCCAGGCCAGTTCGGTTGGAGTCCCCGTGACGGCCCTGGACCAGAAGTTCTTAAGGTCCAGTGAAGCGAGGTCCCTAAGCTTCCCGGGCAACCCCATGGCGAAAGTTTTCACCTCTTCGAAGGTGATGTCGGACGTAACGGCCGTCCTGGCGAAGTCGGTCACGCGAAGCGCCAGCCCCTTATGGGCATGGGAGGCGCCGAAAACGAGGGCGAATATGAACAGGCAAGCGATCGTCTCCTTGACCCACTGCGGAAGGGCTCTTATGGAGTGCAGTTCCCGCTCGGCACCGCTCCGGATACCTCTGCCGATAGTTCTGCCCGCACGGCCAATTACCCGCGTCCGTTCTCTAAGGTCGCTCCTCCAGGACATCAGGTACCACCTCACTTAATGAAAAGTTATTATGATGACAAGGAAGATATGATAGTATTTGTAGATGACCTGCCCCGGCAGTGAACGAGGAGGGCTCGCCCCAATGCAGGACGCCCCGAGAGTCATTATGGGAGGCATCCAATACACTTCGGGAGACCCGTTCCCCTCTCCGTTCATCGCGGTGTCTTACCCCACCCGGGAGGAGGCCGAATCAGCCGCCAGACTCGTGCTCTCGCTTCAGAACGGCACCAGGCCTCTTGAGAACGGTCCTCAGATATATGTGGGCGATACCATCGTGAAAGTCCGGGTACGTCCGTCCAAAGGCAACAAAGGCAAGCTCCTGGTGCAGGTCTTCGCATACGCCGAACCATCGCATCTCACTGCCGCGCTTTATGCCGCGAGTCTGGTTGAGAGGGATCTGTACAAGGTCTTCCGGCGGCTCATGGAGATTCAGAAGACCTACACATTCACCGTGGCGGCAGGAGACGAGATCATGACGAAGGAACTTGATCTATTGAAATACACACTGGATGAGAAAGAGGTTGGTTTTTGAGTGGCCGCCCAAGATAATGCTGTACCCAAGGAACAAGTCCTTTCGGTCCCCACCCGAGAGCTCTATGACGCCGTCGGTGAGTGGCGGGGACTGCGCAAGGATTCCCCGGATATATGGCGACTTCTGGCCAAGAGGAGCACCTTCAGGCCGAGGCCGGAGCTTGAGTCAAACCCGGCCATGAAGCAACTCATCTCCTACACGCTGTTTGTGTCCGACCGGCGGATCTTTGTCATGAAGAGGTTGGGAAGTCAGGGTGAGTCAAGGCTCCACGGACTTCTGTCTATCGGCGTAGGAGGGCATATGAACCCGGCAAAGGAGATCGTCTGGCCAGGGAGGAGAAGGATAGGCGACCTCAAGGCTCTGGCCGTACTGAACACTCAACGCGAGATCAAAGAGGAAGTGTCCTTCGCAGGCAACCCACCCATATCTATACTGGGATTCTTAAACGACGACAAGAACGCCGTGGGCCAGGTCCACTTGGGCCTTGTGACGGTCGTCCACTTACCTGCGCCCATCCTGGCCGTAAAGGAAACCGATAAGATGCTAGGAGCATGGGTCGAAATGTCCAAACTGGGCCTCTTGGGAAAGTTTGAGTCGTGGTCTTCCCTGGTGTTGGAAGGGATCGGCTAGGGTCACTGCAGGAGGTAAACCACGAAGCCGGCGGGGGTACCCGCCGGCTTCTTCTCTCCCAAGCCGTTGACGGCTATAGCGCTACTCCTAACCAGTCCGTCAGGAGGAACGACAACCTCCCGAGGAAGAGCGAAATACGTCCTGAGATGGTGTTGCCGAAGCTTGCGCCAAAACCGATCATCAGGATCCATCTGCCCCACTGAGCGGCAGTCTGGAAACCCTTAGACTTGCCACCCACGGTCAGGAAGAAGTACATCATCGATGTCGCGAACATGAGGAAGAAGAGGATGTTCTCGAACACACCGAGGTCTCTAACGGCGTCGGCAAGCTGCACACCGTACTGCCTCGGGTACAGCGAGAAGTAGGAACCCAACGCCCATCCAACGCTCACGGAGATTGGGTACCTGGCCAGCCACGAGTACCTGGCAGGCAGGAACCGGGCGTAGTACAGGAGCCCGACGGCCCAGAAGATCCAGAACCACCACCATCCCTTGCCTGCTATGTGGGTTTCAATGTACGGCAGGAAGGTGTTATGCCAGTTGGTGGTCAAGACGTGGGCAACCGCCAAAGGTATCATGGTGTGTTCGGCCAACCTGTAGAAGAAGTTCTCTTTGTACAGGTAGCTGTAACACGCCAGAGTGGCAAACGCCGCAACCCAGATCTGGGTCTTAGACATTCAGTTTCACCTCACTTTCCCTTCCGGGTTGCGCTAGGCGCGTTTCTGCGTATTCCGCATCTTAATCCTGTACCCGATGTTGCCCACGATGATCAGAAGAACGATGATCACGTGACCCAACGACTGGGCGTCCATGAGCTTGACTCCCAGGCCGGGACGCTGAAGCAGCGTCTCGTACTGCGCGGCGCCGCCCAGGCCGGGGATAATGCCCTTAACCTGGCCCGACCGGAGCAGGTTGCTGGTTCCCGCCACCTGTACCGCGACGTCACCCACGTACAGCTTGTGATCGGGGAAGTACTGGGTGAATGTGGGGATACCGGGGCTACCGGCAGAGAAGATCATGATGCCCTTGACCGTCTCGGGAGTCCACTTCTTGACCCTCTGCAAGAGCGGGAGCTGGCTGAAATCCGTCTTCTCCCAGTCAACGTTTCCGCAAGCGGACCAGAAGTCGTCCTGCATGGCGCGCCAAGTGGGGCCGCCGC
>DUUV01000127.1 GCA_012841375.1 Candidatus Fermentithermobacillaceae bacterium
GATTCGCCACCACGGTGCGTTCGGGTGTCAGAGTATCGCGCCGGATGAGGCGCGGAGGCTTGTTCGCGCCGGTGATTCCGCTTTGTCTGGTAAGTCTGGTGCTCCCTGCTTGTGACGGAGGCCTTCATACCGGCGGCCCCGAAGACGACCTGCTGCCCAAAGTCCTCGAAGGACTCCTTCCCAAGCCCACGCTTCCTGAACTTACAGTTACTTGTGGCGAGCGGTCGGTGGCGGGGATCCGCACTGGCTACTCATGGATACTTAAGGAAGATTCCAAAGAACTGGACGAGGTTTGGCCCCCGCCGCGAGCAAGCGGAGATCTCCTGGTTACCTCAGACGATTCGGTCGCTTTCTCCATCACCTTTCCCGAGAACAGCCTGGGTGTAACCACGGCCAAGGAGGCTGTCTCCGCACAGTTGAGCGTGTGGGACAGGAACGCTGAGGATAGCGCCGAAGAGCCCCGTCCCGTATACTCCTGCGAATGTGAGATAGTTGAGTTGAGGTCCGGTTCAGTGAGCCTATCGTGGGCGATGCCTGAGATGATGTCGCTCCACCGGGACGGCAATTCATTCGTCGCAAGACTCCGTGTCACCTGGGGGGATTCAGACTCCTCTCCTTGGGTGAGCTTCGTCTGGAACCTTGTGGCCGTGAAGAAGAAAGACCTGGAAGACGTCCAGAAGACCGTCGACGCCTACTTCGACGCGGTATGGGCCAATGACGAATCTGCTCTCTCTGCAGTTTCGCCTGATTGGCTCCTCAAGGGGGTTTCCGACCTCCCACCTTCCTCACTCATGGATGACAACCACGGTCTTGGCAGGGATATTATCGTAGACCCACTTGGCATCCTCGACGGCCAAACGGATGCACCCATGGGACGCGGGCTGCCCCAACTTGGCTGCTTCCTCGGGGATAACCTCTTGATTCCTATCCATGGCCAAAGAGTGAAACAGATAAATGCCCCAATCTTTGAACGAAACCCAGTACTTGGCCCCCTGCTGGTACTTCTCGTTGAAGAACCATTCGCCCCGGTTCTGAATCTCAAATGTGCCGAGTGGTGTTTCGTGGCCTTCCACGCCCGTTGACGCCACCATCGTCTTCACGACTTCTTCGCCCTGCATGATCGCGACCTGTTGGGCGGTCACATCGACGTCGATCCAATATGTGTCCTCGTCCGGCTCGCCGGGAGCGTTCGCGGGTGCGGGGTGACCAATCGCGTCCGGATCGCCGGGAGGATCCCCGAGATCGGAGTTGTCAACCGTTTCGCCGGGGCTTTCGGCATCTGCCTCAGAAGACCCCTCTGTGCCCGATGCCTCCTGAATAGAGCCGGTATCCGGGATGCGGCTTGAGCCGGTAGAAGAGGTCACGCCGACTGCCGGCCCCAGAATCTCTGATGGCAGCATACTGCACGCAACAAGACCAAGAGCCGCAAGCAGCAGTAAGGACATAATGATCGCTGACTTTCGCACCGGATAACCCCCAGGGTCAACGCAGACGTCTTGTCAACATATTATGTGGACAGGCGTTCCGGCGCAACAGGTGAATCGGCTATCCTTCGAAGCATCCGCGAACCTGCAAGCACCGCCCAAGGCTTACTCGTAGAGTCCAGTCCGCCAACGCTGCGGCTCTCGTCGAAATAGAACCGGAAGACCTGCTGTTGGCCCATAGCCTCGAAGAACAGCGTCCTCTCATCGCTGGCCTTCGCCTCAAACTCCTGGCCCTCGCGTCTCACAATGAGCGCGTCGCCGTCCATGAACAGTTCGGCCTGCCCGCCTTCATCACACCGGTAGAACCCCGTGAAACGTGACAACTCCCGTGGCGAAGCTCCACAGTCAACCTCAACGCTCTTCTTTGTGTGGAGGGGCAGTCCGAGGGCCACGTTGACCGCCGCCAACCAGATGGCGCCGGCAGGCACCCCCGTAACGTTAGTGAGAACAGCCACGGTAATGCCTCTCTGGGCGACAAACCCAAAATTGGACGATACCCCGGGTTGGCCGCCGCCGTGCTCTGCGAGCGTAACGCCCGTGCCTGCGTAATCCGGAGTGACCTGCAATCCGAAGTTGTACCAGGTCTTCCTCCCGGTGGGATACATAGGGCTGGTCCACATCCGCTTAAGACCCTCCGACGACGCGATGCCCACCCCGGTGTTGGCGACGCCGCCGTTCAGATATATCTGGCCATATTTCATGAGGTCCAACACGCAAGAGCGGACCCCGCCACCTACCTCGTAAGTGCCGAGGACCGGCCACGGCTGCTTTTCGTGTTTTTCCTCTTTCCTGTTGTAGACATACGGAGTGGATAAGTTCCCCAGTTTCTCAAGCTCTTCTAGGTTATAAGTAGACCTGTTCATTCCGGCTGCATCCAAGATGTTCCGGGTCATGTAACGCCGGTAGAGCTGATCGCCCTTCCGCTGGATGATGAGTCCATTCAGAAGGAACGTGTCGTTGCAGTAGCTGAAGTAATCGCCGGGTTCGCCCAAGAGTTCATAGTCGGCTCCGGCTATATAACGCACGTGTTCATCCAGATCTATTATGTCCTGCCTGCGGGTCATAGGCGGAAGGCCCGTCGTGTGGGAAAGGATGTGGCGCACCTTGACGGCGCTCATGTCACCGGCACCCTTCAGTCTGAACTCCGGGATATGCTCGATGACCGGAGCGTCAACCGACAATAACCCTGCATCGGCCAATTGAGTGATGCCCATGGCGGTGAACGATTTGGAGACAGACGCGCACCCGAAGATGGTCTCGGGGTCAACCGGCTCTCCTGTCTCCAGATCCTTCACCCCGAAGCCCTTGGCGTAGAGCACTTCATTGGCGTCAGCGACGGCAACCGCAGCCCCTACGATGTGGTTTTCATCCATTGTTTGCTCGACGTAATCTTCGAATGCTGTCCAATCTCTCTTTTCCACCACAGACACTCCAATCAGGGCCTCACATCATCAGGACGGTCAGTGAGGACAGCGCTTCCGCGGGGGTCTTACGTCCAGACCAGATATCCTCAAACGCAGACCTGATGCGCTCAAGATAACCGAGCCAACCCGGAACGCGAGGATCGCTGACCAAAGCGCATGTCGACAGGATGTCCCGAAACCTCTCTATCTGCGGATTTGGATGACGCCGCTCAAATACAGGGAGAAAGATGTCCCCGGAGTACCGGTTGAGCGGCACCAACACGCCCTCATGTGCCAGGTCGACGACCTGATGGTCTTCGAGTCCGATGACATCCGGCGGGTTGCCCGATGATTGGGCTGCCAGAAACCGCGGGAGATCAGGGCTCGAAGACCAGTCCCCGGCCTGTTCCATCTCTACCAGGAACCGGTCCTGTGACTCGTTGAACGCCGAGACGATCCCGCGCATAGCGCGCCCTTCCTGGCCGCCCCACTTCTCCCAATACCGGACAACCCGCCTTGCCATCATTTCACCTCTCCGAAGAGCATCGTTCAAACAAAGACAGGCTGGCTATACGAGGCAGTTGAAGAGCAACTTGAACGTCCCGTGGGTCTGGGCCCTGAACTGGGTCCTGAACCCGAACAGAACAACGTCTCCCTTGTCCACCTTCACCCGGACCATGCACGGCTTATTCACCAGTTTCTCCTCACCGATGATCCAGCCGCTCTGGAGCAGGTCCTTGCCCGGGTATTCGGCTATCACCTCATAGTTGTCGCCCTGGAACATGTCGGCGATCTCAAACGTCGGACTGCCCATGTTGAGAACCAAGGCTTCTTCGGGCATGCCGTAGGCCAAGGGACTCTTGTTATTCACCTTGACGCGCAAGGTGGAACCGTGGCAGTAGAAGTCCTTCCAGGTGGCATTCGCGACAACGTTTCGCACCCTCAATTCGCACGTGTCGATGGCGAAGTCCGACGCGGTGTCAAGCGCCACAAGCCTGCCGCCGTTCTTCACGAACTCCCTCAAGTTCTTGACGCCTTCTTTTCCTATCCCGCTTCTGTACTCAGGCGGCATGGGAGGTATCGGACGTCCGCGTCGCCCGGAGTCCCTCTCGCCTGCGTGATCGGGACCCAAGATCATCATGGCCCGGTCTGCCGGGAGGATGATAACGTCAACTTTCTCGTTCAGGTTTCCGTCCTTGAAGTCGGCATCCATCAGAGTGACATACGGGAACCCGAACTTCTCGAGCACCAGGCGCGTCCACCCTTCATCCATGTTTCCGCCCCAGTACCTCTGGTACATGCCCACGCGGAGCCTCCGCATCTCGTGCTTCGGCGCGTCAATCGCTGATTCCAGCGCCCGCACAGGCACGTTCAGTTCCTTGGATACCTTCTTGACCGCTGCCGCCGCGTCAGGATCACCCTCGATGTAGATGGCTCCCGCCGGGTAGCTGCAGAAAGGACAGGCTTTGCTCACCTGAACCGGGTCATCAAGCCGCCAGACTTTCACACCCTCATCAAGGAGCTTGTTGGCGGCCGTAAACGAATCATTGAACCTCGGGTCAAGGATATAGGCCGCTGCGTCCTTGACTTCCGAAACCGTCACCCTGACCGGTGCGGCTATCTCAAACGGGCCTTCGAACTTGCTGTCGATGGCCACTACGTCCACACCCATGAACTCACCGATTGTATCCGTAGCCGTGTCGTACATGATCGGCGAACCGTCCGGGTTACGCGTCCAGTAGCTGTCGGGATAGAACGTCCTCGCCAAAAGGTTCTTTATGACTCCCATCTTGGGCTGGTCGCAGAACACAACGTACGAGCCGGCGGGAAATACTCGCCCGTCAACTCGGAACTCCTCGATGGCTCTCTTTATTTCGATGCCTTGGAGCCTCAAGAGCTCGAGAAGTTTGAGAGCCGTGAGCGGGTCGTTGTTCTCAAGAGGAGATATGACGAAAGCGTAGGGCTTCTCCTCTTTGCCGCGTTCGGTCTGCCTCTTGGCCTTCAAGTAGGCGTTCCAGAGGACCTTCTCCCTGTACTTGGCACAAATGTCCAAGAGCGCCCACGAGGAAATCTTCTGTTGCTCAACGATATCCCGGAGTCTCCACCATCCTCCCGGCCACGGGTGGGGGAAGTTGGTCTGGGCCTCATACTTAGGCATGGTCTTCTGACTAGCGCCTCTCAGCTGGTGCGGGTGGATGTAGATCGGGGTCGCAAGTCTCGCGCTGGCCGACTCGGTGAGCATCCCCGCGATGTTGTGATGCGTCGTGATCCAGTGGAAGCCGAAGTGGCCCCATCCGGGGAACTGGGCGCCGTTCAGAATGCCGGTCTTCCCGTGTTCCTCAAGCGTGTACGCCATGTGAGCTCCGTACCAGGAGTCCTCGCGCCACACCAGCGGGTCGGCGTGGGGTCTTATGGCATCAGAGTACGGGGCCAGGAACAGACGGGCGCCCGTGCTGCCCATATGGTGGTGGTCCTGATACGCATGAGGACGCCACTCGGTAAACAAGATTTGAGCCATATACCTGGACTCAATGAGGTTCAGAGCGAAAGCGTCGCGGTTGTTGTCGTGGCCGGCGTACTTGTGATAGAGGAATGGAGTCCCGATCCCCTCATACTCGGTCCCAAGCCACTTGTTGTACCAGTCAGTGACCATGATCTGGCCATCGGGGTTGAAACACGGGACCATGAGAAAGATGACGTTATCGAGGATCATCCGGTTGTCCGGCGAGTCGTTCGCCAGGAGATCCCATGCCAGTTCAGGAGCCATCTGCGTGCCGCCGATTTCGGTCGCGTGGAGGCTCATGCTCTGACAGACAATGGCCTTGCCTTCTTTAACAAGTTCCTTTACCGCGTCTTCAGTAAGTCCTCGGGGGTCGGTGATCTTCGCGTTGATGGCCTTGTAGCGGTCGAGTCTCTTCAGATTTTCTGCCGATGAGATGATTGTGAGTAGGAACGGGTGGCCCTCCGTGGACGGCCCCATGTCTATAACCTTGATCTTGTCGGTTTCCTTCTCCAAGAGGTAGAAGTACTCGACGATCTTGTCCCATCTGGCGATCTTGCGGTCGGTACCCATCTTGAAACCGAAAAACTCGTCGGGAGAGGTAACTCTGATCTTGTCTTCAGCCGCCATCCTTGTCCTGGCGTCCCCGAGTTGCGTAGGCGGGGCGGCTCCCGGTGCCAGGTTCACTCCTTTCGGTTGTAGGCTGGGGCGCTGAGCGCCAATAAGGGAGCCTTGGATACTCTTGGTTTTCGCCCTAAGAGGGATGAAATCCTACTGGATGCTAAATATCTCGGAGACTTGAATGGCGACTGTCCTGCCTTACGACGCCCGGCGTGACAGCCGCGGCGTGACGGCACGACGCTCTGATATAGTGTTTGATAAGGTAGTAGCCGGTACAGCATGAGTGGGTTTACCACCGATTGACCCCGGGTCCTCAAAGTACTATCATCAATATACCAAACCTTTTGGGTAACGAAATAAAGGAGACTGTCTTGAGAAATCAGCCGCATGAAACAAGAGACGAACCTAATACGAAAAATGGATCGCAGCCCATTGAGGAACTGAACGAACGATCTGACGAAGCCTCTGTCGCCCTAAACAAACCTCTTGAACCGGATGCGTCTGCCACACGGGTACCGAAGTCTGAGTTACCGGCCGCAAAGCCCAAACGCCGACGGGCGCTGGACTTGGCCGGACACACCATCGAGCAGAACCTGTGGATTCTGGCCGGGCCGCTCATAGCCGAACGGCTGCTTCAGTCTACAGTAGACGCCGCCGACATGGCCATGGTTGGCCGGGTGGGGGCATCGGCCGTAGCCGCAGTCGGGCTGTCCAACCAGATTTCCATGATCGCCACCGGCTTCTTTGATGCCATCCGCGTCGGGACGACATCGGTCATCGCCCGCCGCGTCGGCGCGGGCCGGTTCGACGAGGCTCAAAGAACGCTGCGTCAGTCCTTACTCATAGCCGCATGCCTGGGCTTCATCTCTTTCATGTTTTTCTCGGTGTACGCGGGGGGAAGCCTCAAGATGATGGGAGCCGCGCCCGACGTCATCGCCATGGGGGTGCGGTATTTTTGGTGGAAAGGCCTTTCCCTTTGCTTCGAGTATGTCACCATGACCTTCGCCGCGGGTCTCCGGGGCTCGGGCCACACCGAGCTTCCCATGTACGTCGGAACGGTGGTCAATCTCCTCAATCTGTGTGGCAACTATGTACTCATCAACGGACACTACGGCTTTCCTCGACTCGGGGCCGAAGGCGCAGGACTATCAACTGCTTTCGCGCGATTTATAGGAATGCTGCTCATCACCTATCTTGTGAGCAACAAGCGCAACCCGCTCAGGGGATGGAGCCGGGGATCGTTCAAGCCGGACGGGGAAGCCCTTGGCCGGGTCCTTCAGATAGGGTTGCCGGCGTCTGGGGAAAGGCTTACCCTGCGCGGAGCGCAGATACTGTACACCAGGGCCATATCTTCGCTAGGTACCAACGCCTATGCGGCCCACCAGATAGCCATGAGGATCGAATCCTTGTCTTTGGTGATTGGGTTCAGTTTCGGCGCGTCCACGACTACGCTTGTGGGCCAATACCTCGGGTTTGGTGACAAGGAAAAAGCGGAGCTCGCGGCACGGAAAGCTCAGAAACTCGCTTCTCTGGCGATGGGGTGTGCCGGTGTGGCCCTGTTTTTCGCCGCCCCTTCGGTAGTGCATCTCTTCATCCCTGACAATCCTGCGGTAGCCCAAATGGGGGCCATGGTTCTCCGCATCGTGGCCGCCGCCCAGCCTTTCATGGCCATGAACCACGTCTTCGCGGGTGGCCTGAGAGGAGCCGGCGACACGAAGTGGGTCATGTACATTACCGGGGGTAGCGCTTGGGGTGTCAGAGTGGTTCTTACCTACCTGTTCATCAAGACGCTGGGGTTCGGGCTTGAAGGCGCGTGGTACGCGATGGTCACGGACCTCTTTATCCGGTCGATGCTGTTCCGGTGGAGGTTCGGGACAGGGCACTGGAAGGATATCCACGTCTAGAGCGATCGGTCGCCCGGTCTACAAGGGCGTCCCGGTATGCTCCCGGCCGATACTACCCGTCATCCACGGGGAAATGCCTCCCAACCGTCACATATTCGGCGCATTGGAGGGCGAGCGGGAGTCACCATGTTGTCCCAGATGGGTTCCCGGCTCATCTGAATGCCTTTGATGGGCGACTTTCCTTCAGGTACAAACCTTCTGCGGGTTCAGGATACCGTTTGGATCAAACGCTTTCTTGATGCGCCGCATCAGTTCCATTTGATTAGGGCCAAGCCGCTGCGCGAGGTAGTCTCTCTTCGC
>DUUV01000025.1 GCA_012841375.1 Candidatus Fermentithermobacillaceae bacterium
ACTCCCGAATAAGGAGGCCCGTCGGCTAGGCCGACCGGAGCCTCAGCCTCCGCCTAGCCAGCCGCGCCTTGTCTGCCAGCGCCTGCTTATCCTGCTGGATGACCGTCTTGGCGCTCTCGGGCTCCTTTGCCTTTTCCGGGTGCCACTGCTGCAGACCGTAGCCGAGACAGTCCACAGGGTGGTCCGCTGGGTGGTCGGCATACTTCTCGGGCTGGTTTTCGTGGCAGACCATCATGGGCAGAGCCTTCAGGACGTAGGTGCAGGTGTTGAAAATCCGAACTTTGGCCCGAGTCTCGTTGGTGTTCTGATCCTCATAGGGCTCAATGTACTCGGTCATCACGGCCGCACGCCTCGCCCTGTCTGGAATCGTCGGGATGATACCCACGGAGAACCCTGTCTCGCGGAAAGCCTCTAGGTAGTAATCTGCGATGCTCTTGCCGGTCTCGGGGTGCTTGGTACATGCGTCGTGCCCCGTCACCAGGAACTCGAACCGCTCATACTGAGGCTGGCCGTCCGGCCCAGGTTCGGGGAGTCTGCTGAGTTTGGCGACCTCCCTCGCCTGCTCAGAGTAGGTGATGCGCTCATCCTGCTTGGACTGGCGGGGAGCATACTCTCGATAGACATAGACAACACCGTCCTCATCCACCGCCATCCAGTGCCAGCAGAAGGGATCGGTGTAGCCGGGATCATTGGCAAGCCACCTCTTCCACCACGGCGGTATGTCGAAGGGGTCAATGGAGTGGATCTGCTTGGAGAACTTTTGGAAGAAGGTCCCGGAGGCCACGCTCCTTGAATCCTCGATGGTCGCCGGGTATTCTCGCCGGTAGTAGAGGGGATCTTTCTCCTTCGCACTTTCGTACCACGCCATATCCCGAAGGGGGTGCTGGAACCACTCCAGAAAGATGAAACCCTTGGCGAAGGTGCCCCTGCCCTCTGAAGCCTCGGTAACAAGTTCGTCGAAATGTGTGCCGGCCTGATTGGTGGAGAGGAGAACGCCTTGCTGCGTTGAACCCGGCTGGTCGATGACCGGCACCATGGCCGACCACATCTCCTCGGGGTTCTCGGCGTAAGCGTACTCGTCCAGTATGATGAGGTCCGCGGTAAACGACCTCGCCCCGTCCGAGGTAGTGGCCATGATACTGAAGATGCTCAGTTCTTGAACCGTAGAGCCCTGGAGAGGGTGGTAGATGCGGATCTCGTCGCCGACACGCTCCCAAGTGTGGCCCGCGAAAGACTTCCAATTCTCAGACTTGATGCGCTGCCGTATCATCCACCTGGGAAGCCTTTTCAGCATATTGACCAATCGCTCAAGGAGGTTGACCTTGGCGAAGTCATACTTTTTCGAGAGGCCCAGGACTCTAAAGCCGGGGATCGCCATCATCCGCCACAGGGCGAAGGCCACAAGGAGCCAGGTGAGACCGAGTTGCCTAGCCTTGAGGATCAGGATGAACCGCTCCACTAAGAGCGTCGCCCAGACCCGCAACTGACATGGCCATAGTTTGAAGAGGACCCACTGAGGCTTTCCGCTGCTCCTATCCTCGATGTGGACGTAGTTCTCCACGAAGTAGACGCCATCGCCCTCTATGTGCTTGCCGTCCTCCTCATATCCGAAGCACCGGCGGCACTCGAGTTCGGCTGCCGCCTCGGCGCGGAGGATTTCCTCTCGCGAAAACTCTATCTGGCGGGCAGGCATAGCAGCCATCAGCCTTCGCCCCCCTCGCTCTTTGTGATAAGAGCCTGGAGTTCGGCCGTGGACAATCCCTGGACCCTGCCGGCCACCTGGATGGGACCGCCGTCTTTGCCGGTTATCTCGCGCTTATCAACGACCATGCCCAAGAACTTGCCCAGGAGCTCGAGCGACTTGTTCTTGTCATACATGCGGACTTCGCGCTCAATGATTGGCTCATCATCTTTTTGGGGGATGGTTTTGACCTTGATGGACTGGATCGCGGCTGTATCTTCTCGCGTTGCGCCATCCTTGATAGTAGCATCCAGCGCCTCGATGACATCCAGGGGATTGGCAAGCGCGAGTTTGGCCAATTCGAGGAGTACCCTATCGGCGTTGATGCCTAATCTGCGGGACTGCTCTGCTATGGCGGCATCTATGCGCGCGCGAACTGAAGGATGGTGAAGAAGTTGATACCCTAGTTGTTCGGCTGTTCGAGGTGAATATCCCGCTCTTATGGCTGCTTGAGTAGCATTTCGGTCTACGAGGAATTCATCGACGAATGCCTGTTGCTTAAGAGTCAGGGGCCGTCGTTCCTCTTCCGATAGCCCTCCATCAAGCAAATCGCAGGTCTCATCCTTCGCCACAACGATGCCCTCCCAAAATCAGGAAGTAAGATAGGCATAGGCAACCCGCATTTCCAAAATAGCACAGTCGGCGATTATCCACAACATTTTGCACAATATCCACAGACAACTTTATCTATCTCTGATACATAGTTCTCATTCGCCCTCCCCCTCCGTAGGTTCCCCCTCCCGTTCGGCACCCGAAATAATTACGAAAAAATTATGCCCATGTCGATACGAATTTCGGGAATCCCAGCATAATCGCTATTGCATAATCCGTATCGGTGCGATATATATTATATAGGCAGGAGGTGACGCAGGATGGCAAAGATAGGTTGCTCGGCGATGGAGTTCCGGGCTGAGTTCGCTTGTCTTCCGCAAGCGGACCAGCGCCTTATCGAAGTGGTCTATCCCGGGTACCCGATGGTAGCTGAACACGCCCGACCCGGCCGCGTCACCCGGCTTTTCGTGCGCCCGGACGTACTTATCCGGCGCTTCGTCCGCATCGCGCAGGAATCGGGCCACCAAGAATGGCTCCAGGTCTGCCCTCGCTGTGACGGCACGGGCCAATACCAGGGTCCTACACGAATCCGTGACGGCCGAGGGCGCCCTTTTTGCCTGCGCTGCCGGGGAGCAGGCTTTGGACTCAAAAACCTCAAACCCGCTCAGCAGCGAGAGCTCCAGAGGCTCTACCTGCAGCGGTGGAGCGTCGAGGGTGACGGTACGCTGGCGATCTAGTTGACGGGGGCCGCGCATCCTACACGCGGAGAAAGGAGTCCAAAATGGCAAAAGTAATCGTGAGCATACCAGACAAAGATGACAGGCGTTTCAAGGCGTGGCGGAAGTTGCTCACTGGTGTTGACCGAGAACAAAAGGGCGGCTATGCGTTCGAGGGTGCCTGGTTGCAGCCAGGGCGCAAGGAGGAGTTGGAACCCGGATCGTTCGTCCTGCTCTACGACGAGAGTGGCAGCATGAAGCACCATTACGCTCGCGTGTGGCTCGCTGTGGTAGACGCCTCTGGCGAGCTCGCCCCGGTCGAGGACGACAAAGGACCGATCAGGTCATCGGGCGCGGATTGGGCACTGAATATTCGAGACAGAGTGGCTGCTGCGCTCGCTGCCCGGGATTGCGAAGGGAAGGACAACGCTGCTCGTTACTGCCCGTTCTGCGGGTCTTCCCAGTGCGAGGTTGAGAAGCATGAGTCGGAAGACGGCGAAAAGGTCAAGTGTCTTGACTGCGGCAGGACGGCTCTCATAATCATCGAGCACGAAGGCTGATACCTCATGTGGGCTGCGCATACACCATCACGCAGAGAAAGGAGTCCAAAATGGCAAAGGTAATTCTGTGGCAATCCCCAAACGGGTGGCAAATCAGCGTCACACCCAAGCAGGAGCGGATGGCCGATGACGCAGGCGTGTGGCCGAAGGACCCAAAGGGTGCGGAGTATTGCGAAGTCCTCTATGGTCTTCACGAGGGCGAGCCGACCTACTCCGACGAGGAGTGGGAGGCACTCATCCGAGGCAACGGTCCCCGGCAGGTCGAGTCTGAAGTCCTCTGGTCAGAGAACCTGGGCGAGTTGACAAACTACGCCATAGGTAAGGCAGGCGACCGATATTACTTCTCGTGGTCCGAGTGGAAGTGGCCCGTCCAGAACGAGGATGGGCGAGACGAGGTGCCGGCTGACGACATCGAGGACGGGCTCAACGGCATCCATTGGTTCGGCAGCCTGAAAGAGGCTCTGGACGACGCCCGCGGCACCATCGAGACGCTCAGCGACGTCCACCCTGAGTGGGCGAAGGAGGCACTGTACACCCTCGGGGCTACGCGCCTCACGACCGGCGAGGCGGCGCGCCTACTTGGCGTCACCGAGATGCGCGTCCGCAAGCTCTGCCAGGATGGGAGAATGGGATACAAGACCCGATGGTCTCACGACTGGCTCATTCCTCTCCGCGACGTGGAGGGCTTCCAGCGCAGAAAAGCAGGCAGGCCCCAAAAAGAGCCGCCCTACGAGCGCAAGGACGAATGGGGCGGCTACGCTGTGCGGAAGTCCAAGAAAGGCTTCATCGTGGAGTGGTGGAGCGCGAGGCAGGGAGAACCCACAGACGCCAAGTATCTAGTCGAGTACGGCGACGGCTACGGCCCGGAAACGGATCTCGCCAGCCGCCACAACGAGCTCATGACCGTGGGTGACTACATCTGCGCCTGCGCGGAGGATCCCGCTATCGCCCGAGTGCGAGTTCGCTGCCTCCGCAAGAGCCGCATCGTCAGGTAGTCTGGGCTTCGACCGGGGGCCGCGCATCCGTAACCACGCGGAGAAAGGAGATAAAATACAAAATGAGAATCGTCAACCTCACTCCCCACGCTATCAATCTTATGCCGGAAGGAGAAACTCGAATTGCCACCATCCCGCCATCGGGCCGGGTTGCCCGGTGCAGCGTGGTCAGGAGACAGGTGGACATTTTCGCTGTGGGCGGACTGGCCGTTCCAGTAAACAAAACCCTGTTTGGCACAGTGGAGGGGCTACCAGATCCGCAGGTGGATACTATTTACATAGTATCCAACCTAGTTGCGCAGGCCGTGCCAAATCGTCCTGACGTGTTTATCGTAGACGATGTAGTGCGTGATCCTGAAGGCCGTATTGTTGGGGCACGTGCACTTGCCCATGTGGGAGGCTAACAAGGAACATTCGTGGGCTGCGCATACGTTACCACGCAGAGAGGAGGGATAAAAATGAAGGTAATCTATTCCGACGAGCTCGCCCCTCGTCGCAGGCGCGCATGGGCCATTATCATCGGCCCAGGGGACGAACTAGAACGGTTCACCGGGACTAGTGTTCCCGGTAAAGTCGCAGTGGTGGGCTGCGACTACAAAAAGAACGGTGTGTGGAGTCACTCCACATACCGCCTAGAAGTGGCCCCGGGGGTCCGGTTCCTCAGCGGACACTTCGGGTTCGAAACCGGAACGTTTTTGGAGGGGCTTCGCACCGCCACCCGGCAACCCACCGACCGGTGGCACGAAGTGGCAAATGCCCTGGGAGTATCACTCCCAGTGGCGCAGGACTTCCTTCGGGGGTGGCTCCTGAAGGAGGCCCAGAGGCTTGATCAGGTCGAAGCAGACCTGGCAAGCCTAGACGACGCATCACCCACAGGGGCCGCTACGGTCTCCATCACCTACGGAGCCCCCTCCCGTGCAGCACGGGAGCGGGGGTTCTGGGAGTGGCCCGTCCGTGTTCTAGACCCGGACGGGCAGGAAGTTGGTCGTGTCTCTCCGGAAGGTGAGGCTTCCGGAGAGGTGAGGGTTCTGAAGCGGGAAACTATTTCCGGCCGTGGCGGGGGCTATGTGTCCCTCACCCTGGCCGTGCCCGAGGGTTGCCGGGCTGAGCACGGCCCGGTGCCCGGGGAAAAAACCCAGGCTGAACAGGAGGCGGAGGAGCGTCTTCTCCGAACCGCCTCAAAGTGGCTGCAAACGTACGGCAAGAAGGCTGTACGAGTGGCCACGAAAGATTACCCGTATGGCCGGGCCAGAATCCTGGCCCACGCGGAAAGTCAGGGTTGCCCGATACCCTCCGAATATTCGTATCGGGCCAGCGATTTGTGGCGATTTTTGGACGAGGTAAAGAGCCTCGCCCGAAAACTGGTGTGGCACCACTAACGACTGGAGCGTCACAGAACTGCAGGCGGAGAACGAATCATAAAAGCCCCTCCACGGGGCTTACGTTACGGATCTCAGGGGCCAGCGCGACAAGCCAGCGAACCCTGAAGCAGTCAAGACGAAGCGAGGCTGGCGGACATTCCCGGCTAGCACTCCCACGGTCTGGTTGACTGGCTACCGTATCGGAGCATCGTTGCGCCTTGCCGCCGAGCGACGGGAGAGTACGCCTCGCGGCGGGGGAATACACGCATCGCCCAGGCCACACATTCGCCGCGCCCACTGGCACTCGTTCTGGACGGGTCCGCGTGACGGAGAGAGGCGATTGATCGTCTGGTGGCTGCCACCTATCGCTGTGGGGAAAGGGGAGCTCGTGCCCACCATACATCGAGTTAAGTGAGCGTCCTGATTCTCCGCCCCCTTATGGGGGCTTTTTCTTATCCACAGGTTACTCACAGGTTATCCACAGATTATTCACTACTATTGATCTGGGATCACAGTTACTAGCTTAGAAGCACTACTGTCTTTACTTCTCTTTTATTCTATTCTATTTAGCTATACGCGTCTTAGACAACTTGTCAGATAATTGCTTCCTCCAGAGTATGAGGGGGTTTTCGGCGTTATCTAGGGGCGTATTAGTCTTGTCTAATACATGTCTTAGACACGGAAAGGAGGTATATCAATCTTGTGCCGAATATAAAACATCATATACAGATATTCGATTTTCTGATACGATTGAGGTGTGGGAGGTGAGCAAGGTGACGAACAAAAAAGCCGCTCCCAAGGAGCAGC
>DUUV01000147.1 GCA_012841375.1 Candidatus Fermentithermobacillaceae bacterium
AATGCGCCGTGGGGACAACCGGCGAACCCCTGCCGGGGAAGGAATGGACCTTCCGGGCTGACCCCGCCACCCTTGACGGACTAAGCGAAGCCGGGATCGACGCCGTCTCCCTCGCCAACAACCACACGCTGGACTTCGGTCCGGAGTGCCTCTTGGAGACAGTTGCGCTGGTTCGCCAGGCGGGCGTTCAGACAGCCGGGGCCGGGGCCAATCTGGCCGAGGCCTTTCAACCGGTCATCTGGGAGAAGAACGGAATAAGAGTAGGGCTCCTCGCCATCAACATGATCTTCCCGAATGTATCCTGGGGGGCCGGAGAGGAATCACCCGGCCAGGCGATTGACGACACATGGCACATGTACACCGTTCATCATGTGCGACAACTGGCATCCCAGGTGGACATCGTGGCCGTATACGTTCACTGGAGCGAGGAGAGACAAGAGGTCCCCACGGATTGGGCCATGCGGATGGCCCGGGCCTTGCGAGAAGCAGGGGCTCACCTTGTCATTGGCTCCCACCCTCACATCTTGAACGGCTTTGACTACGACGGCAGATGCCTCACCGCATATAGCCTGGGCAATTTCGTCTTCACCACTCGACCCGAGATCCCCAGGCTACAGATTGGCGCCGTACTCGAAGTCACCGTGTCCAAAGAAGGTGTGGAGTCGGCATCGGTCATCCCAACCCGCATCGTCTGGGGAAGGACGATTGTAGACGAGAGCCCCGAAAAGGAAGAGACCCTCAGGTGGCTCTCTTCCCTATCCAACGCCTGGCAAACGGACGTGGACAGGCAGGGGAACATACTGCCGGCCCTTTTCTCCGACCTCCGGAGGCACTGGGCTCAAGCCACAGTGACCCGGTTGGTGCTGTCCGGCGCCATAGAGGGATACCCCGACAACACCTTCAGACCTGAAGCTATGATATCCAAGGGCGAGTTCGCCGCTCTCTTCTCTCGCACGGTGTCAGAGCCTGCTGATTACAAATCAGCCGTTGCGCCTCAAGGGTTCACGCTCTGCGACGAAACGGATTGGCAATACCCGTACATGGCATATCTCGCGTCCCAAGGGCTCATACCGGGGAGCGATCCCTCATGGGAACCCTCTTCCCCATGCTCCAGGCTGGACGCGCTGACGGTCATGCGGAAGCACGCCGAGCAAACAGTAGCGCAGGCGGTATATGAGGTGTTGGGATCGGAGGAACCCGCGGACGAGGACGAAGCACCTGCGCCCCCGGACAGGTCCGAGAGCCCGGAAGACCCGCTGGATTCGGATGAAACACAAGGAACGGAGCCGCCCCCTGATTCTGGCGATCAAGACGAGCCACTCGCACCCGCTCTTCCAGGTGAGCGAGACGAACAACAGGCGCCCGTTACCCCGGGCGAGCAAGACGAACCGCCGACGCTCCCTATTCCCGGCGAACCGGGCGAGCCACCGGCACCCCCCGCTCCAGACGAAACAGAAGATCAGACCAGTCCGTCCATACCGGAAGAGCAAACTCCCTCGCAGGTTCCCGCCAACTTGAGAGGGTTTGTCGACCTATACGATCTGGACCCTGAGTCGGTTGATACCGCTTCATGGGCGGTGGAAGTAGGTCTCTTGAGAGGCTACGACGACGCCACGCTGAGGCTCGGCGGGACCGTCACAAGGGCGGAAATGGCGGAACTGATCTGGAGATACATAAACATCTACTAAGAGTCCGCCCTACAGAAGTCCACCGGGAAGCGCCCCAGGGACGCCCCCGGTGGATGAAAGTCATAGAGTTAACCTATACGCGATATGCGGGTCTACCCGGATATTTCCCCGATCACCCACACTCCGCCTTCTCCTTGCTTCTCGGGCTGGACAAGTGAAATCCTGTAGGTCTTGCCTTCGTGCACGACCTCAACCTCGGCCTTGCCTGCCGATTCCGACTTCAGCACATAGTCGAGGTCTGGGAGGAGCCCACGCGCAGGTCCCTCAATCTTAGCCACCTGCAAGGGGTCCTTGCGCCACTCGTCTTCTCCCTCGTCGACTCTCTTCTGAAGCGCCTCTGCCCTCTCATCGCTGGTGAAGAAGGGATTGTCGAACCGCACCTCGCGCTCCAGGGGCTTGGAGATGTCGAAGTGACCCGCCAAGGTCTCCACCGTCTTCCCCTCAACGAGGATCTGCACCTTGCTTATGGGCGACGCGGACTCAGGCGGCTCCGCCTGGGTGAGGGATGTGACCAGCGACCAGATGGTCATGATCTCCCCGGCCGATCCTCCCCAATGCTTGGTCTGCAATTCCTTGCTGAAGTTGACGTACGCCACTCCGTTGGCAACCTCCACCGACAAGAGTTTTGCCTCAGGCGGCAGCGTCTTGTTGAGTAGCGGGTCGGTAGGCCCCTTGAGAAGCTCCTGCACAACAAGAACCGGCATGCTCGCTCTTTGAGAAGGATCGCTCGGAACCTCTATCCTGCGGAGCTCCGGAAGGACCTCCATGGCTTGATCGTCGCCGAAAAAGAGCACCAAATCCACGTAACTCGCACTCGGGACGGGGTTCACGGGCGTTGGATCCGCCGATCCCGAGGCCTTAGGCGCGCACCCGGCGGCCAACATTGAGAACACCGAGATGGCCACAACGAGGGCAAGCAACACTGCAGAAAACCGCCGATGCATTCGAGATACCTCCTTGGATACCGTCACTTCACGCCCATTGTGCGGCACAAAGGTTTCAACGCCCTTTCAAGATGTAACAAAGGTGTAACAATGGTCGTCAGTCGCCCACCACCGCGCCGGGCCAAGTCACCGTGAATGTAGAGCCCTTTCCCACTTGGCTCGTCACCTTCACCGAACCGCCCGACCTCTCGGCTGCCTCCTTGACGATGGCCAGCCCCAAACCCGCGCCCCCGGTAGACCTCTGCCTGGCTCTGTCCACCCTGTAGAACCGCTCGAAAATGCGGGGGATCTCCGCTTCCGGGATCCCGACTCCGGTATCGGACACCGTAAGAGTAAAGTCGTCGCCGTGAACCGCCACACTGACCTCAACCGAACCTCCCGTCTCGGTGAACTTCAGAGCGTTGTCCACTAGATTTGAGGCCACCAGCCTGAGGATCACCGGACTCATGGAGACACATGCGTTGTCTCCAATAAATCGCATCGAGACGCCCTTTGCCTCGGCCGCTCGCTTTCGACTCTCGACTACCGACCCGACTGTAGCGGCGGCATCGGTTCTCTCATCCCTGGACGGACCCTTAGTGCGGAGGAGATCCAGTATCTCTTCTGCGGTGTGGATGATCCGGTCCAGCTCGCCCCTCATATCCCTGAAGAAGTCGGGCAGTTCGTGGAGCTCGGGCCTCTTTATCTCCATGGATTCCACGACAGCCCGCATGGCCGCCAAGGGCGATCTGAGCTCGTGGGCGGCTGCGACCAAGAATTCCTCGTGAGCTTCCATGGTCTTCTCAATCCCGGAAGCCATGTAGTTGAAGGATTCGGCCAAGTCGCGGCTCTCTTTAGGACCCTTGGGTGTGACACGCAGGTCGAGCCTGCCCGAAGCCATGCGTCTGGCGATGCCCGAGAGCTCCAGCACAGGGCCAAGGACCACGCTTGACAGACCCCATGCCACGATCAGAGAAAGAATCGATGCCACGGCGCCGCCTATCAGCACGGCCCTCATTATGTCCCGGTATTGATCGACTATGTCACTTAGGTCTTGACTGATGAAGACGGCGCCGTTGCCCCGGCTTGTTGCCTGGTCTCCGTTCCCCCTACCGTCTTCACTTCGGTTCCCACCCACGTCCCACCGGGCGGGTACCGCCACATAGGCAGTGAATAGGTCGTCGGGCAGGTAATAGGTGTGGCCCGCCTGCTCGCCGGCCAAGGCAGCCGAGATCTCCGAAACGTCCGTCATGTCTCTTCCCCGGAGTTCCACGGCAGCGGCAGAATCATCGACAACCCTGCCGGATGCGTCGATCAACAAGACTCTCCCTCTGGCCGGCGTCCCGCCTATCTCCCAAAGCACGCCCCACTTCGGCCCTCCCGCGGCCTGGGCAGCAGAGGCAAGCACGTGGGCCTGGGCGTACAGGTACGACATCCTCGAACCGACCGCCGTGGTCTCAAGATAGTGGGAAAGATATGCCATTAGGACCCCCAGGGTGATCCAGATGATCACCAGGTAAGTAACGGACAGGTGGAACCGCGCGCTAAGAGGGTGAGACGCTCGAACCCGGCCTCGAGACTCACCTTCTGCCCGCTTGTCTCGCCGGCTCCCTCCGTCACGCCCGTCTCCGTGGCCACCTCCTGGTCCATGGCCACGTGGGACTCCGCGGCCACCTCCGGCCCCATGCTCACGGCGGGCTCCGCGATCACCTCCAGCCCCATGACCACGTCGGGCTCCGCGGCCACCTCCGGTCCCCTGGGCACCCCCGGTCCCGCTGCCACCTCCGGCCCGTTTGTCGCCTGTTAGTCCGGTTTTCGTTGGGGTGGTGCTGTCCGCAGCGCTACTCACAGTAGTAACCCACTCCCCGCTTGGTGTGGATTAGCCTGGGCTTATGCGGATCGTCCTCGACCTTCTCCCGGAGCCTTGAGATAAGGATGTCGACTGCCCGGGAATCGCCCAGGTAGTCGTAGCCCCAGCACTCCTCTAGTAGCCTCTCTCGAGTGAACACCAAACCGGGATTCCTAAGGAGTACGGAAAACACGTCGAACTCCTTGGCGGACAGCTCCAGCTCCCTTCCACCTTTCCAAACTCGCCTGCCCTGCAGGTCCAAGAGGAACTCCCCGCGCTTGAGCTGGGCTTTCCCTCCGGCGCCCGTCCGCCTCGAGACGGCCTTCACGCGGGCCTCCAGTTCTCGCACATTAAAGGGTTTGGCCAGGTAATCGTCAGCGCCCATCTCCAGGCCCAGCACCTTGTCGATATCCTCGGAACGAGCGGTCAGCATGATCACCGGCAGGTCGGGGTACCTTTCCCGCAGTTCCCGGAGTACCGTGAAACCGTCCTTCCCCGGGAGCATCACGTCAAGGATCACCATGGAGGGGGTCTCCCTCCCCACTCTCTCCAGCACCGAGATGCCGTCCGGGCACACCGCGACATCGTAGCCCAAGGCCGTGAAACTGCGCTTCAGCGCTCTCGTGAGAACCTCGTCGTCATCTACCAAAAGTATCTTCATGGAAACATTCTAGCACGCCTCCGGAACCTACGCCGACGCGGCACAATCCGCCGCTCGCCACCCGGCTTACATTGCCGGGGCACCATTCCGGCGTGACACTGCCGTGATCTTGCCGGTCTTATCACACACCTCAGATTCCCGGGAACCCCTGGGACGAGCGGTCATGTACACATAAGTCTCGGCATAGGATTAACCGACAAGGAGGGGATTCCATGGAGGAAGTCTTGAGTGAACTCCTGGAGCAGGAACTGAAAGCGCGAGAAAGATACACCGAACTCCTGGCCGAGGCTAAGGGAGCGACAGAGAGAGAACTCGTCGGGAGGATAATCGCCCAGAAGAAGTTCGAGATCGAAACTCTTAAGCTGCTCTCCACCGGCAAAGTGCCTAATAGGTTCATGGGGTTCGGCACGGTCATTGAGGACGAGGTCAACTTCCGGGACGCCCCCAGTCCCCAGGCACTGGTCCGCGTCGAGCTCTCGAGAGGCACTCCCGTTATCGTCACCGAGCGCCGGGGCAACTGGGTGGGTGTCCAGCTGTATGACGGGAGAAACGGATGGGTCTTTAGGGACTACGTCAGGATGTCAAGCTGAGGCGGCGAATAGGAAACGCCGGAGAGCGTTCGCTCTCCGGCTTAAGCTCAGTAAGTTTGGTGGGCGTTGACAGAGCGCTGCGAGTGCGACTCACCGGCGCCTCTGTAACGATTTCCGCAGCGATTTCCGCATCAAGGTGCTCTTTCCGCCGCTCCCTGTCGAGCGTCGAGCGTCGTCCACTGCTTTCCGCGGCCCGTCGTACCTCGCTCAGAGGAGGACTTCGGCCTTACTGACCGGTGAACATCTGGACGCACATCAGCCCGTAAGGACCGCCTTCGATGATTCCTATCCCCGCATGGTCATACGCCGAGTTGAGTATGTTCCGGCGGTGGCCGTCACTGTTCATGAGCGCTGTGTGAGCCCTCTCGACCGATCCTGCTCCGGCCAAGTTCTCACCGGCCGTGCGATAGGTAATCCCGGCCGCCCGCATCATGTCAAACGGCGAGCCGTAGGTCGGCGACTGGTGAGCAAAGTAACCGTTATCGATCATGTCCTGGGCCTTCATCCTGGCCAGTTTGACCAGCTCCATATCCGGCTCAAGAGGATTGAGGCCCAGCTTCGCCCTCTCCTGGTTGACGAGCTTGAGCATTTCCTGCTCTTTGGCCGTCATGCCGTTTGGTTCAGGGTCCGGCTTGGGCTCGGGTTTGGGATCCGGCTTAGGATCGGGCTTGGGATCGGGCCTTGGCTCCGGTTGGGGCTCAGGCTCCGGTTGGGGCTCAGGCTGTGGTTCGGGCTTAGGCACGGGTAACGGTCGTGGCGCAGGCTTGCAGCAGCGCAAGATCACATCCCACGGAACCCCTCCGTTCCCGTAGAGGTCCCTGAGGAGCAGTCCAAGACCGGGCCTGCCGTGAGTGGTGAACACGTAGGCTGTCCCGCCGTCTCTCACAGGCAATATGTAGCGGGAGTAGCCCGCGGCGGCGGCTTGTCCGGCGAACAAGACCACGCTGAGGCAGAGCGCCGCCATCAAAATGACCGTCTTTCTTCCTTTCATACTGCTATTCTCCCCCTTCCTCTGCACTCCCTGGATGCAGACATAATATAAGATCGCAGCAAAAGGTCGAAATTCGCTCCAGGGCCGAGAGGCAAGTTATTCCTGAGCTCAGTAATCCTGCGCCCCGCCTTCTCCATCTTTCGCAGTTTTCTGCAGCCATGGGCAAACCTGGGAATTTGAGCCGCCCGTTTCGACCTCCTGCCGGAAATGAGAGCCCCGTCTTGGACACTGCCGGAAAAGAACCGAGGCCAGGCGGTCGTATCCTGGCCTCTTTGTGTCGCCGGCTTTTTCTTGCGGACTGTATTGCCTATTGTGTGGCCTGCTAAGCTCCGCTGCCTATCCCAACGGTAGGCAATCGTGCTTCACAAACTGACTGGAGATCCATCCTTCCTGGTGGTTCGGGAGTCTTACCCTGACCCATCCGGCTTGGAGCTGCAGCACCTGGACCGTCATGCCCGCATTCACCTGGGCGATGACCGCGTAGGTCATGCCGGGGCCCTGGCGGACGTTGACCAGGTTGGCCGTGACGGTACCCGTACAGATTCCCGGAGATACGGCGCACTTCACCTTGGTCACAACGTGGATCTGCCTGGTTCTGAAGACCCTGGCTGTGATCTCGAGGACTTTCGTGACCATGACGGGTTCACCGGCAGGCGGCACCTCGCAGTTGGCGTGCTCCACCCGGACCGACACCCTGGCGGTCATGCCGGGTTTGGCTTCCGGCAGAATGACGAAGCCCGAGAACGGTACGGTATAGTGCAGCGTATGGACGGTTTGAGTTGGATCGGCCAGCGGCTCATAGATAATCCTCTGGGCTATGACGCCGTCCACGATGACCTTCCCGGGAGCCACAATCGTGCGCTTGACCTCCGGAGTAGAGGCGCAATTCAGCACCGCTGCCGCAAGAGGTTTCTCATCGGGGATGTCTATGAGCTCCCTTACGATCTCCTGGGCTTTGTCTTCACCCAGAACCTCTTGTACTCGGACCAGCGCCTTCTCGATGTGGATTCCGGGGACTCCTGCCACGTTTGTTATGACGTGGATGTTCCGCACCGCGATGACTTTCACGTGGACCCGCAGGATGATCCTGACCGAAAGCGTCCTGCCGTCGGCAGCCACGTCTATCGAGACGAACTCCACATCGGCGTCTGCGACAACCGACATGCCAGGCTGAGCGCCCGGGATCTCCACAAACGACTCGAACGGGATGGTGAAGTGAGCGACGTGAACCGACTGGCTGGGAACATTGGCCTCATAGATGACCCGCAGGTTGATGACTCCGTTGACGATGACCTTGTTCGGGAGCACGGTGGTCATACTGACGTCTATTGTGGAGACGTGGTCGATCACTCTTGCTACATCTGGTTTGGCGTCCGGTATGGCCAAGTTCTCTCGTAGGACGATCTGCGACTCGCCTTCGCCCAAAACGGTTTCCGCCTTTATCACTTCTCTGGTAACCTGCAATCCGGCAACGCCGCTGACGTCAGTGACTACTTCAACGACAACGCTCTGAGTGAGCCTCACGCGCATGGCCGCGACCGCGCGGATTGTTACGTTCCGTCCGTCCGGACTAACCTGGAAGACGGCATGCTCCACAACGACCGAGACGTTGGCGGTCATGCCGGGTTCGGCTCCGGGTATCTCCACGAACTGGCTAAACGGGACTTCCGCATGGAACACATGCACTGTCTGAGTTACTTCGGTTGCTTCATAGATGATGGCGAAGTCGATTACACCATCGACAACGACTTTACCAGGGAGCACCGTGACCTTGTTGATGCGTGGTCTAGCGACGAAATCGATGATTGCCCGTACATCCGGCTTCTCCTCAGGAACGGTCACGGCTTGGGAGATCACCAGTTGCGAAGTCCCTTCCCCTACGACCTCCTCCAGTCTGAGTTCCTCTTTCTTGACTTCGCAGGTATCCAGATTCATTGCCCTCCTTTCATCCGAAAAAGGATGCCTACGCGCTAGATCATCTATATGCATCCGGTCTCGGATGTGACATAGGGCGTGTCTTGGCGGGGCAGGCTTGAGGTTGGAGGAGGAACGAACGGAGTAGCGCCGCGCGTGACGCTAACGAGCCGGGGACATTCCAGGCGCCCACAAGAAAAGCAAACGGCCGGCGTCTGCCGGCCGTCTCACGTCTTTCTCCTGGTTCGTCTCTTAGCCTTCTGTCAGCCCCTCCGCCACAACTTTGGTGACCTCGGGGACTTCCTGCTTGAGGACGCGTTCAATACCGCCTTTGAGCGTCATGAGGGCGAACGGGCACGTACCGCAGTGTCCGGTGAGCCTGACTTTGACCACTCCGCCGGGGCTAATATCGACCAACTCCACATCTCCGCCGTCGGCCTGGAGCGACGGGCGGACCTGTTCCAGAACGGCCTGAACCTTTTCCTTCACGTTTATCCCTCTTTCCCCGTGTCCTTCAGTGTTTAGCGTACCCGAAAGCCCTGAAGCCGTAAAGGGAAATGCTTGAAGTGACTGTCAACACACCGGTCGGAACGAGTGAGTAGCCCGTTCAGTCTGGCTAGATGCCTGAAGCTGCCTCTACCTCATCATCGACCTTGTTTTCACGTTCGATGGAATCCAGGAAGGTCTGGTCGTCGGTGAAACGTCTCGCGTGAGACATGCATGTCTGGATCGTCCGCTTCCTGCTGGCGCTGTCTATCCGGAAGGTCCTGGCCGCGATCAGCAGATCTTCGTTGGTGACGTGATGCCTGTCCATGTCAAAAGCGATTCTCTTCGACCTGGTCACCAGTTCTTCCAGTTCGGCGCAGGAGAAATTGCGGGTGCACGGGACAATTGCCTCCTCAAGGAAGCGCCGGGTCTCATCCTCCCCCTTCTCCAGCGGTACCCGGGAGCGTCTCCCGCCCGCCTGGAAACCGAGGTGCACCATCAATATCTCGAGCCTTGCCTGGGGACCGGGGTAAAGGAACGGGATCTTGTAGTCAAAGCGCCCAGCGCGGAGGAAAGCGTCGTCCAGGTGCTCGGGTACGTTGGTAGTTCCCACGATGATGGCTTCTCTGTCCGGGCGCCCGAGCCACTCCAGAAACTGCGAGAAAACCCTCTGGGTCTCCTCCTCGGCCGAGCCGCTTGACGCGCCCGAGCGCTTCCCGAAGCGGTCGATTTCGTCCACGAACACTATGGCCGGCGACATCTTCTCGGCCATGGTAATCGCGTTTTTCATGTTCTGCCCCGACTCCCCCAGCCACTTCGAGTAGATGTTTTCGGTCACTAGGTTGATGAACGGCAGCTGGACTTCGCTGGCCAAGGCGTTGGCGAAAAGGCTCTTGCCGGTCCCGGGAGGGCCGAAAAACAGAAGGCCTTTCGGGAGACCCAACCCAAAGTGCCTCGCCTTCTCGGGCTTCTTCAGGACGTTGATGATGTACTTCGACACAAACTCCTTGATCGCGTGATAGCCTCCGATGTCTTTGAAACTGAATTGAGGGTCTCGAACCTCAAGGACCTTGGAACGCTTGACCATTTCGGATTTGAGTTCTTTCATTATGTCCGGGTCGAAGTCTTTAGCGCGGTGATAGGACTCAAGGAGTATGCTCTCGACCTGGTGTAGGTTTAACCCCGACAGGGTTACCTTTGTACCCTCGATCTTGGACTCATCCAGGGTTACCCCCAGTTCATCCGCTGTCCTCATGATGATCCCCTTGCGTTCATCCTGGCTTGACGGATCAACCGGGACGATGACGACGAACTCCCTGGTGAACTCATCCATTATCTTGGAGGCGTCTGACGTGAGGATCATGATGGTTGAACCCTTGGCCAGGATCCGGGAATCGATGGCCCAAGCGCGAAGGGCGGCCTGAAATCCCGTGTCGGCCTCTCTGACTTCAGAAATGTTTTGAGCCACGAACACCGTGGAACTGGATTTCAGGTATCCGTCCATCTCTTTGAGGACGGCCTTCAGGGCCTGTATCTCGACTGAGCTGTCGGGTCCCCTGAGCCGCGAAGTGACGGGAGTGCTCACCCCGATCCTCTTTCGATATGGTTCAAACACGGGACCTTCAGAGCCTTTCCTCAACATGCCCAGACCGTCCCACGGGTCGTACAGGAAGACGTTCTCGATGTGTGACAGTTCGGGAGAGCTTAGGATGAACGTCTTGAGCTGGTATATCCTTTTGGGGTCAACGGTCTCGAAACAAATGACGGGCGAGTAGTTGGACTTCCTCTTCATCATGCCCCTCTGCATCCAAGACCGGTCCAGGTAATCCTCCACGGTATCCTCCCTCACCTTCTACCCGCAGGGAGAGCTCACTCTCGCCTCCAGTCTGAGTCCATAACGGGACAAGGCCTCAAGGAGCTCGGCGGTCTTTCCGTCTCCCGAGCGTTCGAAGACGCTCACCCGGAGCGGCGTGATCTCGATCTCCAGGTATGACCGGGAGCAAGTGGCCTCCCTCCGGCGGTCCGCCGGAGCGGCCCGTTCGCGCCCGGGATGAAGACCCACGCCCTCCAGCGCGACCCGGGTCAACTGACCGACACCTTCCGGCGGGTTTCTTTCTGTGCGCCTACTTCCGCCTCCATTTCAGATGAGGTCTTCGGCATGACCGACACGGGCAACGCCCAGAGGCCCATCGAACGCAGGATTTTCTGAAGCGACTCCGCCTCCTCATAGCAGAGCTCCCCGTCAAATCCAGAGAACTCGATCTTCAGTTGACCGTTCCTGCCCACCTCAACGTCAACACGCCTGGACATCACAATACTCCCTTGATGAGGACCTTTTTGCCTTCAATCGGGTGCTTGACCTCGTCAACCTCAACGCTGTAATTCAGGGCGGCCAGGGCCTTGGCCACGCAGAGCGATGTGTAATTCTGGACGACCCTGTCTTTAATCTCACCCGCCACCCTCTCAAAACCTCCGTAAGAATCGCAGACGAACATGACCTCGCCCGTTTTCCGGTCAACGGTTACGCCGATGCCTCTGGGGATGTCCGGCCCGACGAGTCCCCAGTCACACTCAAGGGTCCTTCCGTAGTAGTCCTTGAACGAGCGGGTTACGTCAAGGTTCATCTCCTCGGCCGTCGCGTGTATGGCTTCGTTCAGGACGTCCCAACCGGGATCCTCCTCGACCGAACGTCCCGTCAAGAGCGCCTGCTCCAGCTTTATTTCCGTCTTGTAGGAACTTATGTGGCTCACTTGTCAGACCTCCAGCCGAGTTTGACCTGGCTTCTCAAGTACTGGCTCTTGGCGAATTTGGCCGACTGCAACTCCCTGTGGATCTCCTGAAGCCTTTGCCTCAGGGCTCCCTCGTCGGCTTTGGCCGGTGGTTTTCTCTCCGGCCTGGCCCGCTCTTCCCTGCCAGGAGGCTCTTTTTCAATGAGGGCGAGCTTATATACTGCCAGACGGGCTTTCAACTGGTCTCTCTTGGACTCATCCGCCTCTTCGCTTATCTCCCGCTCTATGGAGGCGATGTCATCCCTAAGCTCGCCGGGGGTCTTGTCACCGGTCTCATCGCGCCACTCCAGAACCTTCAGAGACCGTATCCTGGCGGCGCCGCCCCCCTGCTCCCACGCCTCTACTGCCCTTTTCAGTTGGTCTCCCGGATCGGGCCTCGGAGGCTCGGGTTGCGAGACAGCCTCCGAGACATCCTGAGCGCGCCGGTAAGCCTGCCACCTCATGCTCTCCAACTGCCGCAGAATAGATTCCTCTTCGTCCTCCAGGGCGGAGACGGCCTCATCGAATCGTCGCGTGAGGAAAGCCTTCCAGAGGACGACCACCATATACGAGAAGAGAGAGAACAGCGCGAGCGCCACGGTCAAGGCTATGGCGGCCTTGAGGCCGAACGACCATTCGGGAGCCACCGAAGACGCCGTCCTCCAGCCGGAATAGAGTGAACCTACCGCCACAAGGCCAAGGATGGCCAGGGACTCAAGTGTGTGGCGGTAATTCCTGACGAGGGTGCGCATCCAAGCATAGCCCAGCCAGAGAAAAACCGCGAATCCCACCAACGCAGGGACAATCCACATGGCCGGACCACCTCGGTCGCTAAGATTACAGCCGCTTGAGTCAACGTGACCAAAGCTGCCGGGCTAAGATGATCTCACGAAGGACGATGAGAGAGACCCGTCAGAACCTCCCGGGCTTTCCACAGTTCGTCAGTCGTCGGCCTTTCCAGCAGAGTGGTTCTCCCGCCCCGGTTCACTACGCGGCTTCCACCTGTCATTTTGCCCACGACCTCGGCGTTCAAACCGGACCTCCGGTAGACCTCGCAGAGCCGCTGGCCGTCGGGATGGGACACGATCAGACAGCCGGAGGAGACGAGTCTCAAAGGGTCGATGCCTACTCTAGATGATATCTCACGGGTTACCGGAAGGACCGGGATCCGGTCGGCCTCTACGATCGCCCCGGTGCCGGACGCCTCGCACATCTCATAGATGGCCCCCAACACCCCGCCTTCGGTAGCGTCGTGACAGGCATGGGCACCTTCATCGCGAGCGATGGCTCCGTCTTTGACCACACTGATTCTGCTCAAGAGCCCCTCGGCTTCCCTTATGGACTCCGGGCTCAGGAACGCCGACAATTCTTCCCTGAAGTCGTGAGCCAGTATCGACGTGCCTTCCATGCCCGCCCACTTGGTGACTACGATGTCGTCGCCGGCCCGACAGCCGCCGGACCTCACTATCTTCTTCTCGCGAGTCTTCCCCAGAGCCGTCACGCTCAATATGGGCCGCTGAAGGCCCGGAGTGACCTCGGTGTGCCCGCCGGCCACCGCCACGTTTTCCTCAAGACAAGCCGCGTGGATGTCATCCATCAATTGCCGCAGCTCTTCCTCTGACGTCCCCTCGGGAAGAAGCACGGTGACCATGACGCAAACCGGCTCCCCGCCTGCGGCGCCAATATCGTTGAGGGCCACTTTCACGGCCAGCCATCCGGATCTCTGGGTTGCGCCGGTAATGGGGTCGGTGCTGGCGATGAGGAGTTCGTCGCCGATATCGACCATGGCCGTGTCTTCGCCGATCGCAGGCGCAACGACAACCTCATCCCTGTGAGCGCCCGCTCGCTCAAACACGACTTCTTCAAGGACCGATTGCGGTACCTTGCCCGCAGGAAGGATCCTGGCCAATTCCTTTGTCCTCCGTAAATCTGCAGAAATGAAGGCTTCAACTTTGGTTCAGGTCAATTATAACATTAGGCCAGTTTGTGGTAACGTGTGGCTGTACCCGCTTGTCATCGCGCTTCTGGAGAAAGCGCGTCCGCGGTGACTTGAGCGAGCTTGTGGCTGTACCAGGTTATGACTGGACTCCCGGAGGTGCGTCCACAGTGACTTGAGGGAGCTTTTGGATGCACCGGGTTATCACTGTACCCAGGAGATGGTTTCAGGTGGTCAAAGCGAAAGCGATCAAGGTGATCGGCGGCCAGTTCCGTGGGCGGTCTCTCCACTCGGTCCCGGGTGAGTCTACGCGGCCGCCGCTGGCCAGGGTAAGGGGCGCCGTGGCCAACATCCTGGCAGGATATGTTGACGGGGCCCGCGTCCTCGACCTTTTCGCCGGGACCGGCAGCTATTCCATCGAGCTCATATCCCGGGGTGCGCTGTCGGCCACCTGCATCGACAAGAACCCCAAAGCCGTTGAAACCATCAGGAGAAACTTGATCTCCCTAGGCATCGAGTCTCGAGTCAGGCTAATAACCGGAGACGCCACCCGCGTCATCGGGGTCCTAGAGAAAAGCGAGGACCCATATCAGATCATTTTGGTCGCTCCCCCTTACTTCACCGGGCTGGACGAGGAGACTATGGACCTTTTGGGAAGGTCGCCTCTGGTCGACCCGGCAGGCATCGTAGTCCTCCAGCAGCACCGCAAGGAACGACATGAGGAGAACTGGGGCAGCCTTGCCCTGAACAGGACCTACTCATACGGCGATACCAGGATCTCGACCTACCTCGCCGCCAGCGCGTAAGACAGAGGGAAAACCGTTCGAGCCGTCACTGAATAAGCGTTTCCTCTTTTCTGCACTTGTCCCCAGATACCCAGAGGCAGCATCTCGCCGGGGAACAGGAATTTCCCGTACTTCTTGTAGACGCTTTCGAAACAAGTGGCATCTATGAGGCCGTCTTCGTCTTCGAGGGAGATGAAAACGACGGTCTTGCCGCTCTTGGTTGGAGGCCTGTGAGGCCTTACAGGGATGCCACCGACCTTCACGAACTCTCCCGGGCGGATATTGGCCAATTCCCGGCTTCCCACAAATCCTCCCTTTGACAACGTCTCGCGCCATACGGCCATCGGGTGCCCCGAGACGGGAAAACCGAGCACTTCGTACTCGAACCCGAGTTTCTCGGAAAGAGAAAAGTCGCCTCCCACACCCCGCCCGTCATCCTTTGGCCCGCCGACCAGCGTAGCGCCTCTAGATTCGACATCCTCAACATACTTACCGGAGCTCGCGGGGATAGACCAAATAAGGCTCTTTCTAGATACGCCGAATTCATCGAAAACGCCGCACAACACCATCGCCCGGAGCACATCCACAGGCGGGCGGACCCTCGCCACAAAGTCCGAGAACGACTTGAAAGGGCCCTTCCGCCTTTCTTCCTCGATTGTCTCGATGGTCTTTGCGCTCAGCCCTCTTATCATCCTGAACGGCAGTATTATCTCTCCGCCCTCTACCTTCACGTCCTTGCCGGACTTGTTCGCAGACGGCCCCAGCACGTTTACACCGTGCCGCCTGGCTTCGACGCAGATGGTCGAGACCGGATAATACCCCATAGGCTCGTTATTGAGGATAGCGCCGAAGAACTCCGCGGGATAGTGCTCAATCAGGTAGGCCGTCTTGTAGGCGGTGGTCCCGAAAGCCCTTGCGTGGGCCTCGCAAAAGCCGTAACTGGCGTATCCCCTCATGCACTGGAAGATGGCCTCGGCGGTCACCTCATCCACTCCTGACCGGACCGCTTTCTGGACGAAGAGCCTGCCGAGGTTCTCCATCTCCTCTCCGGACCTCATATGAGTCATTACTCTCCTGAGCTTGTCGGCTTCGCCCGGGGTAAACCCGGCGATGGTCGAGGCTATCTCGATGACCTGCTCTTGGAAAAGTATCACCCCGTAGGTCTTCTTCAGGATAGGCTCCAGTCGGGGCTCCAGATACGTCACGGGCTCCAGCCCACGGCGCCTCCTGACATATGGCTCAACCATGTTCCCCTTTATGGGACCCGGCCTTATAAGCGCCACGCTGGCCACGACATCCTCGATATTGTCGGCGCCCAACCTTGCCTGGAGAGCCCTTTGGGCCGAACTCTCCAATTGGAAGACGCCCACGGTATCGGAAGACCTCAGCCGTTTGTAGGTAGGACCGTCATCCAGAGGGATCCGGTCGTAATCCAGCTCCTTGCCGGCTTCTTTCATGTACCCCAAAGAGTCTTCGACCGCCCCCAATGTCCTGAGGGAAAGCAGGTCTATCTTCACGAGCCCCAGGTCTTCGACATCATCCTTATCGAACTGAACGATGGTGATGCCCTTGGCCGAGTACTCAACGGGGCTGAAGTGGGTAATAGGGTTTCTGGATATCACCAACCCGCCCAAATGAGTCGCGAGAAACCTGGGGAGTCCCGCAAGCCGCTCCGCCGCGGTCAGCAGCGTTTGAAGCCTTTTCGGCGGGATGGAAAGGTCTTTGAGTTCGGGTACCAGGTCGAATTTCTCGGTGAGCCGGGATGCCGGCACATAGTAAGGCATGCGCTTGGCGATGACGTCTATCTCGTCAGGCGAGTACCCCATGGCTTTCCCGACATCCCTGATCGCCGATCTCCCCTGGAACGTGTTGTACGTTGCCACGGCGGCGACGTGCTCTTCCCCGTATTTCCTTCGCACGTAACCCGATACGTCGTCCCTCCGCCGGGCATCAAAATCAACATCTATGTCGGGTTTTTCACCCCGTTCAAGACTCAGGAACCTTTCAAACAGGAGGTTTTGGGCGATTGGGTCGACGTCGGTCACGTTCAGGCAATATGCCACGGCGGAATCTGCGGCCGAGCCCCGGCCGGCATGTCTGATGCCCTGCTTTTGTGCGAACAAGACCAGGTCCCACACCACCAGGAAATAATCTTCATACCCCAGTGTCTCAATAACATGGAGTTCGTGGTTCAGCCTCTCTTCAATCTCTGCCGTGACCTTCCCGTACCTGTTCACGGCGCCCTTGAAGACCAGGTGGCGCAAAAAAGCCGCGGCCGACGGAAATCCTTCCGGGACTTGGAACGATGGGAAACTGGGCGTCCCCAGTTCTACCGGAGGCTCGCACTGAGCAGCGATCTCGCTTGTCGCGCGGAGGGCGCCGGGGTACTCTTTGAAAGCCATGGCCATCTCGGCTTCGCTCTTCAGGTAGTTTTCGGCGTTCAAGCGTCTATCGGGGTGGACGTCATCGAGTCTCGTAAGCGTCCTCACGCAGGTAAGAATGTCGTGAACGAAAAAATCTTCCTTTCGGGCATAGTGAACGTTGTTGGTCGCCGCTACCCGGAGCCCTTCGGCGCCGGCAAGTTCGTAGAGATAACGGTTGAGGGCAATTGACCCTGGGAGCAGGCTCTCGGGCAGTTCAACCACAAGTGACTGTGCCCCGAATATCGATTTGAGCCTCCTCAGCGCATCTCTGGCCTCGTCGAACCTCTTCCGGAGAATCAGCGAGGGCACCAGGGCGCGCCTGCATCCGGTCATGGCGATAAGTCCGTCTTTATAGCGGCTCAACGCCTCAAAACCCGCCTCCGGTCGCTTTCGTGGATTTTCCAGGTGAGCCGAACTGAGAAGAGCGCAGAGATTCCGGTACCCTTTGGGACCCCGGCAGAGGAGCGTCAGATGATATCCGCCTTCCATCGTCAGCTCCGCACCCATAATGGGCTTTATCCCGTTCTTTTCGGCGGCCTTCACCAGCCGGACGACGGCAGATACGTTGTTGTGGTCGGTTATTGCCATTGCCGGCATACCAAAATCGGCGGCCCGGGCTACCAGTTCATCTACCGTGGATGCCCCATCGGTAAACGAATAAGGGCTATGGACATGCAAGTGAACAAACATCAGTCATGCACCTTCACGGGCGAAAATCATTCATATGCGGCTTCTTCAGTCATAAACCTTGTAAAGATTCCACTGTTTGTCTTGGTTGTAGACTTCATATATGCTCCCTTCCAACGACAACACCCTGAAGAACGACTTCTCCTTGTCGTCTTCCCACCAGCGCCCTGTCTCCCGCCACTCGTCTATGACTCTGAACACATTGACCCAGCGCTTGAACCAGAAAAACCTCCTTGGTTTCTCCTTTTCGGTAATAAGCAGGACAGGGGCATCAATGATTTTAGACATCCGCGACTCCTCCCACACTTGCCGGCTCAGGGAGTTGCTCAGAAACTTGCAGGCGCATTGGATCCCAGATTGACAGCATCTTCTCCCGGCGCATGATTTCGGGATTGAACCTCTCGCCCCCGGTGTCTTTCTCCCCCCAAGTAACCACCCCGTCTCCGAACTTGTCTTCCAATCCGAACAAGGCCAATCTTAAAGCCACCGGAATGTCCTTCGGTTTCGCCACGGGTTCCGTATTAAAAAGCGGCGATGGTTTGGCCTGAACAGGCACGATGTCGGCAAGATTCACACTGAACCCTGAAAGAGCCGGGCCGGAAGAGGAAATGTCCTTGAGAATACCCTCAAGCATGGAGTCGACGGCCACCCGCATGACTTCAAAAGAAGACACCGGCCTTACAAACTTTCTTTCCACCGATGAATTTCCCGATAATGTCTTGAAATCACCCGCCATAGACAACCTGATAGTCTTGAACCCGAGCCCCTTTTCAATAAGGTCTGCCGCCAGTTCCTTAAGAGCCCCGTAGAACAACTCTTTTTGGAGCTGAACCGGCTCAACAAAACTCACTTCTTTGGTCAGAGTGGGCGGCGGATAAAGCGCTTGGACTCGAGATCGCTCCTCGCCCGCCGCCCATCTCTTAACCAACACAGCCCAGTCACCGGTGCGCTCGACTAAGGCTGACGTCGACACCTCACGCAGGTCCTTGACTTTCTTGAGTCCAAGAGACCTGAGAGTCGACAGGATTTCCGGAGGGGCCATCCAGAGACAGTCCACAGGGGCTCCCGAGATGAAGGTCCTCTCTTTGCCGCCGTCGATCACGGCCATGACGCGAACGGAGACTTGATCTTCTTCTTGAGGCCGGTCGCTTCTTGAGAGTCGCCTGTTTTCCTGGCGCAAGAATCCCCATTTTGTATTTCCCGAAGATACCTTTCCCCGCTCCAAATACTCCCGCATGAAGAGATCGCATGCCGCCCGAGAAATGAGTTTTGAAGAGCTGACTCCCGCGAAAACTTTGGAGTATAGCCCATCAAGAGAGTCCAGTATTTCGGCCGGATCGGCGTCTAGAGGGATATCAACGAACACACCGGATTGATCGGCGGCAGGTTCTACATAAGGACTGACTTTCGCCAAAATGTCCAGGATGTCTCCAAGGCTCTCTCCGCCGGGCCCGCTCACCTTCAAAACCCGGCATGCCGGAGATGATATCATGGCTTGCCTAAGCGTGTCCCCCGGCCTGACTCCGCAGGCCCACGCCTTATCATCACAATCAATGACCAAGTCACGGTCAAGGACCACCAACGGCTTACCGCTGCGTAAACCGTTGTTCTTGGCCTCTTGAATTGCCCGCGCTCCTAAGAATTTGAGGTATAGGACCCGCCCCATGGCGATCACCCGTTCGTATTGAACATTTGTTTGTATATTATGCCCGGGAGGGTAAAAAGTCAACGGGTGTGGTGAGGCCTATTCTGGAGAATATAACCCTCTATTGGGCCAGATGAGCCACGCCCAGGATCTCTGCCAACCGTTTTGCGCTCGAATTCCACGGGTAGCGGGCGAACGTCTGAGATGCGGCCTCTCTGGCCATATCGAGAAGTTTGCATTTCACCAGGGAGTTGACGTAGTAAATGCTGTCTTCCGGACCCAGGGGCATGAGTGCCTCTAAGGCCGCATAGTACGCAGCAGCCTCGGCGTGCTTCTCGAGCCTGTAGGCAAGTCTTGCCTTCAAGGGGAGGTAATCCGGAGTGTCACTCACCCTCTGAAGACGCTCAAAGGCGAGGTCGAGCTTTCCCCTTTGCTGAAAGACCTGTGCCACCATGGATTCCGCCCTCTCGCCAAAGGGCCGCAAGCTCTCCAGCACTTTCTCAACCTCTCGGTCTCTTCCCAGGTCCAACAGAAACCCAAGTACTTTACCTGCCATTGAAAGTTCGGAGATACCGCAAGGCTCTCCCGAAAGAAGCCTGGTAACCAACCCTGTGGGACCTGAGGGCGTAGTTGTGTTTACCTGTTCGCCACCTGCGAGGCCGCTTTCTACGAGGATCTCCGCTCTAATGAGATCCCACTCGTCGGAGGAACGCTTGAAGCAAGCAGCGGCTTGCGCGTAATCTTTTTCCGCGAGATGGATCTCGCCTTCCGCTCCGGGATCTTTCGCTGCGTGGGCTATCTCCAGCGCGAGTTCTTCTTGTCCCGATAGAAGACACCTGAGCACGGCAGGCCGTACTGTCCCGGGTGATACTTGGGAGAGAATCTCAGTTGCTCTCTCGGACCAGCCGTCGACCAGGAGCGATTGGGCAGGCGCGAAGTCAGGTTTGTGCTCTAGGGCTTTGAGGATATGGCGGTATGCAAGATCCTTCTCCCCCCGGTTCAGCGCGATCCGCGCCCAGACCAGACTTAAGCGATAGGTATCCGCTCCGTCGCTCTTGGGAAGCCCTACCTGCTCCTTCTCCAGGTCCACCGATCTCAGGACCGCTTCGGCGTCGTCTGTCCTATCGCTATCAAGCAAGGCTCCCGCGGCGGTCACTGCCACCTGCGCGAATCCGGGGTAATCCTCAAGAAGACCCATGACAAGCGGGAGAAGTTCGTCCATCCTGTCTTGGTTGATGAGAACATTGCACGCGTGTAAGGCCGCGATGGGACGGAAGGGAGCGTGCTTCTCCGTATTCTCCACGACCTTAAGCATTGCCTCTAGCCCTTCATAGAAGTTGCCGAGGTGCAAGAGCTCTACCGCGGCTTGGTACTCCAGATACCCCTTGGCAAAGACGGAGTCGGAAGAGATCGCCTTGGTCAAGAGATCGATGTTTCTCTGCCGTTTGCCTTTCGCGGCGCTGTGTGAAGGGTCGTACCCTACGTGTCTTGCGACTAAAGGCGAGGAGGCAACCGTTCCCTTGATTGTATGGACGATCTGCTCGTGGATCCGCCCCGAGTATCTGTGGTGAAGCCTGTTTCGGAAGAGGCGTACAATGGTAATGGATGTCTCATTGCCACGTGTTTCGTTACGGATGCTGACATGCCAAGCTTCAGAACCATCTGTGAGACGTGTCTTGGCCTCGGAGACCGTCTCGGACACCAGCCGCTCATCTGCGTCTATGGTAAGGACGTAGCTGCACCTGGCCTGCGACAACGCGTCATTTCTGGCCTTGGAGAAGTCGTCCGGCCATTTGGTTCTAATAACACGGGCCCCGTAGGCCATGGCTATTTCAGGCGTCCGGTCCAGTGAGCCAGTGTCGTTGACGATGGTCTCATCGGCAAACGGTACCAGGGACTCCAGACACTCCTCTACAACGCCTTCCTCGTCCCGGACGATCAGGCAGGCCGACACGGTAGGCACCCGGGGAGGCCGGGGAAGCGCCCGGGTCTTGGCGCACAACAGCTTTTCCACTACGTCAAGGTCCAGGGGAAAGATGTTTCGTCCGGAGACACCGGCGTCGCCTATCAAGAAGTCCGGTATGTAGAGAGCGCCGTCCCTCAATTGCTCCTCGTCCTTCTCGGCCACACAGCATATGCACTTGTGCCCGCCCAAGACCAGTCCTGCCGCGACTTCCGGGCCGAAGCAGAGTACCGGACCACGACCGGATATTGCGCTGGCGTAAGAGTTCAAGGGCCTAACGAAATGCACGGTGAGAGCGGCCCGGTCCGCTTCGTCAAGGCTTTCAGGAAGCAGCCTGGTCACCAAGCGGACCGACCAGCCTCGTGAGGCCAGGCTTCGAGCAAGACCAAGAGCGTCCTCAACACATTGGGCCAACTCGGGAGCGACCACGCAGACGGTTCCTGAACTCGAGGTTGTGCGGGATAGGTCGTATCTATCGAGATTTCTGGCCCTCTTTATGCGCTCATGTGACTGGGTGTCCGTCTTCAGGAAAAGCTGTAGAGTGATGTTTTCTCTGAGTCGGGACGCATCCAGATATGTCTTGGACTCAACAAAAGACGAGATTCGTTCTTCTGTAATAGGCTGATTCATATCTCTCCCCCCGGTTCCAAAGACTATATCGGCGTCGAAACCCCGGTTGTTATAGTGTTGGGGCTGCTCTTCAGGGAAAAAAGGACGGAGGCCCGGGCAATCCCGGGCCTTCGCGTAAGTCTCGAAACAGAGACAGTGTCTAGCCGAGTAGCTTCAGGACCGACTGGGTCTGAACGTTCGCCTGTGCGAGCATCGCCGTGCCGGCCTGCTGCAGTATCTGGTGCCTCGTGAAGTTCGCCATCTCCAAGGCCATGTCGACATCTCGTATTCTCGATTCGGCTGCCGACAGGTTCTCTGCCGCGGTCTGCAAGTTGTTGATGGTGTGCTCCAGGCGGTTCTGGTAGGCACCGAGGTTCGCTCTCGTCTCAGATACGGTGTTGATCGCAGCGTCGATGGAGCCGATCAAGCCCATGGCCGCGGTCGCGTCAAAGGTGCCGATAGATATGCCGAGTGTAGACGCATCCATCGCGTCGATGGAGATCGTGAAGTTGTCTGCGCTTGTGTCGGGACCTACGAGTATCGTCTTGCCGGCGAAGCTGCCATCCAGAAGCTTTGTTCCGTTGAACTTGGTGGAATCAGCGATCCTGTCGATTTCTTCGACGAGCTGATCCATCTCGGTCTTGATGGCATCCAAGTCCTCGCTCGCCAGGGTTGACGAGGCGGCCTGCTGCGCAAGCTCCCGCATCCTCTGAAGGATGCTGTGGGTCTCGTTCAGGGCGCCTTCTGCGGTCTGGATGAGGGAGATGCCGTCCTGAGCGTTGCGTGCTCCCATACGTAGCCCGCTGATCTGCGCTCTCATCTTCTCCGAGATGGCGAGGCCGGCTGCGTCGTCAGCGGCCCTGTTGATGCGGTAGCCTGAAGACAGTTTCTCAAGCGACTTTGCCATGAGTCCGCCCGTTATCGCCAGGTTCTTCCAGGCGTTCAGGGCGCTTACGTTGGTGTTGATCCTCACTTGGTATACCTCCCTGTACTTGTTGCCCGCGTCCTTTGCAGGCCTTTCCGGGCCGTCCCTACTGTCCCGGGGCGCCGTCCGGCTTCTTCGGGAAAGCCGCGTATCATTCTTCTTATCGGAAAGGCTTTTTCCGCTTATATAGAGGGCGACGGAAAATGAGCCCATAGTCCTAGGACGCGAGATTTGGGTCGTGGTCATTACCCAACGCAAGCAGGCATATTTCAGGTGTGAGGGACGGCCGCGCGGTCCGGGCCTCTCAACGTTCGAGAGTCTCTATGCCGCGGACGCACTCTTCCACAAGCTCGTCGACCGGCAGGGCTTTCTCGGCGTCGCGAACCAGCTCCAGTCTGGGCTTTGTGACAGGGTGCTTGGGAACAAACACTGTACAGCAGTCCTCATATGGGAGGCAAGACAGTTCATAGGTGCCTATCCTCTCGGCTATCTCCACGGTTTCCCGTTTGTCATATGTGAGAAGCGGGCGCAAGACCGGCACTCCGGCAGTGTCCTCAATGACGGCCATGCTCTCCAGAGTCTGGCTGGCCACCTGGCCTAGGTTTTCGCCGGTGAAGATGGCAAGGGCCCCGACTCTCTCCGCAAGGCGGGTGGATACCCGCATCATCATCCTTCTCATCACGGTGACCCGGTACTTCTCGGGACATGATTCCATGATGGCCGTCTGTATCTTTGTGAAATGGGCTATATGCAGTCGCATCTGCGGGTCGAAATCCTTAAGGACACGCCAGATGCGGACGACCTTGTCTCTCGCTCTCTCCCCCGTTATGGGAAAACTCCAGAAGTGCAGGGCCTCCAGGGCCACTCCCCTTTTCATGGCCAGGTAAGCGGCTACTGGGCTATCAATTCCCCCGGAGAGGAGGACAATACCCCGTCCTGAGGAGCCTAGCGGAAGTCCGCCCATCCCTCTCACTTCATGCCAATAGACGAACGTGCCCTTCTCCCGTACTTCGACATTGATGACGAATGACGGTCTGTGCACGTCCACGGTGAGCCCAAGCCCGGCTGCCAGGACTGCCGAGCCGACCTCATGGCTTATCTGGGGAGAAGTCAACGGAAACGACTTGAGCGAACGGCGAGACTCCGCTTTGAAGGTAGCGGTGCTTGTCCCGTCGAGCATCTCAAGGGCCCTCTTGGCGGCCTCTACCGCCACATCCCTGATCTTGATGATCTCATTCTCCACCCGGAGGGCGGGGGCAACTGCCACGATGCCCGGGATCTTGGCCAGGCGCCTAAGCACGTTCCTTTCCCCCGGCACCGAGTGTATGTACACCCTTCCGTACGCCTTCTCGAGCCGCGCGCCCGGGTACTCGCCGACTACAAACCTTATGTGGTCCATCAGGGCAGCCTCAAATTGGTAACGGTTCTTCCCCTTAAGGCTGATCTCTCCGTACTTGACCAGCAGCAGTTCTTCCATATGTACCTCCGCGCTTCACCGCCCACGGGGTCGGTATTCCCGGCCGTGTGCTCGATGTAAGGTTGTCGAACCCATCGCCTTGCCCTGGGTAAGGCCTACCTACTTCCTCCTCCAGGCCGACAGCTCCCTGAGACTCTCATCCAGGGCTTTCACGGTCCGGTCTATGTCCTCTTCCGAAGTGTCCCTGGACATTGAGAAACGTATGGCCGACAGGGCCTCGTCTTCATTTCCAGTGAGCGCCATTATGACGGGGCTAGGCCGCGTCTTGTGGGACGAGCAAGCCGACCCGGTTGATACATACACGTCTCTCGCTTCGAGAGCATGCAGGATGCTCTCTCCCCTCAATCCAGGGAACGAGAAGTGACATATGTGGGGAGCGACTCCCTCATCTTCAGGGCCATGGAGCACGGCGTCAGGAAACACGCTCCGCACGCCGTCCACCAAGCGTTTTCTGAAGGAAGCCAGTCTTGTCATGACCTCTTCCCTATCCTCTGACCAGACCTCGCACGCCGTTCCAAAACCCACAATCCCCGGCATGTTCTCGGTGCCTGACCTGAGACCGCTTTCCTGACCGCCGCCGAAGACCAATGGGCCCAGCCTCACGCCCTTCCGGATATACAACGCGCCCGCGCCCTTGATCCCGTGGATCTTGTGGGCGCTCATACTCATGAGGTCAACGCCCCAGTCTTTCACATCGATGGGGAGCCGGGCGAAACCCTGGACCGCATCCACGTGGAACCACGGCCTCTTCGGCCCCAGGCCCCGTATCCTCCTGCCGATTTCGCGGCATTCCTGGATGGTGCCTATCTCGTTCTGAACAAACATAATGGACACCAGAGCCGTATCGGGAGTGACGGCGTCCATGATCTCGTCAGGGTCAACCCTGCCCTCTTCGTCGACTCCGATCAACGAGATCTCCCAGCCGTCCTCATGCAAGTGGTCAAGCATGGAAATGACCGACGGGTGTTCGACGGTGGTCGACACTATGTGGGGATCCTTTGCCCTTGAAGCCACGGTCCCTGCGATCGCCCAGTTGTTGGCTTCAGTACCTCCGGACGTGAAGTATATCTCGCCGCTCTCCGCATTTATCACCCTGGCTACACGCTCCCTGGACTCGTCCAGGAGCCTCTCGGCCCGGGCACCCAGCCTATGTAGAGATGACGGGTTACCGAAGTCGTGCCCCAAGACACCGGTAACCGCGTTGATCACCCGGGGGTCGGGTCTGGTGGTTGACGCGTTGTCCAGATAGACTATGTCTTCATGTCGCTTGACCTCGGACAAAGACGACACCTCACTCGACGGCATGGTGCGGTACCTGTACCATCATAGCATGACGCTCTCCGGCGGGAACGATGTAAAATAGAGAGGTACGGAGGGGATCCGATGCCGAAAGACCCGGCATGGTGGTTGTACAGGCACTTAGGGCAGGCGGTCAGCGACTATTCCATGATCCACCCGGACGATCGTATCCTCTTGGGCATATCAGGCGGGAAGGACAGCCTCTTCATGGCCTACGCGCTGGACAGGCTCAGGAGAAGGTCGCCGGTCAAGTTCGACCTCGCAGGCATCACCATAGACCCGGGTGAGCCCACGGGGTTCACCCCTTCGGAACTGGAATCGATCCGCGGCTTCCTGGAGTCGCTCGATATACCGTACCACGTCGTTCCGAGCCACATCGCGAAGATAGTCGAACAGCATCCTTCCTCCAAGACCGCCTGCAGCCTCTGCGCGAACCTGCGTAGAGGAGCTTTGTACAAAGCCGCCAATGAGCTGGGGTATAAGAAGGTGGCTCTCGCCCATCATCTGGATGACGCCATCGAGACCTTGTTCCTAAACATGTTCTACCAGTCCAATTTCCGGTGCTTCGCGCCGTCCACTCACCTGACGCGCCGCGACGTTGTCGCTATCAGACCGCTCATCTATATCCCGGAGAAGGAGATCGCGAGGAGTGTCCGTAGGCTGGGACTGCCCGTCATAGAGACGAGGTGTCCGGTAGCGGGGACCACCTGCCGGCAGGAAATGAAGGACGTGGTCAACTTGTTGGCCGGTCGAATACCCGATCTCCGCAATCACATGCGGAGCGTCCTCAAGGACCTGTGGAGCGCCAACCCATCGTCTGTCGGGCAGTCTGACCGCGGCATCGGATGACTCCCGCAAGTCAGTTTGACAGGAGACGACTTAACGTCTTTATTCCCTTCTTCCTGTCTTTTCGCGAAGACGCCAAGAGAAACGCGTAACGCAGGTCCCTCACCTCGAGAGCGAGTTTGCGGACACATTGTGTGAGTTGGAGCATGATCTCGCGGTCAGAGTGGGTGTTCATGGCGATCTCTCTTCTCAGGTCCAAGACCATCTCGCGGACCTTATCAAGCGTGTCGCCGGACACAACCTCCGGGGCTTGACTCTCGCCGGGCGGCTCACCGGGCGTAATATCCGGCGCAACGGAAGCGATCTGTGTGAGATATGCGGCCTCAAACGCGGCGCCGGACGCAGTGGATGCCGCCTCCATCCGGGTCAGCACTTCTTCAGGCCAACCGGGTTCTGAAGATAGGCTGATGATTCTCTGCCTTATTTCATCGTCCGGCACGCCTTCACGCCTGAGTCGTTCTAAATGCGCCAGTACGGGCACCATCTCTTTGCTCACGGTCCTTCCGACGTCCAGGCCCAGGAGGTCGCCGAAGGCGCCCCGCAGGCTCCTAAGCTCGGAGACGGTTACGCCAAGCATCTCGCGAACATCAGCCCAGAGGATCTTGGATCCTTCCCCGGTTGGTCTAGGTTCCGCCGCGCCGCCGATCATGTTGGTCACTCCCAGTCATTCCAATAATTACCTATTCGTTCCCTCTCGCTCGGGTTCCTTCTTGGACCGGCGCAGTCCCGTGAAAGCTTGTTAGAGCCAGACTCTGTTACCACAATTCGTGAATTGTGTTAGACTAACTCATGGTGATCGGACCCGCTCTAAAACACCCAGAGGAAGGTGCGGACATATCGCATGAGTGACTTGAAATCCTTACTCCACCCCAAATCGGTCGCCGTCATTGGCGCCTCAAAGACTCCGGGCAAAATAGGCTACGCGGTAATAGAGAACATAAAGGCTAGCGGATACGCTGGAGAGATCTACCCCATCAACCCAAGAGAGCCGGAGATCTCGGGATATAAGGCATATCCGAGTGTCCGCGACGTGGGTAAGCCCATCGACGTCGCAGTCTTCTGCGTTCCCGCCGGCGCGTCTCTGGCCGTCGCTGAGGAATGCGGACAAGCAGGGGTTAAACATCTCATCGTTATCACCGCCGGCTTCAAAGAGATCGGCGGAGAAGGCAAGAAACTGGAGCAGGATCTGATCGCCATCGCTAAGAAGTACGGGATGAGGATTACGGGCCCCAACAACCTTGGCGTAATGGACACCCACACTCCTATCAACGCCACATTTGCCAAGGATATGGCCATTAAGGGCAACATCGCTTTCATTTCGCAGTCCGGAGCCCTTTGCGTTGCCATCCTTGACTGGAGCCTGCAGCGAGGACTCGGCTTCAGCCAGTTCATCAGCATCGGAAACAAGGCCGACCTCAACGAGGCCGATTTCATTGAGGCTGCCGCCGACGACCCCAACACCAAAGTAATCTGCCTCTATCTCGAGGACGTGGTGGACGGCGACAGGTTCATCGAGGCAGCCAGGAAAGCCACCCAGAAGGTCCCAGTCATCGTCTTCAAATCAGGCATCACCGCTGCCGGAGCGAAGGCCGCATCTTCCCACACGGGAGCGCTGGCCGGTTCAAACACGGCTTATGATGCTGCTCTCAGGCATGCGGGCGTGATCCGGGCCGAGACCATGACAGAGCTTTTCGACCTGGCTATCGCGTTCACGACTCAGCCTGTGCCCAAGGGCAAGAACGTCGTCGTGGTCACCAACTCAGGCGGTCCCGGGATCGTAGCTTCCGACTCCATCGAGACCAACGGCCTCAAGATGGCCCAGCTCAGCGAAGAAATCGTCAAAGAACTGAGCGAGAAGTTGCCTCCCGCGGCCAACATCCATAACCCGGTCGACGTAGTCGGCGACGCCAAGTCCGACAGGTACAAAATCGCTCTCGACGCGGTGATGAAGGACCCGGCGGTCGACGGAGTCGTCGTGCTCTTGAGCCCCACTGCGCCTCTCAACATCGTTGAGGCTGCCCAGTACACCATAGACGCTTCCAAGGCGAATCCCGACAAGGCCGTTGTTGCCTCTTTCATAGGCGGAGTCAAGGTCGAAGCCGGCGCCAAGCTCCTGAACGAGAACGGCATCCCTGTGTACCCCTTCCCCGAGCCCGCCGTGGCGACGCTCCGCGGGATGATTAGGTTTGGCGAGCTCCGCAGGGAAGTCGCCCAGGGTGGAGAGTGGACGTTCGACGATGTGGACAAGGCTGCCGTCAAAGCCATATTCGACAAAGTGCGGGCCGACGGACGTGACCTGCTGCTTGGGCCCGAAGCGGCCGAAGTTGCCGAGCTCTACAAGATCCCCGCAGCGCCTTCGAAGCTTGCCGACAATGCGGACGCTGCCGTAGCCGCGGCAGAAGCCCTCGGCTACCCGGTCGTGATGAAGATCGCTTCACCCGACATCATGCACAAGACCGATGTCGGCGGAGTGAAAGTCGGCCTTAAGACCAAGGAAGAAGTGGTCGAGGCTTTCCATTCCATCCTTGAGAACTCCAAGAAGGCCGAACCGAACGCCAAGATTTACGGCGTGGAAGTCCAGAAAATGATGCCCAAGGGCGATGAGCTGATCATAGGTATGGCTAAGGACCCGACCTTTGGTCCCATGATTGCCTTTGGCTCAGGCGGCATCCTGGTGAACCTGTTGCAGGACGCTTCATTCAGGCTTGCAAAGGGTCTCTCCAAGGCAGAAGTCGAGGAGATGATCACCGAAACCAAGGCGTACACTATACTCAAGGGCTTCAGGGGAGCCGCTCCGGACGACATCCCGGCTCTTGTGGAGGCCATCGGTCGCGTCGGCCAGCTCTGCAGAGACTTTGATGATATAGCCGAGCTTGACGTGAACCCTGTGTTCGCCTACCCCAAGGGCTTGTCGGCTCTTGATGTGAAGATCAGGCTGAAGTAAGGGCGTTTACTCTCGAACGGCTGCTCACATTAGTGGGCAGCCGTTCTTTTACGAATGGGAGGTTTCACTAGGTGCTCCAGAGGAATCTCAGAACTCGGTCGTGCCTGTGAAGGTGAAACCACGCACTTTGATGGCCGGGCAAACGATGGACATGAGGCCCGGCATCACCTTTTGAGGCGATAGAGCCTCCACACGCGAGAACGCTCCCAGCACGCTTTCTGTGAAGCGCATGTTCTTGAGCCCTCTCACGATCTCGCCGTTTTCGATAAGGAATGTGCCGTCTCTCGTCATCCCCGTGATTATCGCTTTGGTGGGGTGAACCGGATTGACGTAGTGGAACCTGGTCACCAGGATGCCCTTCTTTGTAGACGCGATCATATCTGCTACGCTCGCTTCGCCCCCGGCCATGAAGAGATTCAGAGGCAGCGACGGGATAGGAGCCAGATCTCCCAGAGAATGGCCGGTAGACTCTCGCCCCTCCCTCGCGGCGGTTAGGGAGTCGTAGACGACGCCCTTTGCCACTCCTTCTTCGATGAGCATTACCTTCTGCTTGGGCACGCCCTCAAAGTCGAATGGCATGGGATACCCTGAGGGATCGAGGCCGTCGTCCCAGATCGTTATGTTGTCGCCGGCCACCTTCTCGCCCATCTTCCCCGATATGAAGCTGGCGCCGTCGCGGTACGCAGCGCCCGAGAAGCCCATGAATGACAGGTACATGAGCATATCCCTGACTGCAAGGGGCTCCAGGACCACATCGTATTCGCCGGGGGGAATGGAGACAGGGTCCTGTCCCGAGAGGCACTTGGCTATCGCCGTTCCCGCTATCTCGGTAGGATCTATCGCGGCCACATCGAGGCCTCCGCCTTCGGCGTAGCCCGTTGACGTGGGACTCATGGCGACGCATGTCATTGATGCGTCTGTGCGTGCGTAATATGCCCTTACACCCTTTGAGTTTCCTATCGCTACCTCCAGCGACCCGGTGGAGAACGCTCCGGCAACGGATACTCCCTTTTCTTTGGCCATGCGCACGGCTCTCGCCACGTAGGCCGCCCTAAGGTCGGGCGGGCAGTTGAGAGTCGAGTCGTATAGCGCCGGAGGACCTTCCGGTATCGGGCGAGGCTCGCAGAGGCCCGGGAACATAGGTTCCTCCGGCACCAACCGGGACCGGGCGTCGGCGGCCAACAACGCGCTCATCAGCGAATCCCTATCCAGTCCGTTTGTGGAAGCGGTGCCGATCCGCTTCCCGTTTATCGCGCGGACGCGTACTTGGGCATCTGTCTCGGCGACATTCTGGTGGATGTAGTTCTGGGTGAACCTGGTGAGACGCTGGTCTTGTCCCATGACGGTGACTTCGACCTCTTGCGAAGGCGACTCTTCCAGGCAAGTCTGGATCACCCACATGGACTTCTCCTTGCCAAGCACGGATCATCACCTCTGGACGGGTTCTGGCTACAGGGTGAGGAACTTACGGGCCGGTCCGGGAGCCGGACGCTATTTCCCGGCCGCTTCCTTGAGTCTCTCGACTACTTCATAGGGTACAACGACGCTCCCAAGATCTCCTCCCTCTCCCGCCGCGGGGCCATGGAAGTCGGACCCGCCCGTAGCGATCAAGGAGTATTCGTCCGCAATCTCCAGACACCTGCGTCGCATGCGCTCTCCGTGCTCCGGATGGAAGGCCTCAATACCCTGGAGACCGTTGTCCACAAAGGTCTTTATGAGTCCGAGGGCACGCGAGGTCCCCGGATGGGCCCACACGGGCACTCCCCCTGCCTCACGAATGGCTCTTATACAGTCCACGGGGCTCAGGTGAAACCTCTCTACATAGGCCGGGCGACCTATCCCCAGGAAACGGTCAAAGGCGTCTTTGATCGAGGTCACATAGCCCTGTTCCAGCATAGCCTCGGCCACATGGGGGCGGCCGACGGACTCTCCCAGTGCAAGCTCGAACACCCTGGACTCCTCCACGGGCATGCCCAGAGAGCGGAGTTTACGGACTGTCTCGACGATCCTGCCGCGTCTTGCCTCCTGGAGTCTCATGAGGAGGTCGTTCATGGGCCCAGGAGATACGGGGATGTAGTACCCGAGGATGTGAAGCTCCCTGCCCCTCCACTCGCTGTTGAGCTCTACGGCAGGTACGATCTCTACTCGGTGCGTCCCTGATCTGCCTGGCACGTCCCGGCTTGCTTCACACTCCGTCGGGTCCGACTTGGACGCGCCAAAAAAGCCGATGAGAGACCTGAGACCGGCGGTCGTATCGTGGTCGGCTATCCCAACTGCCTTCAGTCTCTTGGATGCTGCGAGGGCGTAAACGCCCAGAGGGGACAGGAGCCCGTCTGACGCAGTTGTGTGAACGTGCAGGTCACAGGACTGCTCTGGGGGCGCATCCACTAGTTCCTTGGTCCTACTATCAGCTTTATGGCAGTGCGTTCTTGACCCTCGATGAGGATGTCAGTGAAGGCCGGGACGCAGACCAGGTCGATGCCGCTGGGAGCCACGAATCCCCGGGCGATGGCCACGGCCTTGATCGCCTGGTTCACGGCGCCGGCGCCAATCCCCTGTATCTCGGCGTATCCCCTCTCCCTAATGACTCCGGCGAGGGCGCCTGCCACCGCGTTCGGGTTTGACCGAGACGATACTTTGAGAACCTCGACTGGTGGTATTTCGTGACGGTCTATGTTGCTTACTCCCACGCTTATCCCCCCACGATCCTGTGACAGAACTTGTAAGAGACATCAAGTAATTGGCAGTTCCTTACCAATTTTAAGGCGCGCGGGTGCTTTTGGCAAGCGAAATGTTGTTGCATGAGCACAAAGGGCGTTTCATTCCAAAATTCTGACCCGTTCGACATGTGCGGCAGCGCCGGAATTGTCTATGGAACAAAATACTCCGCACAGCTGCCTCTTCCCTTTTGCCGGCTCGTGCCTTACAGGCATCTGAGTCAGAAAGTGCTTGAGGATGATTTCCTTCTTGACCCCGATAACACCTTCGTTGCTCCCCGTCATACCGGCGTCGGTAATGTAGGCGGTACCACCGGGGAGTATCCTCTCGTCGGCGGTCTGCACGTGGGTGTGGGTGCCGAACAGGGCGCTCACCCGACCATCCACATAGTACCCTGCCGAGATCTTCTCGGAGGTGGCTTCGGCGTGGAAGTCCACGATTATGATGGGCGTCGTCAGTCTGAGCTTGACTATCTCGGCGTCAAGGGTCCTGAAGGGGCAATCCAAACTCTGGGGAGAATACACTCGCCCGGCGACGCTCACGACACCTACTTGCCGGCCGCTCCGGGTCTGGAAAACTGCCGCCCCTCTTCCGGGGACTCCCGGCGGAAAATTGGCCGGGCGGAGGACTCTCTTGTCGCTGTCTAGGAAAGGGTAGATCTCCTTCTTGTCCCATATGTGGTTGCCCGACGTCATGGCGTCTACGCCCATATCGAACAATTCGGCGGCGACGTCGGAAGTGAGCCCAGCGCCGCCGGCCGCGTTTTCGCAGTTCACGATGACAAAGTCGGTATTATGCCGGTCCATGAGGCCGGGCAGTTGTTCCTTGAGAAATGCCCTGCCCGGCGAACCGAAGACATCACCTATGAAAAGCACGTTAATCATGAGCACACCGACCTTACTTGTCGAAAACCAGCACCTTCTCGCCTTCCCTGAGCGCGACCAGCTTTCGGGTGCTTTCCAGGTTTCTCACCTGGTTCACGGTGTCTTGCAGGAAGACCCTGGCGGAAGCGTTCATATCGTCGCCTGATACCGGGTTGTCTCCTTCGTCCGATGCGTAGAGTACCGTTGTCTTTTCCTCCAGAAGCTCCACGGTAAGGTTGAGTTCTCCGGGCGTAAGGGAGGCAATGTCACGTTCTATAATCAAGCAGTAGAAGTCGTCCATCTTGTTCCACATGCACTGCGCCACCGCCGCCCTGGCTCCAATGAGGTCCAGGTATACGCTCACCGAATCCAAGTACACATTGCAGATACGTTCTCTGGTCTTGGCGCTCATAGGTCCCTTACAGAGAAAGACCAGATTAAGCGCCTTCCGTTTCGGGTCGTAAGTCACCCTGGATACCTGAGGATAGGCCACAAGGAGCGTCGCAAGTATCTCCACGTCCTTGCTGGACGGCCGTATCGGTTTCTCAGGGGGCCTTCCCCCGCTTCCCACGGGTGCTCTCTTTGCCAACAGAATCTCTCCTTGACCGCTTCCAACTCGGCTTCCTCGCCTGCGACCACTTGATGAAGTCGACTACGCCTATTTGGCGTAGCCGACCGCTCTCGTCTCTCTCACCACTACGACCTTGATCTGGCCCGGGTACTCTATGTCCTTCTCTATCTTCTTCACGATGTCCCGCGCCAGACGCACGGCTCCCAGATCGTCTATCTTCTCGGGCTTCACCATTATCCTAATCTCACGGCCCGCCTGGATCGCGTAACTCTTGTCGACTCCCTCAAATGAGTTGGCGATTTCTTCTAGTTTCTCCAGGCGCTTGAGATACATTTCCAGAGTCTCGCGGCGGGCTCCGGGCCTCGCTGCGGAGATCGCGTCTGCGGCCGCCACCAAGAAAGCCTCGATGGACTGGGCCTCAACGTCTCCGTGGTGGGCTTCGACAGCCCGTATCACGTCGTGAGATTCACGGTACCTGCGCAACAGGTTCACACCGATCGCCACGTGAGACCCTTCAACCTCGTGGTCTACCGCCTTGCCGATATCGTGCAGAAGACCCGCTCTCTTCGCCACGGCCACATCGGCTCCTATCTCACTTGCCATGCTGGCGGCCAAGTGAGCTACTTCCACAGAGTGTTTAAGCACGTTCTGACCGTAGCTGGTGCGGAACTTCAGCCTGCCGATAAGCTTTATCGTTTCGGGATGCAAGCCGTGCACTCCGAGGTTCAGCGCCGCTTGTTCGCCCTCTTGCTTGATGAGCGCGTCCACGTCTTTTTGGGCTTTCTCAACCATTTCCTCTATTCGAGCAGGGTGGATCCTTCCATCCGACACCAATCGCTCCAGAGCCAGCCTGGCGATCTCACGCCTTATGGGATCGAAACCGGACAGTATTACCGCCTCTGGAGTGTCGTCAATGATCAGGTCGATGCCCGTCAGCGTCTCAAGGGCTCTGATGTTGCGTCCCTCTCGCCCGATAATCCGGCCCTTCATCTCGTCACTCGGGAGCTCTACAACCGACACCGTGTTCTCGGCAACATGGTCCGCGGCGCACTTCTGTATGGCCAGGCTGATGATGCTTCTTGCCTTGCCGTCCGCTTCCTCCTTGGCCTGGGCTTCGGCATCCCGAATAAGCCGGGCCGTCTCTTCTTTCAGGGCGTCTCTCACTTCACCCAGAATGCGGTCTTTGGCTTCTTCCCTTGAGAGTCCGGAGATCTTCTCCAGCTCCTTCATGGCTTCTTCGTGAAGCCTGTCAAGGGCTCTGCTCTTTTCGGCGAGGGCCCTCTCCTGCCTGGCGAGGTTCTCTTCTTTCTGCGTAAAAAGCTCCTGCCTGCGGTCCAGAGACTCTTCCTTGTTGATGAGGCGCCGCTCGTTGCGCTGTAGTTCCTGGCGGCGTTCCCTGACTTCCCGCTCTAGCTCGTCCCTAAGCCTTCCGGCCTCGTCACGGGCCTCCACCAGTATCTCGCGCCTCTTGGTCTCGGCGGATTTCGCGGCGTCTTCCAGTATCCGCTTGGATTCTATCTCGGCCGACTTAATCTTTGCTTCCCCAACAGCCCTTCGCGTCAAGTAGCCTACAACTGCGCCTACCAGCAGGGCTGCGACAGGTATCATCCAATGCATCCAGGTCACCTCCTCCAAGAAACACGAAAAGCCAGACAGCCACCGGCTTATCTGGCAGGACGCGTACCTTCGGCCGAAATTGGAGGTGCTCTACTAAGAAACTTCTTGCGCTCAGCTTCTCAATCCATAGCGAAGCGCTGCTCCGGGCGGATGAAGCCGCCTGGGGTCGAAGCAAAAAGGTCGCACTGCCCCAATTGAAACGCATGGCACCAGCCCTGGAGGGACCGCGCATGCGCACACTGCTAAGGTTTTCACAAACCAGTTTAGCTCGGTCATAGAAGTATGCCGTCTCTCATGCCAGAATGTCCGGCCGGCTATTCCCGGATGCTCAGACCGGTTCTCCTGAGCGCCGAAAATATCGCCTCAGCGCCGAATCCCCGTCTTTGGAGCCACCGGGCCAACCGTTCGCGCTCTCTTTCACTTGTTAATCCGCTGTTCTTTCGGTCTAGATACTTCCGGGCGGCCAGGGCAGCCAGTTCCTCTTCCCCGACCCCGGAAAACACTTCGTCTACTGCTCTCTTGATAAGTTCCTTGTCGAAGAGCCTTCTTGACAGTTCAAACACGGCCCTTCTCCTGCCGATAGGACACTCGTTCATCATGGCGCGGAGGATATCCCGGCTGTAGATCTCGTCATCCAGGTACCCCCACTCGACCAGTTTGGCGATAGCGGTCTCAGATTCCTCGTCGGGATAGCCCTTCCGGCTCAAGGACTCCCTCATCTGACCCTTTGACACACGACGTCTGGACAAGACACCCAGAGCATAGTCGGTCGCCGTGCGCCTCGTGTTTCGGGCCGGCATAAGACCTATTCGGCTTCCGCCTGGTCCACTGAGCCTTCCGCCTTGAGCGAGCCGGCTTTCAGAGCTTCGCGGACCTTCTTCTCTACCTCGGCCGATACATCCGGGTGTTCTTTCAGGAACGAACGGGCGGCTTCCTTTCCTTGACCCAGCCGTGTGTCGCCGTAGGAATACCAGGTGCCCGTCCTTGTGATTACGTTGTGGGCCACGCCCACATCCAACAGGGACCCTTCTTTGGAGATCCCTTCTCCAAAAATGATATCAAACTCGGCCTGTCTAAACGGTGGAGCCAACTTGTTCTTGACCACTCTTACCCTCGTCCTGGCCCCGATTGTATCTTGGCCTTGCTTGATATTCTCGACTCTCCGAACGTCAAGGCGAACGGAAGAGTAGAACTTGAGAGCTCTACCTCCGGGAGTGACCTCGGGGTTGCCGAACATTACCCCGACCTTCTCGCGGAGCTGGTTGATGAACACCGCCGTCGAATTGGATTTTGATATGACGGCGGTGAGCTTCCTGAGGGCTTGAGACATTAGACGCGCCTGAAGGCCAACGTGAGCATCGCCCATCTCGCCTTCGATTTCGGCCCTCGGCGCAAGGGCCGCGACTGAATCCACAACGATTGCGTCGACAGCACCCGATCTCACGAGCGCGTCGACTATCTCCAGAGCCTGCTCTCCAGTATCCGGTTGGGAGATGAGGAGGTTATCCACATCGACGCCGATCCTACGGGCATAGATCGGATCAAGCGCGTGCTCGGCGTCGACATAGGCTGAAATCCCGCCCGCCTTCTGCGCTTCCGCGATGATGTGGAGCGCAACGGTCGTTTTTCCAGAGCCTTCGGGGCCGTATATCTCTATAATCCTGCCCCGGGGTATTCCCCCCACACCTAGAGCGATATCCAGTGCCAGGGCGCCTGTGGGGATGACGTCGGCGGCCGTCTTCTGGGTCGCCTCGCCCCACCGCATGATGGAACCTTTCCCGAACTGCTTCTCTATCTGCGCGACTGCCAGCTCGAGAGCTTTTTCCTTTTCGAGCATTCATTCAACCTCCAGTTGTCGCCACGTCCCTGGCAGCACCTTCCTACAAGAGTATAACACCACGACTCTCCGGCCACAACGAATGAGTACGGGTGTTCGCTCCACCCCTTACGGGACTCGTGTCCCGTCCAGCGCGGACGCTGCGAGGGGGGTGTAGAGCGGACCGCCGGGTCTTAGAATACTCTCCATGAGAAGGACCTCGGTGACGTCCCATTCGGGCTTCATGCCTTCTTCTTCGAGGAACTGCCTGTAGGAATCCTTCCAGAGAGAACGGATGTCCGGGGTGTTCCGGTTGGGCCAGGCGGAGCCGTAGCGCGCACCACCGGAACTCTTCTTCTCCCTTCCGAGAGTGATGTGGGCGGCGAAGGGTTTGGAGTCGCCGTAACCGAGCGATCGGAGGTTTTCCCGGACCGCTCCGGCAAGGGACGCCAAACTAGTTCTTCCTCCGGTGGAGGCTATATGAAGTATCCTGGGAGCGCCCCTATCAGGAAAAGCGCCGGCTTCGAGAAAACTGACCCGGAAAGGAGGTCTTTCCTTAGTCGCCGCCTCCAGAGCCGCTTTCATGGCCTCTACGGAAGACCTTGGCACTTGGCCAAGGAACTGAAGCGTAATATGCAGGTTCTCAGGGGCGCCGAAGCGGTATCCCGGGAGGAGCCTTTTGACCCTCTCGGTAAACGAAGCGAACACTGACTGGACTTCCCGGGGCACCGGGACAGCCACGAAACACCTGAACGTAGGCTGCCCGGGCGAATCGGCCGGCGATTTGCCGGTCGGGACCCCGTTCATCGGTCCACCCCTTCCGCTTGGTCGCGCCTCTTGCGGTTCGACTTTGAGAGACGTCTCCACAGGACGTAGAGGGCCCTCCCGGCCCCGTATTCCTTGATGGCGGTCCTTGAACCGCCGTAGACATATCGTTCCACTTCGGTCCCGTCGTCGTCTGATACGGCCACGAACACGGTCCCTACGGGTTCCCGTTCGGTGCCTCCGGTAGGACCCGCGAAACCGGTCGTTGCCACGCCTATCTTGGCGCCTGATAGCGCCCTTACTCCCGCGGCCATCGAAGCGGCGGTTTCACGGTTCACCCCTTCGTCCTTTCGGACCGCCTCCTCAGGGACGCCCAGGCAAGTAGCCTTGATTGCCGGACTGTAGGCGACCATGCCCATCTTGAAGTAGCGGGAGCTGCCCGGTACATTGGTCAGTCTGTGGGCGACGAGCCCGCCCGTTACGGATTCGGCCACCGCGAGGCTGAGCCCCCGGCGAGAGAGGATCTCTCCTATCACCGATTCCAGCGTATCTCCGTCTTCTCCGTAGATATAATCTCCCAGGCGTTTTCTTACTTCGGCTTCGACCGCCGACACCAACTTCCCGGCCTCCGACGAATCCTCGCTCCTGGCAGCGATCCTTATTCTTATCTGTCCCTGCCCTGCGTAAGGCGCTACTGTAGGGTTCGGGGAGTCCATGAGATCCCGGAGGGCTTCGCCTACCTTGGACTCTGGAAGCCCGACAAGCCTCAAGTTCTTGATGTGGAGCGGAATGAGATCCGTGAAAGTGCTGCGGATAAGAGGCAGGAGATGCTCTTCGAACATTGGGACCATTTCTCGCGGAGGACCCGGCAGCACGCACGCCACCTTACCTCCGGTGATGATCGCCTGACCCGGAGCGGTGCCGGCCTTGTTCGCGAAAGGTATTCCGCCCCGGATGATCATGGCCTGTTTCCTGTCTGACGCCGAAGGCTCTCTCCCGCGAATGCGGAACCACTCGAGCATGTCTTCCCAGGCTCCCTCGTGGAACTCGAGGGATAGGCCCAGGGAAGCAGCGAGGCACTCGGCTGTTATGTCGTCGTCGGTCGGACCGAGTCCCCCGGTCGCGATAACCAAAGAGGCGCGACCCAGGGCCTCTCTAAAGGCCTCCGTGAGCCGCGCCCGATTGTCTCCGAGCGTCTCTCTCCTGTAGACAAAGACCCCGATGTCTCTGAGTCTCGCCGATATATACTGCGCGTTTGTATCGGTGATCTCCCCCAAGAGGAGTTCAGTACCAACTGATAGGATTTCGGCCTGCAAGGGCTCACCCCCGAGCCGCTTCTTCTACTCTGCGCGCCATTTTTCCTCTGTAAGAAGGCACTTTACGCCATCGCCAATATCTCGGGGCAGGCTCCTTGAGCAGCGACCTGAGATCGTCGCCGGGCATGGTTTCCCGGTTCACCAGCTCGTCTGCGATATGCCTTATATCCGACCTGTGTCTCTTGAGGATGGACGACGTCCTGCTATGGCAGCGATCAAGTATCTCTCTGGTGGCTTTTGCCAGGACCTCGGGTCCGGCCGTGTCACGGTCCACCGCTCCCAGAGGCGACATTCCGTAGGACACGATCCTCTTTGCCAGGTCAAGTGCCCGCTGGAAGTCATTTGACGCCGTAGTGCTCCTCGAACCCAAGACCATCTCCTCCGACGCGGCCCCGGCGATGAGAATACAGATCTCTTCCTCGATGGTCTCCCGGGGATAGACGTAGGTGTCGTCCTTGGGCGCGTGACGCACGTAACCCAGGGCGTTCCCTCTCGGGGACACCGTTACTTGGGCCACCGAACCCGGCCTCAATGACTCGGATACCACCGCGTGCCCAGCCTCATGCACGGCTACTCTGTGGATCTCCTCGGGTGAGGGCAGCCTGTCAAGCTTTTCACCCATCAATACCTTGTCCAGCGCTTCCGCAAGATCTTCTTGGGTTATGGCCTCGTTGCCCTTCCGGAGGGCCAATATTGCCGCCTCGTTGCACAGGCTCTCGAGGTGGGCGCCTGATAGTCCGAAAGTCTCCTTGGCAATGGTTTCGACCTTGACGTCGGGCGACAAGGGCTTGTTTTTCATATGGAGGTTCAAGATCTCCAACCGCCCATCCTTATCGGGAAGGTCCACCCGGACCATCCTGTCGAAGCGCCCAGGGCGCTGGATCGCCGTGTCCAGCAGGTCAGGCCTGTTGGTGGCCCCGATAACCAGGATGCGCACATCGTCGTCCAGCCTGAGTCCGTCCATCTCGACCAGGAGCTGGTTGAGCGTCTGATCGTACTCCAGGTGCCCCACCTGGGCCCCTCTCTTTCCTGCAAGGACCTCGATCTCATCGATAAAGATGATGGCAGCCGTCTTCTTCTGGTCACGCGCCAGGCGCCGGGCCTTCTCAAAAAGACCCCTGACTCTCTGGGCCCCGAGCCCCGCGTAAACCTCAATGAACTCGGAACCTGACGCAGATATGAACGCCGAGTCGGTATAGTTTGCCGCCGCCTTCGCCAGGAGGGTCTTGCCCGTCCCGGGCGGCCCCGAAAGAAGGATGCCTCTCAGAGGCCTGATCCCCAGCCGCATGGCCCGATCGTGACTCCGCAGGAACTGCAGGGCTTCCATGAGCTCGCGTTTGGCGACGGCCTGGCCTCCCACGTCTCCGAAGGTGATGTCAGGACGCCGGCCTACCACGGCGCCCACTTTCTTGCGCCCGATATCTCCCAGGTGTCCCCTTGACGCGATCAGGAAGTATGTCAGACCTCCCAGGAGGAGCCACGGGAAGAGGTTGTAGCCTTTCAAGGTCAAGAAGGCCACGATGCCCGCCCCGACACCTGCCAAAATCTCAAGTTTCCTCATGGTCCAGCCCCTCCTTTCACCGGTTCACGGTCGACGATCCTGTAAAGGTACCCGCTTGAGTCGCTTATCTGGACATAAATGCGGTCTTTGTCAACCGAGATCTTGTAGTCGTCGTAGCCCGCTTCCTCCAACCTCTTCGATGATTCGCTGATCATCTCGCCGAACGTGCCCCTCACGGCGGCTTCCTCAACATAGAAGTGGATTAAATGGTAGGCTGCCTCAAGACCGGGGCTCCCGGCGTCTTCGAGGCGAATGCGGTATGCCGCCGTGCCCATGTGTCTCTCGACTATCTCGTCAAGGGCCTTGTAGGTCACGGCCAGGTCCGGTACTTTCTCAAGATCGATATCAACGACCGTCTCGGGTCCTTCCCTGCGCACTTCTGCTCCCGCTACGTCGCTGTGGGCGCTCAGTTCCGAAAGCAACGGTCTCTTAACGCCGACTTTCTCGTAGGAAGAGTAGGACACGCTGAGTACGGCCAGGGTGATGACTGCCGCGGCCGCTACATATAGCCACCTGAATCCTCTTGGCACTCCTTCGCCCTCCCCCTCCGCGAAATTCGGCCTGCGCGACAAGGCGCGCGATTCAGCCAACAGTTGACATAATTATATCAGGAGGGGTGGGGCAGTCCCATGGGAAGCTGTGGTAGTGCCCTGCTAGACGAGAGTTTCGTGAGCGAAGAGAGTGAGGATACCCGGTGAAGTCACACAGGCGCGGATGAACCGGTCTCCGGCGTGGGCAGTGTCGGACGTGAGATGTGCCCCGCTGGCCGGGCTACTCAGGGATGCGTCTGCAGGGCGACCTTCAGATCCTTGGCCAGTGATTTTGACATATGTCACGCCGTCCACCTCCGGGGCCTGGTGAGGGCCGCGCCCTATCCAGTACCCGGGCCGCAAAGAAGGCCTCTCCAGGAGGACCCCGATCTCTTTGCCCACCATGGCCGCAGCGCTCTCCGCGGAAAGGCTGAGCCCAAGGCGGCGCAAGTATTCCGCCCTGTCGCGGGCGACGTGGCCGGGCACCACACCCGGAAGGTTGTAGGCGGCAGTGCCTTCCTCCCTCGAGAACGGAAAGACGCCGACACGGTGGGCCCCTATCTCACACAAGAGGTCGGCGGTCGCCAGGACGTCCTGCTCGGTCTCACCCGGGAAGCCGGTGATGACTGTGGTCCGGAGGTAGAGGTCCGGTACTCTTTTTCGAAGGCGCTCCACGGCCCGCAGGATCTGTTCGGTGCCGGGCCGGCCCATAAGTCTGAGGATACGCGGAGAACCGTGCTCCACAGGCAAGTCGATGTAAGGCGCCACGTTTGGCAGCGCCATGGATTCGGCCAGCTCGTCGTCGACCCCGTCGGGCCTCACGTAGAGGAGGCGGATCCACCTCACCCCGGGAACACCGCTCAGCCTTCGCACCAGCCGGGCCAGCCGGCGTTTTCCGTCGCGATCGTAGCCGTAGTCCGAGAGGTCCTGGGCTATGAGATTAAGCTCGACGATTCCCAGCGACGAGAGGTGTCGCGCTTCGGCGATGATCTCATCTTCCGGACGCGACGTAAGGCCTCCGCGGATTGACGGTATGGCGCAGTAGGTGCAGTGATGCCGGCAACCTTCCGCAACTCTCAGGTAGGCCCAGGGCCTCTTGAGGTGGGTATCAAAGCGGATACTCTCTCCCTCACTTCCCGGGGCTCCCCTGCCGGGCGTTCCGACGCGCCTGACCCGGCCGGCCCTGTCTCTCCTGAGGACATCACCGACGATCTCCACGATGTCCCTGGGAGCCGCAGTGCCGGCGACTCCGGCGATCTCAGGTATCTCTTTGAGAAGCTCGTCGGGATACCGTTGGGAGAGGCATCCGGTTACTATCACCGGGACGGAGGTCTCGCGCATAGTCCCTGCAGTGCTGACGTCCCCGGCATTGGCGACGCCTTCAGCATCCCGGACATCGATAGCATCCGGGCGGTCTTTGACGGCTTCTACTGCTTGGAAAATGCCCTCGATGGACTCTTTCTTGGCGTCTTCTATGAAGCCGCACGTGTGGACGATGACCACGTCGGCCTCTCCCGCGTCGCCCGTCAATTCGTATCCCGCCGCGGTGAGCCTGGACGCCATCTCCTCGGCGTCCACCTGGTTCTTGGCGCAGCCGTATACCGCTATGCAGCACCTTATCTTGTCCGGTTGTCCGGAAGGCCGTTCTTGGGTTCTCATGACGTTTATCTTAGCACTGAGAGGGCTGCCGGGCCACTTCAGTAATTGGAGCCAACTATGTACCGGGTTCTGCTGCCCCACCGGCATTGCCCACGGGTCTAACGAGGATCAGATCGCAGAGCCCGGGCGAAATCGCCGTCCTGCTGCCCCCCGCCAGGACGATGACAGGGCATCCCGGCCCGGCGCTTCCGGTTTTCACCACTGTCCTGCCGGGCGAAAACCCGAGTTCCGCAAGCCTAATCAGGGTATTGCGCCAGGAGGCGTCTGAAATCGTCTCGCCCCGGCGGTCTCTTGGGCGGGCGATCCCTATCACCACGTAGCTCCGGAAAGGCGCGGCTCCCCCAAGGGTGAGAATGCTCACTTACACACCTCACGGCAGGACCAAATTGAGGATGACTCCCCATCCGGTCGATATTGCGGCGGATATGAGGAAACTCAGGACCACGGTGCCCGGCCCCATTTCCCGCCACAAGGCCACAGATGACGGAAGGCAAGGGAGGCCCAACGCGACCATGGTCACGGCGATGGTCGCCTGTCTCCCCGTCAACTGCAGTTGCAGGAGGAAAAGCGGCGCCAAGTACCGTTGGAACATGGTAAGGAGAACTGCTCCAAAAGCTGCCGGAGGGATGCCTAACCCTCCTTCGATAACCCGGGCCGCTAGACCGGACACGTGGGAAAAGCCGTTTCCCGGGCCCGGGAGGCCGTCCGCTGATACCAGGAGCCGGAGCACCACATTCATGGCGACGACCAAGGGCAACACGTGGTCGAAGAAGCCCGTGAGGCGCATACCCGTCTTGAGAAGGACGTTCCGGACGATGGGGAACCTGAGCGGAGGTAGTTCCAGGACGAGAGGGTCCCTCACCACGCCGGAGGCAGAGCCGAGGAGACGGGCGATGACGGCGATGGATACCGCTATGGCTGCCCCTGCGGCGACGGGACTGCCTCCGAACCTAGCCAGCACAGCAAGCCCCAGCGACACCGTCGCCGTGCAAGGGATGACCGTCCCGACAATTATGGAGGTCATCCATCTGGACCTATCTGAAGGCAATATCCTGGCCGACAAGATCGCGGGCACCCTGCAGCCGAACGCCAGCACAAAGGGAATAAGGGCTTGGCCGGGGAGGCGCAGGAGCCCGGTGAGAGCGTCGCCCAAGGCGGCATACCTGCCCAGAAGGCCCGAGTCTTCCAGAAGGGCGATGAAGGTGTAGGCGACGATTATCGCCGGCAAGACCGTCGCCAGAGGGAGCACAATCCCCTCGGGAACGGCTTCGGCGAGCACCTCGGATATCCGGCCCGGAGGAAGAAACGCGCGGAGAAACCCGGTTAATCCCTCGGAGACAGGGCCAAGGGCGACCCGGACGGCTGCTTCAGCGAGGGGAATCGCCTTTGTGATGGTTTTCCAGGCGACCACGAGTACAAGGATAAGAACCGGGATGGACAACGCGGGCACATCCAGAAGACGTTCGATCCGCTCACCCAGAGGCCCGGCACCTGGTGCCCTCGCCCACGGCCCCCTCGCCCGCGGCGCGCGACGACGCATCCGGTCACCGGTGACGGTGCCTCCCGCGCGGCTCACGACTCTCTGTGCGATCCGCTCGGCCTCCTCTTGATAAGGGCGGAGGTCCACCGCGTCTCGGGGCCAATAGCCTTTCCACCCCGTGGGGCGACCGGGTGCTCCGTCTCGAAGGCTCCCTCCACTCCCAGAGACCTCTCGGCATGCGGGCCCGGGCACCTGCTCGCTCGCCTGCTCGCCGCCCGTAGCGGCACCCGCTTGTCTCCCGCGCCTGGCCCCGACGATGGCTCCTTTTAGCTCCTCCACCCCTTCCCCGGTCAGGGCGGACGTGAGGAAGACCGGGACACCCAGCACGCCGGAGAGCGCGCCCGTGTCAACAGAAATGCCTCTGGAGTGCAGCAAATCGCAGGAGTTCAGCGCCAGTACCATGGGGATCCGGTACGTGAGGAGTTCAAGTGTCAACGCAAGGTGCCTGGCCAAGTTGGTGGCGTCAACCACGTTCACGATGAGCGCGGGCCTAACGGTAACGATGACATCCCTGGCGACCTCCTGTTCTTTGGAGGAGGCTGCCAGGGAGTAGGTGCCGGGGGTGTCAAGGACGGTTATATCGCCGGCCCGGTCCCGGATGGTGCCTCTCAATACTTCGACGGTCGTGCCCGGGTAGTTGGAAGTGACTACCCGGGCACCGGTAAGCCGGGCCAGCAGGGCGCTTTTCCCCGAGTTCGGTTGTCCAATGAGGGCCACCAGCACACCCGTCACCCTTCGCAGACGTTGAGTGCCCTACCGCCCGGCAACGGCCTCTCGCATTGAGCGGCAGTCGCGCCAGATATGTATGCGGTCAGCGGCCGAAATAGTCTACGATGCCGGCGGCGATTCCCTGGGCAACCCGGTCTTGGAAGGATTCCAGCCTGAGCCTTAGGACGTCATTCCTGTTGGTCATGAATCCGACTTCGATGAGGGCCGCGGGCATGTAAGTCCTGTTTAGGACGTAGTACGGACCTTCTTGGACGTCTATCATCCGGAGACCCGATGAGGAGTTCACCGACCAGGCGATCTTGGATGCCAGCGTGTAGGACTCCGAGGAGCCTCTCCTGTAGAATCCCATAACACCCGAGACGCCCGGGTCTTTCGGATAGGCGTTATTGTGGATGCTGACGAAGATGTCCGCCCCTTTGGAGTTGGCTATGGAGACTCTGGCCAGGAGCTCGTCTACAGGGTAACCCCAATCGCTGCCCGGAGAGTAGTCACCGTAGCGCGTCATGACGACGTTGGCGCCCATCTGCTCCAAGTATCTACGGGTTTTCAGGGCAAGGCCCAGAGTGAAATTCTTCTCCTTGTCGCCCCACGCTGAGATCGCTCCGGGCTCGACTCCGCCGTGGCCCGCGTCCAAAACGATCAGTCTTCCTCGAAGAGGGCCTGTCCTGCCTCGCGAAACCTCCATGGTGCGGTCCAGTGCCCCCCAGGTGAGTGGACCGACGATGCCGTCAGGCACCAGGCCGGACGCGGACTGGAACGCACGCACCGCTTTGTCCGTAAGGGGTCCAAAATCCCCGTCTATGCCCGCGGTGTAATACCCCAGCGTCGCCAGGCTTTTCTGGAGCGCCACCACGCTTTCGCCCACGGAGCCCTTGCGGAGGAACGGCGCCGCCTGTGCTCGAATAGGTAATAAGATCACCATGAGCGAGACCAGAAGAACCGCAATCACCGGGATCGTTGCCACTTTTGGGCAGGATTGGCTGCTGTGCGCTTGCATTGCTTTCACCTTCTTCCGCTGCAAATAGGTGGGGTATGTTGACATAGTAGCGGATTGCGGAGCGCGCAGGCACTTCGAGTGAAGTGCCGTGGGAGCGAACCAAGGGCGGCGTGGGACCGGTTTTCGAGACGACCGGGTGCCGCAAGCACAATTTCGCGGTCATACCAATAATCGCCTAGAAATGGAATTGAGAGGAGGCACGGAAAGCCGGAGAACTATGAAGAAAGATGTGGCTACGGTACTCCTTGAGCTGAGGGCCGATCCGAGATTCCTTTCGGGGATAACCGCTTGGCACAAGACCCCGGCTTCGGAGGGACAATACTCGCCCATGCCCGAAGGGATACATCCGGGACTCAGAGACGCACTGGCGTCCAAAGGCATAACCGAGTTGTACACCCACCAGCGTGAGGCCTACGACCTCATCCAATCGGGAAAAAACGTCTGTGTCGTCACTCCGACGGCATCGGGAAAGACCCTGTGTTACAACCTCTCGGTGCTGGACAGCGTCCTGAAAGACCCCGAATCGAGAGCATTGTACATCTTCCCCACCAAGGCGCTGGCGCAAGACCAGTTGGCCGAGGTTGTCGACCTCAAGACGCGGGGTAAGTTCAACATCGAGAGTTTCACTTTTGACGGCGATACGCCGCCTTCAAAGAGGCGGCTGGCCAAAGAAGTGGGCCAGATCATAATCACCAACCCGGATATGCTCCACCAGGCCATCCTCCCTCACCACCCGACTTGGGTGAAGCTGTTTTCGGGTTTGAAATACGTGATAGTTGACGAAATGCACGGCTACCGCGGCGTGTTTGGGAGCCACGTGACCAACGTCTTCAGGCGTCTCGCGAGGATTGCCAGGTTCTACGGGGCCAACCCACAGATGATCTTCGCTTCGGCCACCATAGCCAACCCGCATGAGTTGGCCGAAGCCATAGCGGGAGCGCCTGTGGCGGTCGTAGACAAGAACGGGGCCCCTTCTTCGGAGAAGAACTTCATCTTCTGGAATCCCCCGGCGCTCACTCCCGACGGTTCCGTCAGGCAGTCGGCCATCGACGCGGCTGCCAAACTCGCCTCCAAGTTCATAGCCGGCGGAATCCAGACCATCGTCTTTGCCAGGTCGAGGATAGCGGTAGAGCTCTTGGTGCAGTACCTCAGAGGTTCCTACAGGGAGCGCCTGCAAAAGGACAAGATCCGGGGCTACCGGGGGGGTTACCTCCCAAATGAGCGCAGGGCGATAGAGAAAGGTCTGCGGGAAGGAGATATCCTGGGCGTCGCGGCGACAAACGCCCTTGAGCTCGGGATTGACATCGGGAACCTGGACTGCGCCATAATGGCCGGGTACCCTGGCACCATCGCCAGCACCTGGCAGCAGGCGGGCCGCGCGGGCAGGCGCTCGGGAGTGGCAACGGCCATCCTGGTGGCAGGACCCGGACCCCTGGACCAGTTCATAGCCAAGAACCCGGACTACTTCTTTGGGCAGACCGCCGAGTACGGGCTAATTAACCCCGATAACCCGTATATACTTGGCGAACACGTGAAGTGCGCCGCCTATGAACTCCCTTTCAGGGACACTGAGGAGGGAAGCCGGTTCGCCGGCAGAGATGTCTCGGCCTACCTGGAGCACCTCAAGTACCAGGACATAATACATCCCTCGGGGGGAAGGTGGCACTGGTCTTCCGATTCCTTTCCCGCCGCAGGGGTCAACCTTCGTTCCGCCTCGTCGGACAACTTCGTCATCGTCGACCAGACAAACGGAGCCGAAGTCATTGGGGAAGTCGACTGGTTCGCGGCTCCCATGCTGGTCCACGAACAGGCCATATACATGCACCAGGGCCAGCAGTACCACGTGAACCGCCTTGATTACGACGCCAAGAAGGCTTACGTCAAGAAGGTCCACGTAGACTACTACACAGACGCCAACCTGGCGGTAGGTATCAGGGTCACGTCGGTTGACAAGGAAGACGACGCCGGGTTCTTCCGCCCCAGGTTTGGGGAGGTCTCGGTGACGGCCCTGGCCACCATCTACAAGAAGATGAAGATGTACACCAATGAGAATGTGGGCTGGGGACAGATCGCCATCCCCGAGATGAACCTGCACACCCAAGCCATGTGGTTTACCCTGCCGGACGAGATTGTCTCCTCCATGAATCCCCGCTTAGTGGGAGGGGTTTTATCCGGCCTGGCCAACGTGGCGCTCAATATAGCTCCCCTGTTCCTCATGAGCGACAAGAGCGACCTTGGCGTGGCGGTCGAAGCGCGGTCGCCCTTTGATGGGAAGCCCACCGTGTACCTGTACGATTCGTACCCGGGCGGAGTGGGACTCTCTGAGAAAGCCTACTCCCTGTTGCCTGATATACTAAAGGCCAGTCTGGAGCTCATAAGCGCATGTGAGTGCGGAGATGGGTGTCCGGGATGTGTCGGACCTCCGGGCGAGTCGGGTGAAGGGGTCAAGGGACTGTGTCTCAGAGTGCTCAAGGCGGGCGTCTGACCGTCCGGCGCTGAAGGTGGCGAATGGCTTGCCTGATAAGGAAGTCATAGAACGTCTGAGAAGGATGATCCGGGGACTAGAGGCCAAGAAGGGCGCCTGGTCGCCCGATCCTGTGCCTTTCCTTTCTTCCTCGCCCTCTCCCCGTCCTACCTACTCGCCTGACCTTGAAAGCGGGAGTGCGCGTGACGGAAGCAACCCTATCTCCCGGGCGTCACACGTGTTCCCGGCTCGCGACTACCCTTCTCTCCGGACCGAGAGCCGGCAGGAGCAGGACTACTCGGTCATAACCACGGTCTACGCCGAGGGCGCTTCTCCTGAGCTCCTTCCGCCTTCCCCTTCTTCCCTGCCCGGGTTTCGGGCCCTGGAGCCTTCTTTGGACTCGCTGGACGGGTGGGCCTATCTGGACATAGAGACTACGGGACTCATGGGAGCGGCCACCGTGGCGTTCCTGGTCGGCGTAGGTCGGTGGACTGCCGAAGGGTTCAGCGTCGACCAGTACTTCCTCACTTCCCGGCAAGGTGAAGAATCCATGCTTGCGGCACTGTCAGAGGCTTTGACGGGCCGCAGCGCGCTGGTTACTTTCAACGGCAAAGCCTTTGATGTCCCTGTGCTGCAGTCAAGGTACGTGATGAACGGGATGCGGTGTCCCCTTCCGCTTAAGGCCCATTTGGATTTCCTCTCACTGACGAGGACCCTTGGGCGTCGGGCAAGCTACGGGCAGAGCCTCAAAGAGGCCGTCCGCAGGTTCACAGGGGTTGTCAGAGAGGGCGACATCCCCGGGAGCATGATCCCTGCCCTGTACTTCATCTATGAAAGAGAGGGCGATCCTTCGGTGCTCCTCCCCGTCATGAAACACAACCGCCTGGACGTCGTCGACATGGCTTGCCTGGCGTGGGTGTTCGGCCACATACTGACGGCCAGTGCCGAAGCCGGTGATCCCGAAGCCTTGACCGGAGCGGGAAAACTGCACTTGAGACGCCGAAACCTGGAGCTTGCCAGGCGGTGCCTGGAGACTGCCGGACGGGGCGCCTCCGATTGGGGCCGGGTCACAGGCGACGGTGAAGCCCTGCGCCTAAGGCTCTTGGCCAGAGTACTCAGAAGGCAACAGGACTGGCAAGGCGCCATCGAGGCCCTGGAGACCCTCGTGTCCTCGGCGCCCGCGAAAGATGAGGATTACCTCAGTCTGGCCAGGTGCTATGAACTGGGGCCGCGGGACCTATCCAAGGCGATGGAAACGGTCGACCGCGCCCTGGCGAGGCACGACGGGGCCACGGACGAAATCCCCGAAGGTCTACTGAAGCGCAAGCGCCGCCTCGAGCGGGCCGTCGCGCGCCGCCATCGCCTCACCAAGCCCCCTGGAGAGGAGAATATAGGGCCGTAGCCCCGGTGTCCGCCTGGAACGGAGGGTGTCCAGTTATCCCTCCCACGCCGTTATACCTGCCTGCCCGCCCGAATAAGTATTAGCCAACGGGGCAAGGGCTCTTTCGACTCATCCGCTCAGCGAGACACGGTCACTCGGGTCCTGCCCTTTCCGAAAGGAGAGTGGGGTACCAGTGGTCATTTACCTTAGGCCGGCTACGCGCATCCGCATGGCAGCCGTTCTCTCCTTGATCCTCGTAGTCCTCGGAGTGAGGGCAGGCCTTTCGGTTCAAAGCGAATCCCTTGAGACAGCCGCGAAAGTGAGGCCGATAACCCGCGTAGAGACCTCTCTCATGGAAGTCGGCCTTATCGTGGACGTGACTTCGGGAGGCCCTGACCAGATCTCCGCTTGCCTCGCGGCTCTGGACGGCATGGGGGCGAAGGCGACGTGGTTTCTGACGGCGACATTGGTGGAAGCCGAGGAAGACACCGTCAGGGCCATCATGTCCGGCGGACACGAGATCGGCATCAAAGGGACCGATGACAAGCGTATAGACAACCTTCCCCAGGCCGAGATGCTGGATAGGATCCAGAGGGCCCGGCAGGCGCTCATGAAAATCGCCGCCCCGACGGCTCCGTTCTTCTATCCACCCGGAGAGAGATACAGCGACGCCTTGGTCCTCTTGGCGTTTCAGGAGGGCTACCAATCTCTGAAGCCGGGCCTGGACCTTGCCGGGATGAAGGGAAAAGAAGCCGATGCCGCCCGAAAGATGGTCCAGCGCGTATCGCCCGGAGACATCCTCAAGATCAGAGTCGACAAGAAAGGCGTCGTCCCGGCCGAGAAGTACCTGGCGGCCCTGGCGTCCGCCCTGGGGAGCGCGAACCTCAGCGTGGTCACCGTGTCCCAGCTTTTCAAAGGGGTCAGGTGAGAGGCCTAGAAGGCGCGCAGGCGGACCGCCTGGCGGGTCAGCCAGGATGCCGCTCTGGCGGCCAGCGATACGGGGGTTTTGGGGCTCACCCAGGCCCCCGTCATCAGTTCGGTCCTCCCCACCACGTCGTCCCCAAGGAAGACCATGGCCCTGCCAACTACGGTGCCCCCACGGCACGGGCCGATCTTCTCGGGCAACTCAAACCGTAGGTCAAGCCCGGTTGAATTCCGGGGGACGCAGGCCAAGAGGTCGGTCCTGGGCACAATGGCCACCCTCTCCTGGATCGCTCCCTTGCAGGGGAGCTCCAGCATAGTCTCTCCGGCAGGCAGGAGCCTCGCCACTCTGAAGTTCTCAAAGCCGTAGTCCAGGATGGCGGCCGAATCCGACCACCTGTCCTGGCTGTACAGGACCACCGACAGCATCCTCGTGTCACCGCGGGTGGCCGACGATACCAGGCACTGACCCGCCGACTCGGTAGTGCCCGTCTTTACGCCATCGGCGCCCAAGTAGAGCCAGAGGAGCCTGTTGGTGTTTCCCAATTGGGTTCTAACGCGCCCTTCAGCGTCGATCACATCCTTTTCCTTGGTCGCGACAAGATGCCTGAAAAACGGGTGCCGGAGACAGGTCCGGGCGATAAGCGCGAGGTCGAAGGCCGTCGTGTAGTGGTTGGGGTCGGTGAGGCCGTGTGGGTTCCGGAAACGCGTGTTGATGGCGCCCAAGCTCTTGGCCCTCGCGTTCATCATCTCGAAAAAAGCTTCGGCAGTACCGCCGACGTGCTCCGCGATGGCCCAAGCCGCATCGTTGCCCGAGTTCAACATGAGGCCGTAGAGCAGGTCCTCCAGCGTGTAGACATCGCCGGCCTTGAGGTACATGGATGACCCGGGTTGACCTGCAGCTTCCTTGCTGACAGTCACCAGATCTTCAAGCCGTCCGTTCTCCAGCGCCAAGAGGGCCGTCATCATCTTGGTCACGCTGGCCGGATGCATGCGGGTAAACGCGTTCTTTTCGTAAAGAAGGGTGCCCGTCTGCCATTCCATGAGGGCCGCCGCATACGCCGACACCCTAGGGCGGTCAGGCCGGTCATAGGGTCCCGCGAGGGCTACCGGCAGCCCGTCGGGCGGGTGGGAGAAGGGAAAAGGCAAGGCAGAGACACATATAAGGGCAATAGCGAGCAGGATAGACGGGATAACGCGGCTCAACAGAGCCGTGGCGACCGCGATTCGGGCCGCCCCCGGCAGCGAACCGGTCAGGCGCCGGTGAGGCTTTCTTGTCATCCGGGCACTTCCCCTTGGGCATACTGCGAAATTCGGCTACTAAAGATAGTATTGGCAGCCCGGTTTGCCTATGAAAGCGGTAGCGCCTTGCTCACGTGGGCCCTATTCGGGGGAAACCGTTGATCTCACAACTAAGTCTTTAACCGGCCCGAATTCGCCTCCCGGTCCCATCTCCTGGCCGTTTATGACGATGTCCATTACCCAGGGCTTTCCTGCCCTTATCGAGATCTCCGAGTCTCCGGTGACACTCACGACTTCGCCGGGCGCCAAGGTTCTCTCAAATGAATATTCACCGTCCACGTAGACACTGACCCAGCAGTAGGAGTCGCTTTCTTCGTGCAACCTGAGTTCCATCTCGATGGGCGTGCGGTCCACCGACCATACGGTTTTCTCCTGATTCGGGTCTTCCCTGGTCACTATTGGTTTGGGAGGTTCGGCGATGGGGTCATCGCCCGGGTCGCCGGGATCCTGCTCCGGGTCGGTCCCGGGGACCGGCTCTCCGCCGGTTGGTTCGCTGGGCTCCCGGCTGCCCATGGTCTCGGGGTCCAAGGGAGAGTTGGGCCTTATCTCCACCATGTAGTATGCGGCGGCGGCTATGACGGCAATGGCCAGAAGAGCCCAGATCGCGCCGCCCTTCCGGCGTCTCTCCGCCGGCGTGCGGCGCCGGCGGGGCCTAGGCGCAGAATACGTGCTCGGGGGTGCCGCGGCGAGAAAATCTTGTCCGGGTGTAGTATGACTGACCGCTGCGGGAGTCCGCGAAGGCCTTTGGGCATCCGGCGAAGGGGCGGTTACTGTACCCTGGCCGGTTTTCACGCCTTGCTGCGGGGCCGGGCGGGCCGTGTCTTGAGGTCTTGGTCTCGACTCCCTCGGCCTCCCCGGTTGCGCGGTTTCCGCTTCTGTCACGATATCGCGGTACTCGGCCGAGAGGGCCGACCCGTCGAGCCCCAGAAAAGAAGCGTAGGTTTTCAGGAAGGCGCGGAAGTACGTCCGGCCGGGTGAAACCGAATCGTCACCCTCTTCTACGGCGATGAGGTACTTTGAGCGTATCTTGGTTTTCTCGGATACCTGTTGTACGGACAGCCCGAGTTCTTCCCGTCTTGCCCGAACGCGCGACCCCAACTCGAGGAGCCTCTCTTTTCTCCTTTCATCCCTTTCATCGCCGTGAGACAAGTCACGCACCCCCTGTTCTTAGAGTCTCGCCTAGGGCCTCATCCTGGTTATCATCCTCGGGAACGGCGAGGCTTCACGCAGGTGGTCAAGGTGGCACATCCAGGCTACGAACCTCTCGATGCCCAGGCCGAAGCCGCTGTGAGGTACCGTTCCGAACTTACGGAGGTCAAGGTACCAGTCATAGGCTTCCATAGGCAGGTTGTGCTCCTTGATCCTCTGGACCAAGAGATCGTAGTCGTGGATCCTCTGGCTTCCGCCGATGATTTCGCCGTACCCTTCCGGCGCCAAGAGGTCCGAAGCCAACACGATCTCTGGACGCTCGGGGTCTGGTTCCATGTAGAAGGCTTTCACCTTGGTAGGATAGCCCGTCACAAACACCGGTTTATCGCTCTGGCTTGCCAGGAACGTTTCATGGGGCGAACCGAAGTCGTCACCCCACTGGATATCGATGCCGTTTTCCTGGAGCAGCTTGACTGCGTCATCGTAGGTCATTCTCGGGAACGGGGGCACTATGCGCTCGAGGTCCTTAGGATCGCGTCCTACCTGCTCCAGTTCCTTTGAGCACCGGTCAATCACGCGGCGGACCACGAAAGTGACCATACGCTCCTCCAGATCCAGAAGCTCCTCAAACGTCATAAACGCAGCTTCCGGTTCCACCATCCAGAACTCTGTGAGGTGGCGCCTGGTCTTGGACTTCTCGGCCCGGAATGTGGGGCCGAAGCAATAGACTTTGCCGAGAGCCATGATGGTGGCCTCGTTGTACAGCTGTCCGCTCTGGGAGAGATACGCCTTCTCCCCGAAATACGGGGTGGAAAAAAGGGTCGAGGTCCCTTCGCACGCCGAAGGTGTGAGGATGGGAGCACTCACCTCGACAAACCCGTCGTTGTCAAGAAACTCCCTGATGGAGCGCATTACTTCGGCACGCACGGCAAGGATGGCCCGCTGGGTCGGAGTCCGTATCCAGAGGTGCCTTTGGTCCAGCAGGAACTCCGGGCCGTGTTCCTTCAGCGTGATGGGATAGTCGGGCCAGGCTTCCGAGACGACCCGGCACTCTTTGACCTGGATCTCATAGCCACCGGGGGCGCGATGGTCTTTGTGAACAAGCCCCTCGACGATCAGGGACGACTCCTGGTGGAGACCGTCGAGCCTCCTGAAGAGCTCCTCGCCCATCTCATTCTTGGTGGCGACGCATTGGATAACGCCTGTCCCATCTCGTATGATCATGAACAGGATTTTCCCCGACGAGCGTTTGTTGTATAGCCAGCCTTTCAGGCGGGCCAGCTTCCCGTCAAGCTCGCTTACCGCGGATACTGTTGTGTCACGTGCTTCGGTTTGCTCCGACATGTCTTTCCCTCCAAGCCAAGTTCCCCGGAGAGCCTCCGGGGCCCTGAGCGTTGCCTTCCTGCCAAGAACGTCACTATCAATATCGATAGTTGCAGAGGTTATCCACCGTGTCAAGGAACGGTGCCCGCAGGCTCTTCAGGCAGCGCCCCTTCGAGCTCAACGGCCGCGGCGCCCGTCAGTCCGGAGAGCTCCGACAAGACGCGTCCAAGCTCTTCGATGGCCCGGCCGTATCCTGCCCAATCGCCCGCGCGGAGGGCTTCTTGAGCCTCTCGCCATAGGGCATTCGCCTCGGCAACCAAGCCCGTCACATCCCTGGGTCTCTCGCCCGGCTGGGTGCCGTCAGGCGGCTCAACGGGCAGCCCCTCTCCAAACAGTTGAGACAGCGCATCGGCCACAGAGGTTCCCATGACGACCCTGCCTCCGTAGTACATGAGCACCAGTTTGAGTTCTGGGATCCTTACGGTCTCGGCCTGCAGGTACAAAGGCTCCATATAGAGGAGCGAGTCGCCTACCGGGTAAGTCAACAGGTTTCCGCGTATGACCTGGGAACCACGCTGGCCCCAAAGGGTCATGTTGGCCGCGATCTGGGGATTCTGGGAGAAGAGCGATTCCACCTGCATTGGGCCGGGTACAAGCATGTCTTTGGGCACCGCGTAGAGGGTGGCTTTTCCGTAATCGTTATAGTCGCACCTGATGCCCAACCAAGCCGTCATGTTGGGTTTCCCTCTCGGGGTGAAGGCCGTCATCAGCATGTACTCGGGTTCGTCCTGGCCGGGAACGTCCAGCACTATGTAATACGGGGTTACAGCCGTCTCGCTTGCGCCGTAGATCTCCCGGGGCAGTTCCCAGTAGTCCTCCTTGTTGTAGTACACATTGGGGTCCGTCATATGGTACGTGAGCAGGGTCCTGGACTGAATCTTGAACATATCCTCGGGATAGCGGATGTGGGCCTTGAGCGACTCGGGCATCTCCGAGATAGGTGTTAGGAGCCCCGGGAAGATCTTGGCGTAAGTCATGATGATCGGGTCCTCTAAGTCGGCCTGGTAGAAAGTGATCGCGCCGTCGTACGCGTCTATCACGACTTTGACCGAATTCCGGATGTAGTTCACTCCCGCAACAGGGTCGGGCTGGCTGTAAGGGTAGTTGGCGGACACCGTATAGGCGTCCAGCATCCAGTAGAGCTTCCCATCGGCCGTAACGATATAAGGGTCTTGGTCGTACAT
>DUUV01000019.1 GCA_012841375.1 Candidatus Fermentithermobacillaceae bacterium
ACTCCCGAATAAGGAGGCCCGTCGGCTAGGCCGACCGGAGCCTCAGCCTCCGCCTAGCCAGCCGCGCCTTGTCTGCCAGCGCCTGCTTATCCTGCTGGATGACCGTCTTGGCGCTCTCGGGCTCCTTCGCCTTGCGCGGTCTCGACATGACGCCGTATCGCACCGACTCGGCTGCATGGTCCTCGCCCTTATCCGACACGTCCTCCGGGTTGTGATCGTCATGCACTAGCGAAGGCAGCGTGCGGATGAGGTTGACGCAGTTCGCAAATATGAGAAGCCTTGCGGTCGTCGCCCCGGTGTTCGGGTCCTGGAAGGGCTCAAGGTACTCAGTGAGCACCCGCCATCCCGGGATCCGGTTGTGGTCAGCGCAGACAAGATCGGTAAGTCCTGCATCGTACATAATCTCGGCACCAGACTGGCCCGTCTCTTGACGCTTGTTCCACAGGTCGGGACTGCCCACAGTGTAATCCATGCGCTCCTCTGCCGGCGTCATTTCCACTATCTTCTTCGCCGCCTGCGACAGTGTGAGTCCGGACTCGTACAGCTCGCGGTAAACGATGCAGTTGCCCTCGCTGTCCACCGCCCACCAGTAGCAAGCCGTGCGGTCCAGACCGTAGTCAAGCGACCGGAATCGCTTGTGCCACTTGGGTAGTTCTCGCGGGGTGATAACATGCACGTCCCGCCGAAACGACTTGAAGTACTGTCCCGCAAAAACGTCCCAGTCGCCATCTAGGTACGCCCTGCGCAGATCCTCGGGCAGTTTTTGCAGTTCCTTGATGTAGCCGGGATCGGCATTCATTAATACTTGGTTGTCCCACACTCTAGCAGGGATGAAGGTGTAATCGGCAGGGTTCTCATCTTCTTCGTACTGCTTATCGATAAAGAGCCGCTTAAACCACAGGTGCCCAACTCCTCCGGGGTTCGCTGTGTAGTAGATCCGGGGCTGGAGGTCGGTGCGCACAGTCCTCAAACACGTCCGCAGAAAGTTCACCTGAAACTCAGTGAAATGCGTTGCCTCTTCGAGCCCTATGTCATCGTACTCCTGGCCTTGGTAGCGGAGAACATCGGCCTCTGCCTTGCAGTATCCTAGGAATAGCATCGAACCGTTGACAAAGCGGAAAACGTGCTCCTGGGCGTTGTACCTGGCTAGCCAGCCTTTTTTCTTACGGCAACCTAATTCGGTCTGGAGCGGGAGTACGTGGTTTGCCAACAGCTCAGGATATGTCCGGCGCAGTAGCAGGCCTTTTGAGCCAGGGTACATGAGCCGCCTCAGGACCATCTTTCGCCTGAGCGCCCATGACTTCCCGCCGCCTCGAGCTCCGCCGTAACCGATATGGCGAGAATCAGCGAGGAAGAACTCTTCCTGCTTTGGCTGTGGGATACCCGGCAGGGTGACTACTTCGCCCATTTCGCCACCTCGCCTTCGAGCTTCACAACAAGGGCCTCGCCGCCAGGACCGGAAATCTCCTTCTTGTCGATAAACATCCCCAGGTGCTTGCCAAGGAGCTCAAGGGACTTGTTTTTGTCGTACATCCGGACCTCGCGCTCGATGATGGGATCACCGTCTTTTTGGGGGATGGTTTTGACCTTGATCGACTGGATCGCGGCTGTATCTTCTCGCGTTGCGCCATCCTTGATAGTAGCATCCAGCGCCTCGACGACATCCAGGGGATTGGCCAGCGCGAGTTTGGCCAGTTCTAGGAGTACCCTATCGGCGTTGACACCAGTCCTCTTGGAGCGCTCTGCAACAGCTATGTCTATACGTGCGCGAACCTTCGGGAGTTTAAGGAGGTCGCAGGCTTGTTGGCCGGCACTAGCCGGCGAGTATCCCGCTCTTATGGCTGCTTGTGTGGCATTAAGGTCGATCAGGTATTCCTCGACGAACCTCTCCTGCCTCGGCGTGAGAGGCTTTCGCTCTTCGTCGCTGAGCTCTCCAAGAAGCAAATCGCGGGTCTCATCCTTCGCCACCGTACTAACCTCCCAAAACCAGGAAGTACCTATAGGCGTAGGCAACCCGCATTTCCAAAATAGCACAGATCGGAAATATCCACAACAATATCCACGATATCCACAGACAACTTTATCTAGCTCTGATACATATACATAGTTCTCATTCACCCTCCCCCTCCGTAGGTTCCCCCTCCCGTTCGTGTACCGAAATAATTACACAAAAATTACGAAAACATTATGCTTGTGCCGATACGAATTTTTGGAATCCCAGCAAAATCGCTATTGACATATTTGGTATCGCTTCGATATATAATATGAGTGAAGGGAGGGTTCGGAATGACGAGACAGGTACAGGCAGCCACGGGGTACCCAGTGATTAGGCAAATCGTCGAGGACACTCTGAGGTTTGCGCGGTTAAGGAACACTTTGGAGGGCATTCTCAAGCACACACGGGACGCCATCAAGGTGGTACGACTGGCCTACACATCCAGCGTAATCACATCACAACAGCACGCAGAGCTGTTCGAGCTGATTTGGGCGGCGGAAAAGGAGCTCATCGACGGCGAGGGGAACCAGGGCTAATCCTGGTTCCTCCAGGTTCCACCTTTACCGGGGGCTGCGCATCCGACCAACGCAGAGGGAGGTGCACAAGATGATGAACTGCGCAAAGAAGTGTCCGGGGTGCGGTATGATATTCAGCCCAGATCCCGCCATATGCCCGTTGCACGTCTTCGAGGGCTGGAGAGAGGATGTCGAATTCGCTGACGACCCGGAAGGGTGGCAGCTCCTGCAGGCGCGCAGAGAGTCCTTGGCGGGCGAGCCAACCACTTAGACCTTACATTCGGGGGCCGCGCATCCGACCAACGCGGAGAAAGGAGTATCGAAATGAGAAGGCTACGATGGGTGCAGATGAGGGACGCGAGAGCCGCTGGACATCATGTCGATCTGGACGACATTACCGCGGGCGGCCCGGACTACGAGGACGAGGGATATGAGATCGTGAGCGAGTCCAGGGCGGATACCGAGTACGCCGTCGGCTATGCTCCCGACGGCACACCGGTCCTCATCGATGAGGACGCAGGGTGCGCCTACGCTGTGGAGGCAGGCGCAATCTACGAGCAGCCGTACCAGGGCGTCGTGTGGCACCTCGCAGACCCGTGGGTCCAGTCCGAAGTCCTCTGGACAGAGGACCTGGGTGAAATCACCCACTACGCCATAGGTAAGGCAGGCGACCGATATTTCTTCTCCTGGTCCGAGTGGAAGTGGCCATTGCAGAACGAAAATGGCCAGGATGAAGTCCCGTCGGAGAACATCGATGACGGACTCAACGGTATCCACTGGTTCGACTCCCTGAAAGAGGCTCTGGACGACGCCCGTGGCACCATCGAGACGCTCAGCGACGTCCACCCCGAGTGGGCGAAGGAGGCAATATACAGCATCGGGGCTATGCGCCTCACGACCGGCGAGGCGGCCCACATGCTCGGCGTCACTGAAATGCGCGTCCGCAAGCTCTGCCAGGATGGGAGAATGGGATACAAGACCCGATGGTCTCACGACTGGCTCATTCCTCTCCGGGACGTGGAGAGGTTCGAGCGGCGCAAACCCGGCAGACGGAAGAAGGAGCAGCCTTACGAGAGGCACGGTGAGTGGAGCGGCTACACCGTGCGCAAGTCCGAGAAGGGATTCGTCGTGCAGTGGTGGAGCGCGAGGCAGGGTGAGCCCACCGGCGCCAAGTATCTAGTCGAGTACGGCGACGGCTACGGCCCGGAAACGGATCTCGCCAGCCGCCACAACGAGCTCATGACCGTGGGTGACTACATCTACGCTTGCACGGAGGACCTTGCGATAGCCAGGGTGAAAGTCCGCTGCCTCCGCAAGGGCCGCATCGTCAGGTAGGTTCATCCCCTGGAACTGGCCCCCGAAAGGGGGCTTTCTCTTATCCACAGCTTACTCACAGCTTATCCACAGGTTGCTCACTACTATTGATCTGGGATCACAGTTAGTAGCTTAGAAGCACTACTGTCTTTACTTCTCTTCTCTTTACTTCTATTCACCTATACGGGTATTAGACAACTTGTCAGACAATTACTTTCTCCAGAGTATGAGGAAGGTTTCGGCGTTATCTCGGGTGCGTATTAGACAAGACTAATACATGGCTAAGACATGGAAAGGAGGTATATCAATCTTGTGCCGAATATAAAACATCATATACAGATATTCGATTTTCTGATACGATTGAGGTGTGGGAGGTGAGCAAGGTGACGAACAAAAAAGCCGCTCCCAAGGAGCAGC
>DUUV01000125.1 GCA_012841375.1 Candidatus Fermentithermobacillaceae bacterium
CTCAGTTCTTGAACACCCCGGTTGACTATGAGTCGCTGGCTTTGCTTGGAACCATCATGGGCTCAGGCGGCTTCGTAGTGATGGATGAAGACACCTGTATGGTGGACCTGGCCAAGTTCTTCCTGGAATTCGTGCAGTCAGAGTCTTGCGGCAAGTGCTCGCCTTGTCGCATCGGCACAAAGCGTATGCTCGACATCCTGAAACGGATATCAAGGGGCGAGGGTAGAGAGGGTGACATTGAGCTTCTCCTGAGTCTCGGCGAGACCATCAGGCAGACGGCTCTATGCGGACTGGGCCAGTCCGCGCCGAACCCCGTCATCTCGACCATCAAGTATTTCCGCGAGGAATACGAAGCCCACATCAAGGACAAGAGATGTCCCGCTTCGGTTTGTGCCTCGCTCTTCGAGGCTCCCTGTCAGAACACGTGTCCCGCCGGAGTAGATGTACCCATCTACATCGATCTAGTGAAGCAGGGGCGGCATCCCGAGGCCTATGAGGAGATCATGCGGGAGAACCCGCTTCCGGTTGTGTGCGGCCGGGTCTGCAACCACCCGTGCGAGTCGAAGTGCCGCAGGGCTCAGCTGGACGAGTCGCTTGCCATACGCGAACTGAAGAGGTTCGCGGCCGACTACGCAGTGAGCCTCAATGGCCAGAGACCCAGGGCAGCCAGAAAGGAAGCCACGGGCAAGAAAGTGGGGATCGTCGGAGGCGGCCCCGCGGGCTTGACTGCCGCCTATTATCTCGCCCTTCAGGGACACTCGGTGACCATCTACGAGGCCTTGCCCGTGTTGGGCGGGATGCTCGCCGTAGGTATCCCCGAGTACAGGCTCCCCAAGAAGCATCTAGCGAGGGACATCGAAGCCATCACATCGCTGGGCGTTCTGGTCAAGACCGGTGTCAGAGTAGGCAAGGACCTTTCATGGGAGGACCTTAAGAGCCGTCACGATGCCGTATTTGTGGCCATCGGTTCACACAAGGACCAGACCATGGGGATCCCCGGAGAGGACCTGCCTGGAGTAATCTCAGGAGTCGCGCTGCTCCGCGACATGGCTCTGGGCAAGAGTGTGGACCTTTCAGGCAAGAAAGTGGTTGTCGTCGGCGGCGGTAACGTAGCCATGGACGCAGCCAGGTCTGCCAGAAGGCTCGGCGCCGAGTCTGTAACGGTTGTCTACAGGCGGCGCAAGGAAGACATGCCGGCCCAGCTGGAGGAGATCGAAGACGCGGAAGAAGAGGGCATTATCTTCAGGACGATGGTCAACCCCACGGCTGTGAAAGGCGACGGACGCGTCCAGGCCGTTACGTGCGTGGTCATGAAGGCCGGAGAGTTTGACCAATCCGGGAGACGGCGGACTTCGCCCGTGGAGGGCAGCGAGTTCGACCTGCCTTGCGATGTCTTCATCCCCGCCATCGGTCAGGTCACGGATCTGGATGGGTTCAAGGAGTCAGGCCTTGAGTTTGGCAGAAACGTGTTCAAGGCGGACACCCGGACTATGGCCACCAATGAAGCCGGCGTCTACGCCGGGGGAGACTGCGTGAGCGGTCCCGCCACTGTGATCGAGGCCATCGAGGCCGGGAAACGGGCTGCCCGCTCCATACACGCGTATCTCGGCGGTCATGGAGACGTAGTACCTCCCTCCAGGCACGAGCGCAGACTGTCCGGTCCCATCAACGAAGAGAAGACCTCAAGGGTGCACGCCA
>DUUV01000111.1 GCA_012841375.1 Candidatus Fermentithermobacillaceae bacterium
AGCCCCCCGCCCTGACGAGCATAGTCGCGATCTCGGCCCGGGTGATGGGCGTGGTGGGATCGAACTCCTCACCAAAGTCTTCAGCGTGGATGATCCTTGCATCAACGAGCGCCCCCACACTCACGAAAGACCATCTGTCTGGCTCCACATCGGAAAAGTGTTGTTTTCCTCCAAAGTCTGTAATCCCCTTGGCCCTGGCAAGGACTGCGGCGAACTCTTCCCTACTGATGTTCCCATCCGGCTTGAAAGTGCCGTCAGGGTAACCCGTCAGAATTCCCTTATCAACCATCGTGTTAATGTATGGAGCTGCCCAGTGGCCAACCACATCCTGTAGATATGGAGCCGCCTCCAAGAGGCTTGCGCTCCCCAGCAAGAAACAGATCATAAAGGCAAAGGCAAGCGCCATCGACAATGGCAACTGAGTGTACTTCCGGTGTCGTCTTGTGCTCATCCCACAAGTCTCCTCTTCTACACGCGCCCCACTATGGAGTGATGCATCGCTCAAATTGTTCCAGCGAGGTCCCAGGCCATATGGTGATCCTATTGAGCCTGAAGGGATCATCCCCTGTACATACGAAGCCGTGTTTGATGGTAAACGCGAACTCGTACCCCTCCTCCTGAAGCACTGCAGGCATCCAATCGGACATAGCGCCGAATGGATAAGCAAACGCTTTCGGGAGAGGGAGGCCATGGTCCCGGAACCTTCCTTTGAACCTCTGTAGATCCTCTGCTAGTTCGGCGACCTGCCAGTCTAGGATCTCTGGGGCTTCGGACGTACCCCCGTGCCCATCATACGTGTGGCTCTGATACTCCACGAGGCCGGACTCGGCCATCGCGGCCATATCATCCCAGCTAAGATGTCTGTCTCCGGCAGTCGAACTGTCAGTCCGACCTCCTATGACGAACACGACCGCGGAGAGCCCATGCTCCTGAAGCACGGGAAAACCGTACTCCAGAAAGGACCTGTAGCCATCGTCGAAAGTAATGAGGATAGATTTTCGGGGGAGGGTCTTTTCACCGGCCAGCCACTTTCCGAACTCAGCCATCTTTGGTGTCGTATACCCTTGCTTCTTAAGCCACGCCACCTGTGCCTGAAACTCCTCAGCCGGCACCACCGTGCCGCTGTCAGCATGGAGTTCGTGGGCCTCGGAGGATAGGGCATGGTACATAAGAACAGGAATGGTATCAGCGTTTTCGACAATGCGTTCCTCTGGGTGGGGAATCGGTCTCGCCCAGCCCCCACCGTCTCTGGCAGGGATGAACGCCGTTGTGAAGACCGAGACCAGAACCAGCAACACGAACTCCAAAGGCCGGCTTTTCAAGAGCTTCAAGAGCAACGATGATGCACCCCATCTAGACATCGGACGTCCCGCGCATTGTTGCAGCCCGAAGCGCGGTGACGACTAGGCGCCCACCTTACCGGGATTCGTGCCGACCGAGCACTTTCCTCTCGCAGGCGAGATTTCAGTCTCCGGCGACTTTCTTACCGCTAGTGTCTCCGCTCATCCCGGGAGGCAGGCGACGCCTTGGAGTTTGCTAGCCAATGCTAAACCGTGGCTACAGGCGATGGCGAGATGTTTCAATACTGGTGGTTTCGGCTATAATATGATTGGGTTACGACTTTAGCCGAAAGGACTGCGTCAATGGATTACATCAAGCGCGATCTGGAACGGGCAGTGCTCGAGGCCAGCGAGCAATACCCCGTCGTATTCGTAAGCGGTCCTCGCCAGGTGGGGAAGACCACTATGCTCCGTCGACTGGCCGATACGTCCGCGCGCACCTATGTGTCCCTGGATGACCTCACCGCTAGGGCCCTGGCGAAGGATGACCCGGCGATGTTCTTCCAAATATACCGTCCTCCCATCCTGATAGACGAAGCTCAGTATGCGCCGGAGATGTTCCCATACATCAAGATCCATGCGGATCAGAGACGGCGGCCCGGAGACTTCTGGCTCACCGGTTCACAAGTGCTCCGGTTGATGGAAGGAGTTCGGGAATCCCTGGCGGGCAGGGTAGCTTTCCTCTCTTTGTCGTCGCTCTCCCAAAGCGAGTTGTACAGCCCGGGAAGTGGAGAACCCTTTGTTCCTGATCTCGACGCCTTGTTGAAGAGAGAAAAGGTCACGCAGCCCGCAGATACACAGGAGATATTCCGGCGTATTTTCCGCGGCTCAATGCCTGCCGTCGCCAGCGGGAAGTACAAAGACGTGAGCCTGTTCTACTCCAGCTATCTTAGCACCTATATAGAGCGGGATGTGCGATCCGTGTCCGCGGGCATAGACGAACTGAAGTTCTCAGCCTTTGTCGTCTCGGTTGCCTCGCGTTGCAGCCAGCTTCTGAACATAGCCGACATCGCCCGCGACGCCGACATCGACCAAGCCACCGCGAAGCGTTGGCTCAAGATCCTGGAGACCTTCGGAATAGTGTTCTACCTTCATCCCTATTCGAACAATCAGTTAAAACGAGTAATCAAGGCGCCCAAGCTTTACTTCTTCGACACCGGCCTGGTCTGCTATTTGGGAAAGTGGAGCAGTCCTGAGACTGCGGAGCGGGGTGCGATGAGCGGGGCGTTGCTCGAGAACTACGTTGTCAGCGAACTTATAAAGAGCTACCAGAATGCCGCGAGAGTGCCGTTCTTCTACTACTACCGCGATCGCGACGCAAAGGAGATAGACGTCATCATCGAAGCCGACGGTCACCTCATGCCAATAGAGGTCAAGAAAACCGCATCACCCGACAGACGGCTCTCAAGAGTGTTCTCGGTACTAGATAGATCACCTATCCCCAGAGGCATGGGCGCGATATTGTGCATGGTCGAAAGGCTGTCCGCCATAGACAGCCGGACCTTGGTGGTTCCTATCAGTCTGATCTAGTCACGGTGCAGCGCGGCGCAGCCCATCTTGCGTCGGTCCAGGAGAGATCTTGTGATCCCGTCTGGTGGATTTGTTTTATCCGGTGATGGTACGATCGATTGGCCAAGGGGCAAGAGCACACACAGAGACAGGAGATGACGGCCGATGCCAAGACCAGCATCGATCATTACCTTCCTATACTTCGAGAACCTCCCGGCGGCCAAAGACTTCTTCACGTCGGTTCTGGGCCTTGAGCAAAGTGCTGATCAGGGATGGGCCGTGATATGGAAGACCGGATCGACGGGATTCATAGGAGCCGTGGATGCCCGGAAAGGCTCAATACCCGTTACGACCCGCGGAGGAGTCCTCATCAGCCTTAACGTTGACGATGTGGAAGTTTGGCACGAGAAGGTGAAGCAGGCGGGAGTCCAAGAGCTCACCCCGATAAGGGATAATCCTGAGATCGGACTCCGGTCTTTCTTCCTCAAAGGCCCCGAAGGATACGATTTCGAGATCCAGGAATTCGTCAGGCCACAAGACCGTGAAGTATTCCTGCCCGGCGTCTCGCGGTGATTTCGGAGATATCCTAGGCGCGGACCGGTGGCTTTTTGGCTTGGGCCCGGTGTACCAGGCTAGACGTGGTGACAGGCAGATATCCCGGCCAGCAAACGATCATATAACGAGAGTCGCATCGTGGTGAGGTCGCGGTGCGACGCCCCTGCGTTGCTCGAAGGATTTCAGCCGGTGACATAGAAGTCACCCTCAGCCAAGAAACTCAGCCGTGAGCGGAGAGGGAGTGAGTCCTTCTGGCAAAGGATGTTGTGCAGGTGAAGAACCCTAAGACCAACCGCTACGTGAAGATCGATCGAGATGCCGGCCGCATCATCTCCCAGAAGAAGAGTCCCGGTCCGTACAAGGGCGTTCCCATCGCTGAAAAGCGCAAAGACTGACATGATCCTGTACGACCCCACCAACGGCGATGTGGTAACCACTCCGACCGAATGCAGGCCGAGGACTTGCTTCTTCATGAGCAAGGTCGGAGACAACGTTCCGCCCATGGTTCTCGAGGTTAGGAGCCGGCTTGCCGCGCTGCTCGGCGAGATTGGATATTTCCTGATCGACGCCACTGGAGTCACCACAGGTAAGGACTTCCTTCGAAAGATCTGGGACCTCATTGTCAGCGTGCCCATGGGGATGGCGTTCATCTATAGAAAGATGCCGCCGAGCACCCTCGCCAACGTGTTCTACGAGATCGGCCTGATGCAGGCGCTGGGGAAAGATACTCTGGTCATCAAAGAACCCAGAGCTGCGATTCCGTCTGACTTGGTGCGGACCGAGTATGTCCTCTACGACGGCAGATTTGATGATCGTATCCGTGCCTTCCTGGGCACTTGTCTCTCAAGCGCCGAGTTTCTTGCCACTGTGGCGGAGCAGATGGAACGCAATCCCTTGCTGGCCATCGACTACTACCGGCGTGCCTTCCTTCTGACCGGAAATGAAGAGTATTGCTTGAGGACAGATGAGCTCATGAAGAGCGGCGAGATCGGACAGAGAGCCAAGAACAGTGTTGAGTACCTGGCTGCAGGGTTCAGCCGCTTTACGCAACAGGCTCAGCAAATGAAAGCCATCCGCCAGACAGCCGTCACAAGATTGCCTAGGTGATCTACTCCTCCAGCGCCCGCTCCAACGCCTTCCGCATTTGTTCTTTGGTCGGCGCTCCCTCGTGGAGTTTCTCCTGCCCGATCCACAGACACGGTACATAGTAGTAATCGTAGCTCTCGGCGATCTCGGGGTTCTCGCTTTCCTCGATCTTGGTGATCGGGATGTCCGCGAAATGCGGATTCTCTCCAATCAGCCTCTCAATCAGTACATCCGCCTTTCGGCAATAAGGACATCCCTTGAGGTAGAAGTAGGTGATTTCCTTCATGATCGACCTCCATTGCGGACTCATGGTGTCTTCATTCTAACTCTTCCGTCCTACATAGAGCATGTGCTCGCCCGCTCCCCACGTAGTGGGGTCTGTGCCTAGGCGGTAGCAGACGTCAACCCAGGCATCAAAGGCTTCTTCCGGCAACCCGTTCACTGCGGCTTCCACCGGCGCAATCAGTCCTTCGGCCACAGCGAGCCTGAGCGTGGAGAGGCCGTGCCCGGACATTAGGGGTTCTATCTCCATTGGGTGTATGAAGTAGGCATCAGTGAATCCTGGGTTCTGCTCAGTCGGGATGTGGACGGCCGTGGTCATAAGCTCCTCGTATCTCTTGGCGCAGCTTGTTATCTCTCCGGGGTCATGCTTAAGCAGGTCTATGTATACAGAGTACCTATTTATGAACGAAGCGAAAAACAATCCGTCTGGTGCCAGGACACGCAAGGCTTCTCGTATGGCAAGGTCACGGTCAGACGGCTCAACCAGGTGGTACAACGGCCCCATGAGAAGCACCGCGTCAAAGGCGGAATCCGCAAAGCGCGACAAGTCCAGGGCGTTCCCGTGCACGAAGGTGGCGATCTCCACCCCCATTTCACGGGCCTTCTGTCGTGCCAATTCCACGTTTTGTGAGGACAGGTCGAGCAGCGTGACTCTGTGACCTGCCTTGGCAAGTTCAATGCTGTAACGCCCGGGTCCACCGCCGATGTCCAGTATTGTCGAGCGGGGAGGGATGAACTCGCCCATCGCCCGGAGCGTGGTGCGGAATTCCATCCGGTGCCGGTCCATGCGGATCCATTCGTTCTGAGGGCAACTATCGTAGAAACTCTCAACCCTACGGCTCATCTCTCTGCCTCCTCATATACCGGTAACGCCCGGCGCGGTTTCTCTAGGGTTGGCAATCGTATGCCCGTGGATTTCTGCGATGGGAACTTCTCGTGATGGTAACTTCTCGTATTGCCAGCTTCTCGTAATGTCAGATTCTCGTGCCGTCAAGTCATCATGATGGCGAATGCTTATGATGGTAAGTACTCATTGTGATGGCGACTTCTCATGCTGTCAACTGCTATTACTTCTGTAGATTGAAGGAAGCTCTTGGGCTCCCGCCAGACTTCATGCCTCACATAGGGCATTCGCAGGCGCCCGCACGGTTACCTGCGTTCGCGCTCCACTGAGACGATTTGGGCTTCGCTGTTTGCCTCGACAAAGCGAATAACGCTATCGAGGATGCTGTCCGCCTGGGCTCCATTGGCCGCAATGGTGGCGATGCCGAGTGTGATTGTCTGATGAACGTTCTGGTTACTCACCTCGGCCGCAGATACGTTGAACTGGGTGCGTATTCTTGTGAGCAGGCTCTTGACCTCCATGCGCTTCTCCTTCAGGGAGTGCACCCATGGAGCATGCAAGTCTATGGTCATGGCTGCGACGATCATGTTATCAGCCCTCGCCAGATGGATTTGGATGGTTACTCGCTAGGCTAATCGCCATGCTACACTCCAAGCGCGCACTTGCACTTGGGACTTTTCAGTGAGACTCCTCGCCCAGTCTACCACGGTTAGCCTACCGGGGCAGTCTGCTAAACTAATAGTAAGAAGGGGTAAGCAAGAGCGGTAAGCAAGGGGAGTAGGCAGTATCGGCAAATGAGCAGGGTAGGCGAGCGCGGTAAGCGGAACCGATCACAGTTGCCTGCATGACCGTTGTATTTCGCCGTCGCATTCGCCTTGACCCGGAGTCACGCCGTAGTTAAAATGTATGTTGCTTGTTTATCGGCACTAAGGAGGTTTTCAGTTTGGGCGACACGTACATGGCGAAGCCCTCGGAAGCCACCCGCAAGTGGTGGATCATCGACGCCGAAGGAAAGCCATTGGGAAGGTTGGCGACTTTGGCCGCGTCGATACTCAGGGGAAAGATGAAGCCCACCTATACACCCTCTGTGGACGCAGGGGATAGTGTGATCATAATAAACGCCGACAAAGTCAAGTTGACCGGCAACAAGCTTAAGGACAAGATCTTTTTCACCCACTCAGGATATCCGGGTGGTGCCAAGTACACGCCCTACGAAGTGATGATGAAAAAGAACCCCAGGCTCGTTGTGGAAACGGCCGTCAAGGGCATGTTGCCCCATAACCGCCTCGGGCGGAAGGTCATAAAGAGGCTCTTTGTGTACAGGGGCAGTACCCATCCGCACGACGCGCAGAAGCCGGCTTACTGGCAAGGAGGAGAGTAGAACTTTGGCAGACGCGATATTCGCAACCGGAAGACGCAAGCACGCCGTTGCGCGCGTGAGGATTTTGCCCGGAACCGGCAAGATTGCGATTAACGGCAAAGACTTGTCCAGTTACTTTATGAACCCCAGCCTTGAACAGGAAGTTACCGCGCCTTTCAGAGTGACCGAGACGGAAGGCAAGTTCGACCTGTACGTCAACGTGTTGGGCGGCGGGCTGTCCGGACAGGCCGGAGCCTGCAGGCACGGTGTCGCCAGGGCCCTCACAGAGGTTGATGAGAATTTCAGGACGGTACTCAAGAAGGCCGGATACCTCACCCGCGACCCGAGGATGAAGGAGCGCAAGAAGTACGGCCTAAAGAAGGCCCGCAAGGCGTCTCAGTTCTCCAAGCGATAAGGGCGAGAGTCAAGAAGGAGTCATATTCTCCCCCGGCAAAAAGTAATATCCGAACGTAAGGTCCGGAAGATGCTGGAGTACGGGGGATTCACATGGCAAGAAGACGGGGTGCGCGACGACGGCGCCGCCCCTTTTTCTATGTAACGAGCGCGCGGGCGGCCATCTTTGGGATTCTCTTGCTCGCAGTCCTTGTGGGCTCAGGCGTGTTTTCGAGAGCCATCGAAACCGCTACGCCGGCGGGCCCTCTGAAGGGGCAGGTCATCTATTTGGACCCGGGACACGGCGGGATCGATCCGGGAGCCTGCGGCGCAACGGTCGTCGAGAAAGACGTGGTCCTCCAAGTTGCTCTCTACCTGGGCGTAAAACTGGAGCGGAGCGGCGCCAGAGTAGTCTACTCGAGAACCGGCGATTACGACCTAGAATCAGAGGACGTGAGCGACGTCAGGGCGCGCATCGATCTGATAGAATCGTCGGGCGCCACTATGGTAATCTCCCTGCACTGCAACGCCTTCACTGACCCGTACGAATATGGGGCGCAGACCTTCTACAACGCTCAGAGACACCCGGAGTCACAGCGCCTCGCTGAGATCATCCAGAAAGAGCTGGCCGAGAACACCGACACCTACCGGGAAGCCTCGGCGCGGATCGACCACTTCATGCTGAATGCCTCCGGGGTTCCTGCTGCCACCGTGGAGCTGGGGTTCTTGTCGAACCCACATGAGGAAACCCTGCTCGGTTCGGCTTCGTACCGTCAGAAACTGGCTGAGGTTATCTGGCGGGCGGTAATCCAGTTTGTAGAGACTGAGCAGGAAGAGCTTTAGCCTAGAGGCACTGCCGGCCGCCCGGATGAATACCGCTATGGCGGGGCGGGGATCGGCCTCAGGATAACGGCTTGTCCATCCCGAGTTTGGCCATCCGGTAGTACAACGACTGCCTGCTTATCCCCAATGCTCTGGCTGCGCGCGAGACGTTTCCGCCGGCCTCCTCAAGGGCGTCCTTGATGAGCTTCGCTTCGGTCAGAGCCATCCTGTCATTGATGGTGCCGGCCGGACCCGCCGGATCCGGGTCGTCGATCTCTATGTGACGCCCTCTCAGAGTGTCGGGCAAGTCGTCTAGAGTGATTACCCGCTTGCCCGGCGCGAGGGCGAGGACGGACTCGATCGTGTTCCTGAGCTCCCTCACGTTGCCAGGCCAGTGGTGAGCGGAGAGCCGCTCCATCACCTTCGGAGAGTACTCGGGCGGTTTCACTCCGAGGCTTCCGGCGTACGCGGCGGTCATCTCCCGAACGAGTACCGGTATGTCCTCTTTTCTCTCCCTAAGAGGCGGCAGTTTGATGCAGATAGCCGCCAGGCGGTAGTACAGGTCACTGCGCAGGTGGCCTTGACTCATGGCAACTGCCGGGTCGGTGTTGGCGGCGGCGATGACACGGACGTCGACCCGTATGAGGCGGCTTCCTCCGATCCGGCGTACCGCCTGCTCTTCGACTGCCCTCAGGAGTTTCGACTGGAGTGCTGGGCTGGCCGATGACACTTCGTCTAGGAACAGAGTGCCTCCACTGGCCTGCTCAAAGAGCCCTTCCTTATCCAATGCTCCCGTAAAGGCTCCTCTGGCGCTACCGAACAGCATGCTCTCTGCCAATGACTCAGGAAGTGCCGAGCAGTTCACGGCAACAAAGCGGCGGGCAGACCTGGCGCTCGCGTTGTGAATGCTCTGCGCGAAGAGCTCCTTTCCGGTTCCTGTTTCACCCCAGATGAGGATAGGTGAACAAGTCGCCGCGGCGCTCTTGGCGGCCGACTTGGCCCGGAGTATTGAGGGGCTAACACCCAGGATGTCATCGAACGTGTACATAGTGTAGTTGGGCCTGAGGGCGTTCCTTAACCCCGCCTTGGCCGGCTTCGTGCTTTCCAAGCCGTCGGCAGGGGCGAAGCCCACAGGCGTGCCCGTACTTGACCTGGTTCCTGCAGGCTTCGTGACCTTCGGCGGGATTTGGTCAAGTTTCTGAGAGAGGTGCCGCACTCTCGAGATCGTCTTGGCGACCTCAATTGCGGCCACGCACCTACCGGCTACAACTATGGGCATAGTGCTGTTGACCGTAGTGACCAGGTCTCCGGTTGGTGTCCTGTAGGTCTGGGCGACGTCGTAGATGGGCTCACCTGTCTCCAGCACCTTGAGGAGTGTGCTGTTGTCGGGACTTAGGTGAGGAAATACTTGCCGGAGGGGACGGTCCAGCACGGCAGACGGATCGATCCCTTCGATAGCTCCCATGGCCGCGTTGTAGAAGATGGTCTTCTCTTCGCTGTTTACTATATGTATTCCCTCGTTGATGACGGAGAGGGCGGCGGAATTCACCAACGACGAATAATCACCGGCGCTCGGCATCATGTCAGTCAGGCTCTTCGCAAGTTCTTGAGCGCCGGAGCGGCTCGCGTATGTTGACCCCTTACCGGTTAGGTCCATGAGGCACCCCACCATTGAATGACTGTCTATGACAGCGACCGTTCATTTGACAGGCATGTATGATAATTTGACACTTCCGGGTACTTGTCAGTTCTACGCGATCCCCAAATTCCCCTCTTATGCTCTACGATTCGCCTCCTCACTTAGATGGCACGGAATATGCTTATGATACGGGTAAGTTGAGACTACTGCTGAGTGGGGGCTGTGCGCATGAACAAGGAATCTGTCAAAGTGCTTCTATGGGGACTTGGAGCCATGGGCGGCGGGATGGCCCGTATCCTTCTGGAGAAGGAGGGTGTGGAGATCGTGGCCGCCGTCGCTCAGACGCCTGCAAAGGCAGGCAGGGACCTGGGCGAGGTCACCGGCGTCGAGCGCAGGACCGGGGTGGCGGTCACCAATGACATCGGGGCGGCTTTGGACAGAAAACCCGACGTGGTCCTCTTGAACACCGCCTCCTTTGTGAAAGAAGTGTTCCCGCAGATAAAGCTGATTTTGGAGCGCGGTTCCAACGTGATCACCATCGCCGAGGAGATGGCTTACCCTTGGGCTTCCGAACCGGAGCTCTCGGATGAGATCGACCGGCTCGCCAAAGCCGCCGGCAAGACCGTTTTGGGTACCGGGATCAACCCGGGCTTTGTCCTGGACACCTTGGTCCTGGCTCTCACCGGGATTTGCTCGGACATCAAACACATCCACGCCAAGAGGGTGAATAACCTGGCGCCCTTCGGGCCCACGGTAATGCGCACCCAGGGGGTGGGTACGACCCCCGAAGGCTTCAAGCAGGGGCTGGAGAGCGGAGAGATAGTCGGACACGTTGGGTTCAGGCAGTCGGCCTACCTCATCGGAAAAGGCCTGGGTTGGGACATAGACAGAGTGGTTGAGGAACGGGAACCCATCATCACCAACGTGCCGAGGAAGACGCAGTACATAGAAGTCGCGGCGGGAAATGTGGCCGGGTGTAGGCACACCGCAAGGGCATACGTGGGAGACCGGGAAGTCGTGTTCCTGGAGCACCCCCAACAGATATGTCCCGAGGCCGAAGGAGTGGAGACCGGCGATTACATCACCATCGACGGCACTCCGCCCGTAAACCTGTCCATAAGGCCCGAGATCCCCGGGGGCATCGGTACAATGTCCATAGCCGTGAACATGATCCCCGATGTCTGTGCGGCCAGGCCCGGCCTCTTGACCATGGTCGACCTTCCCGTGCCCCGCGGGATAGTGGGTTCCTTCGCGACTGCGACGCGCGGCTGACGCGTACTGACTTGCACCGACGCGCACCGGCGCGCAGCCAATGAAGAGAAGGCCGGAAAAGCACATAAAGGCCGGACGACGGACGAAAATCCTTGTGAAAGGTGGAAGATATTGTGAGCCAGAAGTGCGGTAAGGGTGACTGGGTCATGATCCACCAGGTCATCCTCGAGCCTCACCAACGCAGCAAAGACGTACCTGAGGATACGGCAAAAGTGCCGCTGGAGGCCTGGATCAAGGGGTGGGCGGTAGACAGCGCCACAGTCGGCGAGGAAGTTCAAATAACGACCCTGGCCGGGCGGACCGTGAAGGGACGTCTGGTCGAGGTGAACCCCGGGTTCACCCATACCTACGGGCCCGCGGTGCCCGAGCTTGCCCCGGTAGGGCGGGAGCTCAGGACGGTTCTCAAGGAGGCGAAGGGACGTGGCTAGAGACACCTCATATGAAGCGGTGATGGCCCGGCAGAACGAGATAATGAAGAAGTCTCTGGGCATGGACTACGAGCAGTATGTTCGCGGCCCCATAGCCTTTGACTACGAGGCGATGATGTCGGGGACCGGATATACCCTGGAGAAGATACGCGAGATCCAGAGGGAAGTCGGAGTGGGAGATACGCCGCTATTGGAGCTCCGCAACGTCACCGAACTGGTCAGGCGGAACGCCAAGCCCGGGTACGGCGCCCGGATCCTCGTCAAGGACGAGTCCTGCAACCCGTCGGGCAGTTTCAAAGACAGAAGGGCGTCGGTTTCCTTGTATCACGCCGCCAAGATGGGCTATCCGGGGGCTTTGGCTGCTACATCGGGCAACTACGGGGCGGCCGTGGCCTCTCAAGCGGCCATGAGAAACCTCGGGTGCATAGTCGTGCAGGAAGTCTACGACTCAAGGCACGTAGGACAACCCGAGATCATTGAGAAGACCAGAAAGTGCGAGGCCTTCGGGGCCGAGGTCGTGCAGCTTACCGTCGGACCGGAGCTCTTCTACGTGGCGCTCATGCTTCTTGAGGAGACCGGCTATTTCAACGCTTCACTCTACAGTTCCTTTGGAGTCGCGGGCATCGAGACTCTCGGGGTCGAGATAGTAGAGCAGTGCCGCCAGAGGTACGGCAAGGACCCCGCTTACGTAGTGGTGACTCACGCAGGTGGCGGGAATGTGACCGGGACCGCCAGGGGTCTCCGGAAAGCCGGAGCAGCGAACACTACCGTGATCGGCGCCAGCGTGGACCTGAGCGGGCTTCACATGGCTTCGGACCGGGACTTCAACCGCAAGTCCTTTACGACCGGCCACACGGGCTTTGGGGTCCCATTCGCCACGTGGCCCGACCGTACCGACGTCCCCAAGAACGCCGCTCGACCGCTCAGGTACCTAGATAGATATGTGACCGTCACCCAGGGCGAGGTCTTCTACGTGACCGAAGTCACCGCCACCGTCGAAGGGCTTGAGCGTGGACCCGCCGGAAACACGTCACTGGCTGCCGCCATACCTTTGGCCGCCGAGCTTCCCGAGGATGAGATAGTGGTCGTCCAGGAGACCGAGTACACAGGCGCGGGCAAGCATCCCCAGGCTCAGCTCGACTTCGCGAGAAGGAACGGAGTCGAGGTCAGGCGGGGAGATCCCAAGGAGAACGTCCCGGGGAAGGCCATCGTGATCCCCGAGAGTTTTTCCCAGCTTCACGTCACCGAAATGTCGCTTGACCGCATGAAGAGGTCCTACATAAGGAACGCCGTCCAGAGGAACGGTCTCACAGAGGTCACCGGGGACGAACTCCAGTTCCTTTCCGAGGATACGAGGCTCTCTCCCGAGGCCGTCCAAGCGGTGTTGAGCGAGTTTGGGGTGAAAGTGCGTGGATAGAGACGATCTGCTGGAAAAGCGGCGGCAGGAGATTAAGAGTCTTTCGGACGACGAGCTTAAAGAGCGGTTCTGGCGCCTTGCCGGCGAAATCGTGAAGCCCCTTTACGACCTGGCATACACGCACACTTCGCCCTCAATCGAAAGATCGGTACTCCTCAGGATGGGCTTTTCGAGCCTGGAGTCGAAGGCTATCGTCTCGCAAGCCGAAAAGAGACACCTATTGGGGAAAGGCGCCGGGCACCTGGTGCTCAAGTACGCCGGGATGACCAAGAAGCCCTATCTGGAAGCCGGCAAGGACCTGTGTGTCGACCAGGAGGCTTGGGATGAACTCAAGGCGGCATTTGAAAGGGGGGCGTCCTGATGTCGGTGGACCGAACCGAAAAACCGGACCTCTCCAAGAAGCCGGATTCATCAAGGAGAGTCAACCCGTGGGGGAAGCTTGATCCATCCAAGAAACTGGATGTCCGCGAGATACTCCGGGACCTCCAGAACTACCGCCCCAGGCGGAATGGTTGGACCTGGAGGAAGAGAGTCCCGGACAACGCCGTGGGCCCCTTCCGGTACAAGGAGACGTCGGAACCGCTGGAGCGTTCGGTACCCCTTCCCGCCGCCAAGTACTTCGGCGGGATCGATCCCCAGCCTGACTACGTCATCACCACCGAGATCGCCTCGGGACGCTTTGAAGACGACATAAGGCGGATGAGGATGGCCGCCTGGCACGGCGCGGATCACATGATGGTCATCCGCACCACCGGGCAGAGCCACATCGACGGCCTCCTGGAGGGGACTCCCGAGGGCGTCGGCGGAATCCCGATCACAAGGAAGCAATTGAGGGCCACCCGAAAGGCCCTGGACCTAATTGAGGACGAGGTGGGCCGTCCAATCAATTTCCACTCATACGTTTCCGGCGTAGCGGGACCCGAGATAGCCGTCCTCTTCGCCGAGGAAGGAGTGAACGGCGCCCACCAGGACCCCCAGTACAACGTCTTGTACAGGAACGTCAACATGCAGCGGTCCTTTGTGGACGCCGCCGTGGCCAAGGCGATAATGGCAGAATTCGGGATGCTCCAGATAGACGGCGCTCATAACGCCAACGCCACCGCGCGGGAAGCGTGGAAGGTCATGCCCGAGCTCCTGGTTCAGCACGCCATCAACTGCGCGTTTTCGCGGGCTGTGGGGATGGACCCGGGCAAGATCGCCCTATCCTCGGTCCCGCCCACGGCGCCTCCGGCTCCGGCCATGTCTTATGACCTGCCGTACGCCGTCGCCGTGAGATGGCTGTTTTCGGACTACAAGATCAGGGCTCAACAGAACACCAGGTATATCGAATCCGACGCACGGGAAGCCACGGTAACCCATACCATCAACTTGGTGCTGTCGAGACTGACTTCCGCCGACGTGCAGAGCACGATCACGCCCGACGAAGGCCGGAACGTCCCTTGGCACTACAACAACCTGGCGGCCGTCGACACCGCCAAGCAGGCGCTACTTGCGGTTGACGGGCTCAAAGACATGCTGGAGGTCAGGAAGGATGGTCCCGTCGGGGGGACCGTGAGGGACCTGGCCGAGCGGGCAGTCCTGTACCTTGAAGAAGTAAAGGAAAAGGGCTATTTCCAAGCCGTGGCGGACGGCATGTTTGTCGACTCGGGTTTCTATCCCGAGAGGCACGGCGACGGCATCAGGCGGGATCCCAACGGCGGCATCGGTTACGGCAGCATCGTTCTGAGGGAACCCGATTACTTCGCGCCCGTATGCAACCACTTCGGGTACCAGGACCCGGCCAGGGTGCGGGAGCGCCCTTGCGATGAGATAGACGGCTGTACCTTTTGCGCTCCCCAGAAGATAGTCTACATCGACGAGCTTGACCCCCAGGACAACGTCGAAAACCGGTTGGCTGGAGCGGCCGAAGACATGGGAGAGGGCAATATCAAGCCAGAAGTGCAGTGGGCCGGAGACGGCTACATAACGCTCACCATGTTCATACCCGAGGCTGAGCGAGTAGCCGAGTATGCTGCCCTGGAGATAGCCAAGCGGCTGAACTTGGAGAACCCTGAGGTCATCCACAAGGGCATCGCTCATCCGGCAGAAGGGACGCTTGTCGAGGTGAAGGCGGTTGTGCCTTTCGCCATCGCGCGCGATTCTCTCAAGATACCCGACAAGCCAAGCATCCTCTCTGCCGAGGAGATCAGGGAAGACGTGCAGCGGACGCCCCTTAAGGTCGTGTGCGCCACCGTCGGAGAAGATGAGCACTCGGTGGGGATGCGGGAGATCATCGACATCAAACACGGCGGCATCGAGGGATTTGGCATAAAGGCGACATACCTGGGGACGTCTGTGCCCGTGGATAAGGTGGTAAACGCGGCGATCGAGGAAGACGCGGACGCCATCTTGATCTCCACCATCATAAGCCACGCCGATATTCACCGGAAGAACATGGAGCGCCTGGCGCAGCTTTGTGAGGAGAAGGGCGTCAGGCAGAAGTTCATACTGGTCGGCGGCGGCACCCAGGTAACCAACGACCTGGCCGTTCAGGCCGGGCTGGATGCCGGGTTCGGACGGGGCACAAAAGGGATTCACGTGGCCTCGTTCCTCGTGAAGAGGCGCAGAGAGCTTCGCGGTACGGAGAGTCCTCCATGAGACCGGACGCCAAACCGGCTGTTGGATCGGGTGCCGGACCAGTTGTCCGACTGGGAGCAGGACCTGGCGCCGAACCGGGTACTGGTCCCAGGCCTGGGGCCAGACCCGGCGAAGGGCCGGCAGTAAGTCCGGATGTCTTGGTGGCCGAGATAGGCAGCACCACAACCGTAGTCAACGCTTTCAGGCTTGGAGAACACCCCAGATTTCTGGGGCAGGGTCTGGCGCCTACCACGGTTGACCGGGGCGATGTCATATTGGGCCTTGAGGCTGCCTTGGATGATCTAATGCAGAAGTGCGCGCCGGAATCAGGGGGAAGACCGGAACCGTGGGATTCGTCCCTTATGTTGGCTGCTTCCAGCGCCGCGGGCGGCCTCTCCATGACCGTCCACGGTCTCGTCTACGACATGACGGTCAGGGCCGCCAAAGAAGCAGCGCTGGGGGCCGGCGCGGTGATCAAGTTCATCACCGCCGGAGACATGACCGAGTATGACCTCCGGGAGCTCCGGAGGATAGACCCGAAAATCATACTCTTGGCCGGAGGCGTGGACTACGGAGAGAGAGACACCGCCATCAGGAACGCCCGGCGGCTCGCGCAAGTCGGGTTGAAGGCCCCGGTGGTCTATGCCGGCAACATCGCCGCCAGGGCGGAAGTGGCCGATATCCTGGGCCAGGCGGGCATCAGGTTCTACATCGTGGATAATGTGTATCCGAAGGTAGACGAATTGGTGGTGGAACCCGCCAGAAGGATTATCCAGGACGTGTTCGAAGAACACATCACGAGGGCTCCGGGTATGGACAATCTCCGCCAGATGGTGAAGGGGACGGTGTTGCCGACTCCCGGGGCGGTGATGGAGGCGTGCAAGTTGCTCCAGCCCGTCCTCGGCGATGTCGTCTGCCTAGATGTCGGAGGCGCCACCACCGACGTCCATTCGGTGGCTTCCGGAAGCCCGGAGATACAGGCCATACTGGAAAGCCCTGAGCCCCTGGCCAAGAGGACTGTTGAAGGAGACCTTGGCATATACAGGAACGCGGCCAATGTCTACTCGCTCGTGAAGGATCGGGCAGAGAGGGATCTGGGGTTTGACCCGTCGCCGGTGATCGAGGAGTTGAGACCCATCCCAGAGACCCCTCAGGAGGTAGCGCTGGTCAGGTATCTTGCGGCTCAAGCCTGCAAGACCGCCCTCTCCAGGCACGCAGGCTCTCTCAAGTTCCTCTACGGCCCGTCGGGAAAGCAGACTGTAGCATCTGGCAAGGATCTCACCAGCGTGAATACGATAATCGGCACAGGGGGAGCCCTCACACGGCTCCCCGGCGGCGAAGGGATGCTCAAACCCCTCGTTGGCCAGGGACCGGGCCGCGAGCTGTACCCGAAGGATGCCCGCATCCTGATAGACACGCACTACATCATGGCGGCATGCGGGGTGCTCTCGAGGCAGTTCCCCGAAGAGGCCAGGGAGATCCTTGTGGACGGATTGGAGGTCCGAGAGTGAGATACCCTTCCATGTCCATTGATGTCGGCAAACTGGAGCATAACGCCGTCACGGTTTCACGGCTCCTGGCCCGCGCGGGCCTCACGTATGTGGCTGTGAACAAAGCGACGTGCGGCCACCCGGACGTGGCCAAGGCGCTATTGGCAGGCAATCCCCTGGGTTTGGCCGATTCACGCGTTGAGAACCTGGCGCGGCTAAGGGAGAGCGGGTATCAAGGCGAGACCGTCCTTCTCCGTGCGCCTGCTCCGGCCAGGTGTGCCGAGGCGGTCGAGGTTGCCGACACGAGCCTCATCTCAGATCCGGGCATCGCCAGGGCTTTGGGAGAGGCGGCGGTGAGATGCGGTAAGAAGCACAATGTGATCCTCATGGTCGACATAGGAGACCGGCGTGAAGGGGTGCTCCCTGACGAAGCTCCGGAGACCGCGAGGGCGATGGCTTCGATCCCGGGCATCAGGCTCATCGGGATAGGGACTAATCTTGCCTGCTACGGGGCGATCATCCCCACCCGAGAAAAGATGGAGACGCTTCTCGAGATAAAGGACCGCGTCGAAAAGACCGTAGGGTTTAGCCTAGAGCGGGTCTCCGGGGGCAACTCGGCCAACATCCCCTTGGTGATGGAAGGACAGATGCCCCGGGGAATAACCGAACTCAGGCTGGGCGAAAGCGTGATCTTGGGTACCGAAGCCGTCGAGAGAACACTGATCCCGGGCTGTCACAACGACGCCTTCCTGGCTCACGCAGAGGTGATCGAGGTCATCAGAAAGCCGTCTCTCCCGTCCGGGAAGATAGGCCAGGACGCCTTCGGGGCCGTGCCCATGTTTGTGGACAGGGGCAACCGGATGAGGGCCATCCTAGCCATCGGAAGGCAGGATGTGGACCCCGACGGCCTCACGCCGTTGGATGAAGGCGTGACGGTTATCGGGGCTTCTTCGGACCACCTTATCTGCGACGTGGAGGACGCGGGCGACCGGGTGAAGGTAGGTACCGTGTTGTCTTTCATCCCTAACTACAGCGCGCTCTTAAGGTTGGCGACCTCGCCTTATGTTGAGAAAGTGGTGAAGAAGCCGTGAAATCAGGAGTGGTCCTGGCAGGACTATCGCCCCACCCTCCCATCATCATCCCTGAAGTGGGGAGGGGCGAAGAGCGAAACGCGTCGTCTACGGTCCGGGCTATGGAATCCCTGGGGAAGCGCTTCGCGTCGGCGGACTATGACAGCCTTGTGATCATCACTCCCCACGGACTCGTGCTTCGCGACGCCGTCTCCATAAGGGGAGACGCGACGATGGAGGGCGATTTCGGGGGATTTGGCGCACGACGGGTGACTTTTGGCGTAAGGAACGACCTTGAGCTTGTGAGGGAGATAGCGGCCGCGTCAAAGGAAGACGGGTTCACCACAGTTCTTTTGGACCGCCGGACAATGCGCAGCTACACGGTTGACAGTCGACTGGACCACGGGTGTCTGGTGCCTCTTTACTACATGGTGAAGCACGGCTTCTCCAGACCGGTTGTGGTTGTGAACATCGGTTACCTGCCCGTCCTGGACCTTTACCGCTACGGTATGGCGATCTCGCGGGCATCCGAACGGGTAGGCCGGCGCGTCGCCGTGCTTGCGTCGGGCGACCTCTCCCACCGGCTCACGCCCGACGCTCCCGCCGGCTATAACCCGAAAGGAAAACTCTTTGACGAGAGCCTTATGGGCCATCTGAGGGACTTCGATCCTAAAGGGATACTGGGCATTCCCGAAGATCTTCTTCAAGACGCAGGCGAATGCGGCATGAGGCCGGTGGCCATGATGTTGGGTTCCATCGACAACTGCCGCGTTCGGAGTGAAGTGCTCTCCTACGAGGGCCCGTTCGGCGTAGGCTATGGAGTCGCCCTCATCCACCCGGAAGGTCAAGGCGAGTCTCGACTGAAGGAGATCCTGGGGGACCGTGAACGGCGTCTCCAGGATGCCAGGGAGAACGAGTCGTACCCGGTCAGGCTGGCCAGAACCGCGGTCGAGCATTACGTGGGTACCCGAAAGACCTTGGATCCACCCGGTGATGTGCCGGAACAGTTCCGGTCTCCCGCGGGCGTGTTTGTGTCCATACATGAAGACGGTATGCTCCGCGGATGCATCGGGACCATTGGGCCTACATGTCCTACTGCGGCCCAAGAGATAATACAGAGCGCGATTTCAGCCGCCACCGGCGACCCCAGATTCCGGGAAGTAACCGCCGGAGAACTGCCTTTCCTGGACTATTCCGTGGATGTGCTCTCAGACCCCCAGGAGATCTCCGGTGAGGAAGACTTGGACCCGAAGGTCTACGGAGTGATCGTGGAAAGGGGCGCCCGCAGGGGCTTGCTCCTCCCCGATCTTCCAGGCATCGATTCGGCCAGGGAGCAAGTAGAGATCGCCAAGAGGAAAGCAGGTATAAGGCCTTCCGAGGAAGTGCGGCTCTATAGATTTACGGTGACAAGATATCACTGACACGAAAACCCGGCCGACTCTTAGGAGATCTGCAGGGTGGCATCACCGGCGGCCGGATGTCACCGGTCCGGCGAGACATCCCGGGGGGCGACGTGGTGACTGAGATGCTGGGAAAAGCCAAGTTTTGGGAGCCTGCGGAACAGGGCAAGGTGAGGTGCGGCCTGTGTCCCCATTCGTGCCTGGTCCCGGCTGGCAAAACGGGGATATGCCGGGTGAGGGAGAACAGGGGCGGGACTCTGTACGCGCTGAACTACAACCTGGCTACCTCGCTGGCACTGGACCCGGTAGAGAAAAAGCCCCTTTACCACGTGCATCCCGGCGGGTATCTCCTGTCGGCGGGCACCTTTGGATGTAATTTCAGGTGCCGGTTCTGCCAAAACTGGCAGATCTCACAGGACAGACCCAGGACGGTGGCGATCACCGCCGGAGAGCTGGTTGAGAGTGCCCTCGCCCAAAGAAAAAGGTACCCTGCCCTGGTGGGCATGGCCTATACCTACAACGAGCCAACCGTGTGGATTGAGTTCGTACTGGAGGCCGCCGCCCGCGCCAAAGAAGAGGGCCTGGTGAACGCGCTCGTGACCAACGGGTACATCTCCCGGCCTGCGCTCAGGGAAGTCCTTCAGTCTGTAGATGCCCTCAATATTGACGTGAAAGCCTGGAACGAAGACTTCTACCGGAGGCTCACCGGCGGGAGGCTCAAGCCCGTCCTGGAGACGGTCGAGGAATCGCTGAAGCATGCATGGGTGGAGGTCACTTACCTGGTCATCCCCGGCGAAAACGACTCTCAGGAGGAGGTTGCCGCCCTCGCGCGCCATCTGGCGTCGCTCAGTCCGTCAGTGCCGGTGCACCTGTCCAGGTTTTTCCCCAACTACCGCATGGGCGGCGAGCCTACGCCTCTTGAGACATTGGAGCGGCTGAGGGATGTCTGCAGGGAGCACCTCCACCATGTCTACATAGGGAATGCTGCCAGACCGGGGTACGCGGATACACCCTGTCCGGAGTGCGGCACCACGCTTCTTAAGCGTGACGGTCTGGCTCTGGAAAGGGCGTTTCTCACGCCCGACGGCGACTGCCCCGAATGCGGACGGCCCCTTGAGATGCTGGGTCAGGTTTGGCTGTAGGCCCGCTTTCCCCGTCTAGTCAGAACGAAACACCTGCTGGATCCGGGGCTCCTCACTCTATCTTCGATATGCGCCTCAGGAGAGACCTGAAGAGGTCGGGGTACGGGCCCAGGTAATACTCAAGGTCCAACCTCTCGGTGTATTTGTGGGCATCCCGTCCCGACGCGCCTATGTTGACCACCGGGACGTCCAGTTTGAGAAGGGAGTCAAGAGGCAGGTCATACACTTCGCCCCAGCCAGGTGTGTTGCCGGCCAGAGGCATGAGGTCGTCCTTGTCTCCCTGGAACCCCAAGTAGCTCAGGTCGCTTATGGCCGCGAAGTGTTCCCGCACCGCCAATGTTTCGCCGTAGGTCGATGCCGCTTCAGAGATGAGTCCCTGCACGGCATCCATGAGCGCCAGTTCCCTCGGCGCCTTTCGGAGATTGCTCCGGTGCGGGTAGTAGGGCGGCAGAAAGCCTACGATTATGACAGGGTCTTTGTCGGCGTAGAACTTGAGGACTTGGCCCACCACTCCGATGGACTTGAGCCTGTCGTCAGTCTCTCTGGGGAGCCCCTTGAGATACTCTTTGATGTGTCCTTCGAGCGAAGCGCCTGACCGGGCCATGTCCTGCTTCACCTTCTGGAAGACTTCCTCGTAGGTCAAGACCTTGGGTTCCCACGGGACGGAGGCTTTTAGAGATGCCCCTTCCGAGAACTTGAGTGCGCTGTTTCTCAACCGCTCGAGAGCCATGTCGAACGCCTCGCGGGCGACCTTCTTCATCATCTCCAGAGCTATCGCCGGCGTCTTCTCGACGGTGAGCACGTTGAAGCCGGCGACGACCTGGGCAGGGAGAGTCACCGAGTAGACCTCTCGCAGGTCGCGATGCCAGAGTGCGGCCGGTGGGGGATATGCCTCGGCGCCGGCCCGGTCTATCCAATCGGGCGAGCCCTCGAGCACCATGTTGACCGCCGATGCCAGCAGGTTGGCATTTAGTCCTTCGTAGTAGGAGCCTACGTGGCTTTCCCGTCCCACGCAGTAGAACATGGGCATGAGTTTGCCAATGGTGCCCACCGATATGTACCGCTTGGCATCTCCGTCGTACTCCTGGACCTCACCCTCGGTGTTCACGCACGCGACGAAGTCCAGCCCCTCTTCCTCCTGAAGCCGCTCCAGGTGCTTGATGGAGGACAACATCCCGGCGGACCGGTTCTCTTCGTCGCCGACCAGGATGAGGGCGATGTTGGTGTCCAGGTCCCGGGGGTTTGCGGCGCATTCCCGGACGTACTCGAGCTCAACAGCCACGCCGCACTTCATGTCGAAAACCCCTCGCCCGAAGAGGTAGTTGCCTGACTCCAGGTCTTTCCGGGCTTCGTCCGGCAAGGTCAGCTTGGATAGCTCGCGAGCGTAAGCCGGGGGGTCGAAGGCCAGCTGAGCCAACTCCCTGGCTTCGGCGGTATCGACCACGTCAATATGACCCATGAGGATGACCGTCTTCGCGGTGTGAGGGACCGCCCGCACGATGGCGAAGACGCTGTGGCGTCCGTACGGATCGTTTTCGACCGGCAAGAGCCGGAGGTCCCCTTTGTTCTCCTGGAAATAGGGTAGGGAGGCGAGTTTGTCGTGGATCACTCGGGCTAACCGGGACTCTTCCTTGCTTGGGGAAACGCTGGGTATCCTGACGAGTTCCAACAGGAGATTGTAGGTGTTTCCTGCTTTCATGGATGTGCCCTCCTTGCCGCTCTGTCCATAGTTCTTCCCTCTTGCCCGTAAAATGCGTCGGGAGCACGCGGGTGGGCTGAGTTCAAGGAGACTTCGTTTATACACTTCTGTATAGTCCACTGCAGTTCCTCCAGAAGCGGCATTCTGCGGGAGTTGTGACCCTCTCTTTGTAGGCCCGAGGAAGGATGTTCCACCTTTATGCACGAATGAATAAGGTGGATAGCGCCGCCTGTCGCGAATGGTGAGAGGCGACGCGGCGCATGACAAGACTGTGACCGGGGAGCAGGTAACAGATCCGGAATCAGAAAGGGGCATCCGCAGAGTGGCAAAGAGGAAAGTACTCATTATGGGCGCTGCCGGGCGTGATTTCCACAACTTCAACACGGTGTATAGGGACAACGACGCCTACGAAGTAGTTGCTTTCACCGCGACTCAGATCCCCGACATAGAGGGTCGAACCTATCCACCTTCGTTGGCGGGCTCATTGTACCCCCAGGGGATCCCCATTTACTCGGAAGATGATCTCCTGGACCTCATCCGGAAGCACCAGATCAATGAAGTGGTTTTCTCGTACAGCGACATCAACCATGTGAGTCTCATGCACAAGGCTTCGGCCGTGATCGCCGCCGGAGCCGACTTCAAATTCCTGGGCTACGATTCCACCGCCATCAAGTCCAAGAAACCCGTTATCTCCATCTGCGCCGTGAGGACGGGGGTCGGGAAGAGCCAGACCACCAGACGGGTCTCCGAGATCTTGAAGGCCGCGGGGAAGAAGGTCGCCGCCGTACGTCACCCCATGCCCTACGGAAACCTCGAGGAGCAGGTGTGGCAGAGGTTCGCGACCTACGAGGACCTCGATCTCCACAAGTGCACCATCGAGGAGCGTGAGGAATACGAGCCTCACATCGACAGGGGTATCATTGTCTACGCTGGAGTGGATTACGCAGAGATACTGAAGAGGGCCGAGGAAGAAGTAGATGTCATCCTGTGGGATGGCGGCAACAACGACATACCCTTCTACAAGAGCGACTGCAAGATCGTCCTCGTAGACCCGCACAGGCCGGGCCACGAGATGACGTACCATCCGGGCGAGGCCAACCTGAGGCAAGCCGACATCGTAGTCATCAACAAGATCGAGACTGCCAATGCCGAGAGCGTGGACATCGTCCGAAACAACGTCCGGAAGGCCAACCCCAATGCCATCGTCGTAGACGCCGCGTCGCCGGTCTTCCCTGAAAGGCCCATGGAGATCGCCGGCAAGAAGGTGCTGGTCATTGAGGACGGCCCGACGCTTACCCACGGGGAGATGAAGTACGGAGCCGGAGTCATGGCAGCCCGCAAAAACGGCGCCGCTCAACTGGTTGATCCGAGACCATGGGCGGTAGGCTCGATTGCCAAGACCTTCGAGAAGCACCCGCACATCGGTCCGTTGCTCCCTGCCATGGGGTATTCGGCCAAGCAGATCAAGGAGCTGGAGGAAACGGTGGCCGCCGTGGAGTGCGACTTGGTGCTGGTCGCCACACCCATTGACATCCGCAGGGTCATGAAGTTGGATAAGCCGTCCATGAGGGTTCGCTACGAACTGCAGGAGATCGGCACTCCCAACCTGACCGACGCGATCAAGATGGTCGGAGGGATTCTATAGGCCCGTTAGGCCGCTTTTCCCGGCGGGGAACTGAGCGCACGTCGCGACACGGGGTTTCGCCCGACGGGAACTGGAGAGTTGAGACAAAGGTGGGGTCCTGCCCGGGACCCCACCTTTGCGCTTACCGGTGGAAGCCGGTTTGGACCTCCTCGGAATTCTAATCACGAATAGGGGCAGTCTAGAGGCGCAAGACTACCTTGGGCGACAAAACGCCTGCCGTCAGAGAAAAGGGAGGCCCGCTCGATAGTGACGACTGCCCAGATCCTGTACCTCATCGCCTTTTCCGTGTACCTGGTGTTCTTCATCCTCTTTGCCAGGTTCTTCGTCTGGAAAGCATATAGCGGACGGAAATACTGGAACCGCAAGTGCGTCCTGCGGGTGGAAGACCTTCGGGAGACCGCGGAACGCCTGGGGAAATCCCTTCCATTCATCAGCATCCTGGTCCCGGCAAGAAATGAGTCGCTCGTCATCGAGAACACCATCAATCATCTCATCAAACTCAACTATCCGAGAGATTCCTTTGAGGTACTCATCGTCACAGATGAGAAGGAAGCGATGCAGGCGGCGAAAGAGCGCGCGCTGATCGCGCGGGTGTCTCAAGACATTCTCTGCAGAACGGACTTCAGGGAAGCCGTACCCCAGGAGATAGAGGCAACCGTGAGGGCGGTTGTCCTGTCTTGTCTCTCCGACTATGCCCTCAGAGAGTATTGCTCCAAAGGCTTTCAGAAGACGTACTCGGTGGGCATGCCGGAGCTTTCGGCCATTCCGGCTGCCGAAAGGCACCGGATCGTGAGGGACATATGCATCGCCATCCTGAGCGCCGTGGGTACTCCGCCTAAAGTCAGATTGCAGAATATTGTCCGAAAGACGTGTCCGTGGTTGTCAAAGCTCGATCAGGAGCGAGTCTACCCGGCGTGTCTGGCAGTCGCGGTACCCGTCTTGGCCGTGTTCGCCGAGCTCTATGACGGAGACTCTAGGCGCCTATTGAACCGGGCGATACAGCATACCGTTCGCGCCAATCATGAGCTCACGCAGGACATTGTCCTCAAGATGACCGACTTCATCGCCAACCGGGTGTCCAAAGCGGTGAGGAAAGGTGCCCTATCGGGGGAACTCGGGGACAAGGTCCGGTTCTACGTCAACGACATGTGTCCGACCACTCAAGAGGTTGTCGAGCGAGTGCGGGCGGAGCGTCTGGCGTCAGGTGAATCCCCCACCATCAAGCACGTATCCGTGCCTCCGGATTTTGACGGACTGATCGGAGGCAAGCGGCTGGGCCGCGAAGTACCATCCACCAAGGGCCGGGCTCTGAACTGGGGCGTCAGCTACCTTGACAAAAGGACGGAGGTCTGCGGGTTCTACGACGCCGAAAGCCGCCCCGACCGGGATGTCCTCTTGTATGTGGGCTACCGGCGACTCATGGACCCGGTAGGGTGCAGGGTCCTTCAGGGGCCGGTGTTCCAGGTGCGCAACTTCTACCAGATGACGCCTTTCTGCAGGATCGCGAGTCTGTACCAGGCCGTGGCCCATGACTGGTACCTCCCATGGTTGTTCCGGACACTCCCTTTTGTGGGGGGGACCAATGTGTTTGTCGAGCGCCGCCTGCTCTTGGATGTGGGCGGGTGGGACTGCACCGTGCTGACTGAAGACCTGGAGTTCGGTGCCAGGGCCTATCTCTTGCGGGAGGCATGGCCTGAATACCTGCCCTACGCTTCTTCAGAGCAGACTCCGGCGACGTTTCCCGCGTTCTTCCGGCAACGTCTGAGATGGGGTACAGGGCACTTGCAGGTTGTTGAAAAAGTGGGCCGGGATGAGACCGGTGACCCGTCCAAGCGGAAGAGGCTCCGGCGGAACCTGATCATAAAGGGACAACTGGAGTGGATAGCATACCAGCTGGCCACCTTTGTGCCGCCAACGGCCATGGTGCTGCACTACAACAACATGCTCGACCCAAACGCCGTGCCTGCCGCGTACCAGTGGATGCTTCAGGGATTTTCCCTAATCTACCTGACGTTCACGGTCTACGCGTTCAAGAGGTACAGCGGTTTCCTCGATCACACGCTCCGTCCAGAGAGCCTCACCGGCAGGGTGGCAGTTTACTTGGGGCTCTTGCTCCTGCCCCTGGCGGCCTTCGTATTTCCCGTGCCCTATACGAGCGCCCTTGTATTGAAGACCCTTGGGAGGGCGCCCACGGCGTGGGTGAAGACCCCCAGGACGGAGGAAGGTCGAGCGGCGAGCTAGGGACGATTCGTGTCGCGTATGGATGAAGACCGAGTTTCGAGCCCCAGAAGGATACGCAGGCTCCTGTGCCTAACACGTCATGTCGATACAAAGGCAAGGGAGGGAAGAGCCTCCGGGCTCTCTCACAGTGAACTGGAACATAGTCGTATCCACTTTCGTAGCGGTGTTTTTCGCCGAACTCGGGGACAAGACGCAGCTCTCGACCATGATGCTGGCGTCCTCCAAGAAGGCTCCGGCCAGCGTGTTTGTGGGGTCGGCCGTCGCCCTCGTCTTGTCGTCGCTGATCGGCGTGTTGGTGGGCGATACCCTGTACAGGGTGGTGCCGGCCCACATAATCCGCATCGCCGCCGGTGCCGGGTTTCTGGTGATAGGGGCTCTCATCCTGTTCGGCAAGATATAGGTCATGCCTGCAGGATAGCACCCGTAAGCGAGCTCTTGAGCAAGCAAGAGGACGCGCATCACGCCAGGCCCGAACTTGTTCGTGGCGACGCAGGGGTATATAATCTAATAGATAAAGTGCGCCCGTAGCTCAAACGGATAGAGTGTTGGCCTCCGGAGCCAGAGGTTGCGCGTTCGATTCGCGCCGGGCGCACCAAGACCTTTAGAAAAAACATTCCTTCCCCGAAAATAGGAGGGCCCGCCTTTGAAACCTGATTCACTCTATGGTGCTCCGCGTACCGCAGTCTTTGTAGATGGTTGGAACTTCAAATACGCTACCTACGATTCATTCGGCATCCAAGTAGACTTTGTGAAATTGCTCAAGACCCTGGTAAAAGACGATCTCCTTATCCGTGCGTACTTCTACACCGGAGAGTGGACCACTGACAGCATTGAGCAATACGTCAAGTTGTCGGGAAACCCCGACCCCGTGAGCCTTAGAGAAGATCTGGAGGGACAGCGCCGCCGCTCCCAGTCGTTCCACCGGTTCCTCAACCGAAACGGCTACATGGTTGTTCGAAAGCCCCTCAAGGTGTTTGCCGGGGGAGCCATCAAGGCAGATCTGGACCTGGAGCTGGCCATCGACATGCTGTCTCTGGTCGATAGATGCGACAAGTACATCCTCTGTTCGGGAGACGGCGACTTCGTCCCGCTAGTGAAAGCCGTCGCCCAGCGAGGCGTCAGGATCCAAGTGCTCTCCACTCAGCATCCCGATGCCTACGTCCGGTGCAACTTCAAGGCTGCCGACGAGCTCGTTGACGCCGCGGATGAATTCATCGAAATCTCCGACCTACTGAACGAGATTAAGCGGTCTCATTCCGGGCACAACACGTAGTCGCCCGTCAGTGTTCGGTTACTTCGATAAGAGACGTAGCGGCAATCTGGTCACGGACAATGTCCGGGAGGTGTACCGGGAACACCGGTTCTTCGGCGCCTGCGATGACCTCGAAAATCCGCCTGCCGATGTCCGGATGTAGATAGATTAGCTGGACCGAAGCCGTCGACTCCTTGTGTGAGCCTGCGTTGCCGGCCTCTCTGAGGACGGCTCTTATGACGCATCGTTGGCCTTCCGCGTCACGCTCTTCGCCGAGGAGGTAGCTTGCTGTGAACTGGCGGCCTTCCATGGAAAACGTTCTGGTGGCTTCTTTGATGACATGGACGTCGAACATCTGGTATCTCCTGCCTTCTCCTTGGGTGCGTGGGGGGAGCATTTCTTGAGAGTCGTTGTGGATACCCTTGTGGACAAGGAAGAATCGTTCGACTGGCGGCGACACGATGGCACTACAAGGCACATGTATCGCGAGAGGGCGAATTCTGGAACCCCAGCCCTGAGACCAATGGCGCAAGACAAACCGGTCGAATCAGATCGATTGGAGGCGAAGAATTCCGGACGGGACTCGAACGAGGGCGGGTTTTGACGTTTGACTGAGGTCGTCGCCCTGGGCATACTAGGACGGATATCACAAAAGCCAGGGTCTGAGGAGGTAAGTACTCTTGGTGCAAGGTGCATCCCAGGGACGGAAACGGCTTGCCGCGCTGGTATCGTGCGTGCTTATTGCGCTGGCGTTGGCCGCGCCGGCTTGCGCCCCCAAGGTCTATAACGACGGGACCTACACAGGCATCTCTCAGGGAGACGGGCACGGTTACGCCGTTGCCGAAGTCACTCTTCAAAAGGACAGGATTACGGCGGCGAAACTCACCGAGATGACCGAGGTGGGAGAAGAAAAGGACTATGCCACATACCCGTGGCCCAAGTCCAAAGAGGCCCACGACACGCTCGAGAAGGCTTTTGTCGGTCGCCAAGACAACAACGTTGATGTCGTTACTCAGGCCACCAGATCCTCAAACAAGTTCAAAGAAGCGGTCGGGTTCGCTCTGGAGAAGGCCCGGAAGAAACCTTCCGTCACGTCAACTTACTTCGAAGGAACGTTTCAGGGAAGGTCCAAGGCGGATGATGCGGGTTGGGGTATCGCATGGGTCACCATCCAGGGAGATAGGATCACTTCGGTTGAGGTTGAGGATGTAATGTCAGACGGCGAGTTCAAGGATTGGGCTACGTATGAATATCCGACCGCGTTGGAAGCAAAGGCGGAGATGCCCAAGAGATTCGTCGAGGCAAATGCTCCGACGGTAGACGCCTATACCGGTGCGACCAAGAGCTCGACCAAGTGGATGGAGGCGGTCGCAGCGGCTCTCGCAGCCGCCAAGATCAGGTAGTCAAGAGATAGTAGGTATTCCGCGCCACAAACGACTGTCACCAGTCAGAAGGTCGTTCTTTTGAGGTCAGGGCTTGTGCTATAATCGACATGCATGTAATCCTCGAAAGGATGGGTTCTACACAATGGCCAAAGTCTTGGTAGATAAGGATCTCTGCATCGGGTGCGGCCTTTGCGCCGACACTTGCCCTGACGTGTTCATCCTAGCCGACGATGGCAAGGCCGAGGTCAAGAGCGACGAAGCGGCCAATGCCAACCTTCCCTGCTCCAAGGATGCCGCTGCGACTTGCCCCACTGAAGCGATCAAAGTTGAGGAGTAATCGGGTCTCGTATCCCGAAATGAAGTTCTGAAGAATGCCAGGTCTCTTTCGGGAGCCCTGGCATTTGACTAAGGGGGATAAACGATGGACGCCGAAAAGCTACATAGAGAATCGATCGTCATAGACGGCCACTGCGATACCATCTTAAGCCTCATGGACCGCCCCGGAAGGCCCGGCTACCAGAAACGAGACTTCTTTGCCCGCAACGAACGCGGTCACATTGACCTGCCCAGGCTCAAGGAGGGCGGCGTTACCTGCCAGGTAATGGCCGTCTATATCGAGCCCCAGTACAAGCCCACACGGTCGGCCAGGAGAGCCATGGAGATGCTAGACACCTTCTACGCGCTTCTGGACGAGTCGGAAGATTTCCGGCTGGCGACTTGCGCCAGAGACATCGAGGAAGCCAAGACCTTGGGGAAGACGTGTGGTCTCTTGAGCATCGAAGGCGGAGAGGCAGTTGAAGGGAGCCTCAGTCTCCTCCGCGGGTTTTACCGTTTGGGTGTGAGGGCAATGGGACTCACTTGGAACCAGCGGAACGATATCGCCGACGGGGTCGGCGAGAAGTCCGCAGGTTCGGGTCTAACCGATTTCGGCGTTTCCCTGGTCAAGGAAATGGAGCGCATCGGAATGATGGTTGACGTATCCCACCTCTCCGACAGTTCGTTCTGGGCAGTAGCCAATATCGCCGAGCGACCGTTCATCGCGTCTCACTCCAACTGCAGGGCGCTGGCGTCCAACCGGAGGAACCTCACCGATGAGCAGATCGAGGCCCTCGCCAAGAAGGGCGGAGTCATTGGTGTGGTGTTCTGTCCGGGATTCGTCGATGACAACCGGGATAACGTTTCTCTCAAGCGGCTCTGCGACCACATCGACCACATCAAGTCGGTGGTAGGGGTTGACCACATAGGGTTGGGCTCAGACTTCGACGGGTACGGCTCTCCCCTTGGGGGAATTGACGCACCCAAGGTTGTCCTCTCCGATGTAAGCGAGATGCCCAAGCTTACAGAGGAATTGGTCTCGAGAGGTTACACCGAGGAGGAAATAAAGAAGATCCTCGGAGGGAACTGGCTGAGAGTCTACAAGGAAATCTTGGGCTAGACTCTCAATAGGAGGCGGAGTGACAGGCGGTCCGGTGAAGCGCCGGCGCGAGGTCGCTTCGTTTGTTTGGTTATGTTCCGTTTGTTTGCTCATCTTGGACAGAGCCAAAATCTCCCCGGTCGATGGCCGGGGAGATCGTTTTACTCGTTACTCAGGATTCGAGACGATTCGAAGCGAGCCCCTCACGAAGCACCCGACAACCTGGGAGATGTTTCCGTTCCCGGCATGCGCAACAGATGACAGATAAGAGCCGCTCAGGACCTTCCGAGTTCCGTGCATTCAGCCAAGACCTTCATGTAGCCGAAGGCCTTTCGGACGATCGCCGCTGTCGCTTCCTCAGGACGGCCGGGCAGAAAACTTCCGCACACAGCCAGCGCAAAGGGCCGGTCCGGCGTGGGATAGATGATTCCGGCGTCCACCGAGAGATTGCCCAAACCTCCGGGTTTGTTGGCCCTCTTCACGCCTTCCGGCAATCCCAGCGTGAACGGCCCGCCCTTAGGCAGGGTGAGAACGGAGAGCACGTCTTCTGCCACGCGTTCCGTAACGCCGTCTCTCTCCTGGATCTTTGCCACCAGAGAAGCCAGCTCTCCCGGCGTGGAGACATTCTCATCTCCCCGCTTTGCCGCTTCGAAGTCCATCATTTTCCGTCGAAGCTTGGTGTTTTCCAAGCCCAAAGACCTCATTGTCTCGTTGACGAAGTCCATGGTGGCGAGGTCGATACATATGTTGGTTGCGGTATTGTCCGAGAGCGATATCATGAGAGCCGCCACGTCGCGGACGGCCAGTTCGGCCTTGTGGGAGAAATGCCCCAAGACGCCGCTTCCGCCCACCTTGTCCTTGTCTTCCACCGCCACTCTATCTGACCAACCGATGTCTCCCCGGTCGACCCGGATCGCCAGACCGAGCAGGATGGCTATCTTGATGGTGCTGGCGGTAGGAAACAGAACCTCGGCGCGAAAGCTCGCTTGCCTTCCGGTCTTGAGGTCCATGAGTGAGTAGCCCATCACCCCCGTCTCTTGGCAAGCATCATTCAGTTCACCGGCCAACTTGCTCCAGAGGATATCCACGGATCTATCGCCCATTTGCTCCCGCGCAGAGCGCGCGGCTCATCTCCTTTCGTGTGGGACTACGCCTAGTTTCCTCGGTCTCTCCGGGATGATTTCTCCTTTCCGAAGAATGCATCCTGCCGCACGTGTGCCACAATTTGGGTTTTGCATAGGGTGTGGATAGAGGCGATGATTAGATAAGCGCATACGGGACCGGGTTCCCGTAGCGAGGAACCGGCCGTGGTGGCCTTCCGTCATAGTTGACGAAGCCCTCCGACCGGCTTCGACAGAGAAAAAACCGACCGGAGAAGAGCCCATGTCTCTTGGCCCGAGAGCCAGTAGGAAGCGGACAAGACCGAGATATGTCTGGCCTGCCATCGCATTCGCCCTGATGCTTGCCGGGGCGCTATTGGCAGTGCCTTCGTTCTTGTACGTAGAGAAGCCGCCGGCTGCCCGCCCCCACCTCATATACAAAGGTGAGGAACAGGCGTTCCCCGTTGTCGTCGAGCGCGGCGAGGCGTACGTGCCGTTTCAGTTCGTGAAAGAGAAAATCGACTCCAACGCCTTCTGGGACGAAACGGGCACAGTGATCGTCACTACCAAAGATAAGGTAGTGAAGCTGAAAACGGACTCGCTCACCGCCCACGTGAACCAGAACCCTGTGGACTTGCAGGTCCCCGTTGTCCTTGAAAGCGGCGAACCTTATATACCTTCATCCATTTTGGAGACATTGTATCCCTTGTCCGTGTCTTATCATCCAGATGAGGGAGTCTTCATAGCGAGGCCGACCGACGAGGCGTCTTTGGTCGGCACCTCCATTTCGGACGTGGTCGTCCGCGTGGACCCATCGCTACTTGCGAGGCGCGTGGGCGTAGCTCCCGCGGGGACAGAGTTCTACATCCACTCCGTGAAAGGTGGGTGGCTTAGAGTGGACACAAGCGAAGGCCTGGTTGGGTGGGTGTCGTCCCGGGACATTGACCGCACGGAGGAACGAGAACCCAGTCACCGGCCGCCTAGAGACTACACCCCAAGGCCTTTGGGGTCCGACAAAATAGCACTCGTATGGGAACAGGTCGATCGGCATAACCCCGATACGTCGAAAATCGGCGATATGCCCGGCCTGAATGTCATCTCACCCACCTGGTTCCGCCTTGGCGAGAAGCCGGGGGAAGTTGAGAACTACGCAGATTTCCGCTACGTGTCTTGGGCCCATGAACGGGGCTACCAGGTTTGGGCGCTGTTCTCCAACTCCTTCGAGCTCGAGAGGACGAAGACCATGCTTAGGGACTCAGACCTCCGGGACAAGGTGATATCACAAATACTCATGTATGCCCGCTTGTATTCCCTTGACGGCATCAACATTGACTTTGAGAACGTGTACCAGGACGACGCTCCTTACCTCACGCAGTTCGTGAGAGAGCTCACGCCCCTTCTCCACGAAGCCGGGCTAACCGTGTCAATAGACGTAACCGTCAAGTCGCTGAGCCCCACTTGGTCGATGTGCTTCGAGCGAAGCCGCCTGGCCGAAGTGGTGGATTACGTGATGCTCATGGCTTACGACGAGTTTTACGCCGGCTCGCCTGTGGCGGGTCCGACTGCGTCGATCCCCTGGACCGAGTGGACGGTCCAGAAGACCCTCGAGGAAGTGCCTGCAGAAAAGCTGGTCCTCGGCGTGCCCTTCTACACCAGGCTCTGGACCGAGGTTAAGGAAGGGTCCCATGTGAAGGTCAGTCAGGTAGCGTACGGCATGTCCTCGTCCGAGGCATGGGTCAGGTCTCAGGGTGTTGAAGCCACCATAGATCCGGATCGGGGCCTCCGGTATGCCGAAAAGACGTCGGGAGACAAGACCTACAAGATCTGGCTTGAAGATGCCGGGTCAATGACCAAACGGATGGAGATAGCCGACTCTTACGGACTAGCCGGAATTGCCGCTTGGAGGCGTGGGCTCGAGACCCCCGACATCTGGGACGTCATCTCCGACTACGTCGAGAGGTGAGGGAGCCTGTGGGCCATGCGGCCAAGCGGGCTCAGGGTCCAGCGCTGAGTCTACGGCTTCATTATCAGAGAGGGCTGGGGAAAGGCTTCCGAATTCCTCAACCGGTGGCGATCCGTCCTCGAGGGCTTTTTCAACAGGTATGTCCTCAGGTTCGCAGATGAATATCTCCACTATCATCATCCCGTAGGGCCCGCCCTTAACCACTGCCACGCCCGTATGGGTGAAGCGCTTGCTGAGCACGTTTGCCTTGTGGGAGGCGCTTTCCATAAGAAGCTTGTGCGCGAGTTCCGGACTTGTGCAGCCGGCGAGGTTCTCGGCGGCCTTCGAAAACCGGATACCCGCGGCTTTGAGTCTGGCTGCGAGCGTCCCTGTTGTAGGCGACATGTGCCCAAAGTAGCCGGCCTCAATCATATCCGCGGCGTGTGCTTCCGCGACCCTGGTGAGGTCCTCACGCAGCGCCAGAGCCGGGAGATCTGCCTGAGAGCGTTCCTTGTTGATGAGCTCAA
>DUUV01000001.1 GCA_012841375.1 Candidatus Fermentithermobacillaceae bacterium
CCACGCAGCGGCCACACCGCTCACACCAGTCCTCGATAATAAGGCGTCTTCTATGGGAACCGCGAGACACTTTCTCATCCGGTGGCTCCTCATGGGCAAAGATCCTCGCGGCGAATTCTACCTCGTGAACCGTGTGCAAGCCAACCGCCACGCTGTGTTTGTGGGGGAAGTCCCTGGCGTACTCGAGGGCGCGCCGGGGTTGAAGATACAAGTGGCCTCCCCCCAGGGCCTTCATGAGGTATATCCCCTTGCCGCAGGCCCAGGCAAGTTCCAGGGCCTTCTCCATATCGGCTCTGGAGCCTCCCCTGATCCCCAGTCCTTCCACATTGCAGAGAGCGAAGATTACGTCCACTTCCGACATAGTGGCGGCGGCTCTCACGCACTCAACCGTATGGGTTGATACGGCCACCGCCTTTACCGTATCTCTTTCTTTCTCCCGTACGAGATACTCTAGGGCTTCACGGTGTCCTTTCAAGGTGAGGGCCGATTCCTGTTCGTGGAGCCCGAAAACGTCCAAGGTGTCGCGGGCCAACTCGCGCCTTGCCCGGTCGAGGCTTCTCCGCATGCCTTCCCGGTCGTAGGCGAAAGAGCGCGAAGCGATGACCGAGCCTTCCCTGGAGGCAACTCTCTTGAGATGGGGGTAAGTATCGTAGAAGTCGGCGGTGTCGAAGAAGTTCACACCCATGTCCCAAGCGTAGTCAATCACAGTCGCGGCGTCGCCCGGGGACATGTTGTAGTGGGCCGGACCCAATGCGAGAGAGCCGAAACAAAGCTCTGATACCCTGATGCAAGTCTGCCCTAAGTAGGTGTAGCGCAAAGAGTTCACCGTCTCATTGGGTCCCTCCGTCATAGGCGAAGGGACCCGTCGCGTCACTCTATGGGTTCCATCCTTCCGGCGAGCTTCTTCATAACGTCCGGCATGGTGGTGTACTCCAGTTCTTCAAGGCCCAGGCGGTGGGGCTCAAAGGGACCCATAGAACGGAGGTAGTCGGCAATTTCGTTGGAGATCTGGCGGGCGCGGTCAAACGCGACATCCGCGAAGAAATCCTGGGGCCCTACCAGCTTACCCTGGCAAAGCTGGAAACCAAAAGCCATCACTCTCGGCGGGCCGTCAAACCTGGTGGGGATGGCTTGCGCCGCGCCACACGGCATGAGAGGACCGTGGTGAGAACCTCTCATCCAGCCGGCCACAACGTGGGGCTTGGAGAAGGGTTCCAAGGCTTCTCCGACAGCGGGCATGCCGCTCTGGCAGCGGACGATCATGACCGGGTCGTCCTTGCCTACGTACCGGCCGGCCATGAGATTCAGCCGTTGCGTTGAGGATGTAGCGGCGATCTCGCCCAGCGTCCTTGAGTACACAGACTTCACGCAGTACCTTCCGGGGGCGCCGATGAACACCAAGAGGTCATATATCTCCTCTGGGCAGTGGAAAACGACCTTCTTGTGTTCCATGAGGTCGTGGACCTCAAAGTCGAAGCCCTTGTGCATCTTTGGGTCGATAACCAGACCGGCGGTGTTGAACGGGTCGGCGAACATCTTGTAGAGCGGGTAGTTCCAGGCTCCGGGTTCGGTCTTATCCGCCATGAAGATGATGACGGGCTCCGAGGGCCTCTCTTCGAACTCCATCTCGGCAACCCCGGGTCCCATTCCCTTGATGTTGCCCGAGAAGGAGTCGGCCAAGAGGTCCTGTCCTGCCCCGTACAGCTTGAGCTTCTTGGCTTCTGCCGTGGCGGAAAGGAAGGCATCCCAAGCAAGCTTGTGGATGTCTTCGTTGTCCACGCCGAGCGAGTGAGTCATGATGAGCTCGATGTCGTCTCCCACGTGGTCAACATGGAAGTCGATAAGGAGTCCCTTCCCACGCGTCTCGAGGTGGTCTTTCGCGGCCGCGAGAAGGTTCGGGTGCACCGATGAGTGTCCCACGAACCCGCCTACGTCGGCCTTGATAACGGATAGCGTTACCTTAGACAATTACTATCCCTCCGGTGCGTAATAGGAACATCCTGAAAGTTCTCGTTCAGGCAGAGGTAATCCTTCCCCGTCTCATTACGATAGAGAGAAGCATCCCGGCGACGAATCCGCCGATGTGGGCCCACCAGGCGACGCCGCCCTGGGCGCTCACTCCAAGGGAAGCGACTCCCGAGAAGAGGTTTGTGATGAACCAGAGGAACAGAAAGACAATGGACGGGACCTCGACCATGGGGAGAAAGAAACCGATAGGTATGAGCGCAAGCACCCTTGCCCGCGGAAACATGACGAAGTAGGCTCCCAAGACCCCTGCGATAGCCCCGCTGGCTCCCACCGTCGGCACCGTTGAGGACGGCGACGAAAAAACGTGGGCGAGGGAGGCTATGATCCCGGAAGACAGGTAGAAAACGGCGTAGCGTCCGTGACCCAGCCGGTCTTCAACGTTGTCCCCGAAGATGAACAGGTACATCAGGTTTCCCAGGAGATGGACCCAACCGACGTGGATGAACAGGGAGGAAATCAGAGAGAACCACCCTGATGTCATGAGAAGGACTTCGCTCGGGAAGTCCCCGGGGCTAATGAGGACCCGGGGGATAACCCCGTACTTCACCGTGAACGCGTTGAGGCCCCGTTGGGTTAGAGTAATCTCGTACAGAAACACACCGAGGTTTAGCGCGATGAACAACCAATTCACGAACGGTCTCCGCCGCGACCGCTGAGTGTCTCTTATGGGGATCATGGTTCTCATTCCTTCCTGGAGCCGTCTACTCCTAAGAGCATTCCCCTAATATAAGTATAGAAGCGAGTCCACGGGAGCGTAGTCGTCGGTGAGTAGGACTGCCCCGTCTGTGGAAATCTCGCCCTCGTAGAGCGAAGAGGCCAGTTCCGAAAGGCTCCCGATGGTCACCTTGTCGCCCTCTAGGATACGGGCCTTTTCGGCTAGCCGCTCTTTGCTGAGCGCCACGCCAAAGTCGTTCCCCGGCTTCACACAGAAGACCTCGATGTTTCGAAGAAATGATTCGGAGCCGGGCGTGTAGTCCACCGGAAACACGTACGCATTGGGAAAAACCCGTGAGACGGTCAGGAACATGGACCGGAAGAGCTTTGACCTGGCCCCGTCAAGAGCCCCGATGAAGTTTGAAGCCAAGATCCCTCCGGGCTTGAGTCTTTCCCGAGCCAACTCATAGAACTCGACCGTCGTCAAGTGGAACGGGATCGAGTCGGCGTAATAGGCATCCACGATGATGAGGTCGTACGTCTTGCCCACGTTCTTGAGATAAGACCTCCCGTCGGCGACATGCACCTCTATCTCATCATCGCCGGGAAATCTGAAGAACTCCCGGGCGACCCGGGTCACTTCCGGGTCGATTTCAACACACTCGACGGTCATGTCCGGGTAATCCCTGTGAAAGCGCTTGGGAACCGTGCCCGCTCCGAGCCCGATAACGAGGACATCCGCAATGTCCTCCTTGAACGCCAGAGCCAAATGGAAATAGTCCGTATACGGAAAGACGCTCTCATAGGGCCTGTCCGGGTACATCCCGCTCTGCATGGAATCATCAAATTTGAGGAGGCGCCTGCCGCCATCCTCAACAACGTAGATGTGGTGGTAAAGGGACTGGGTTTCGTATATCACACCGTCGGGACCGGGTGGAAGTAGGCCCGGGCCGAAGACCGAGACCAGAACCACACACAAGATCGCCGCGGCCGCCAACGGACGCCTCGGGCGGCAAAGCAGGCCGAGGGCCGCGCCCATAAGCAAGAGGAGGGCCGAAAGGTATCTAAGTATCGTCTCTGTGCCGGCGACCGGGATCAGGTAGAAGGAAGTGGCAAATGTCCCGGCTATGCTGCCGGCGTTGGAGACGGCATACAAGAGGCCTGTCGACCTCCCGGTGCTCTCGATACGGCGCACACTGAGCCTCACGCACCAGGGAGAGATGGTAGCCAAGAGAAGCGAGGGAATGAAGAACAGGAGCGCAGAAGCCCGGAGCACGCCTGTCATACCGGTGCCTCCCGCCAAGGCAGGGAGAAGCTGCTCCGAAAACAAAGGGATGAGCCCGGTCCATAGCCCGGCCGCCGCAAAGACATAGGAAGTATCGGAAAGCCTGGGAAAACGGTCGGACAGGTATCCCCCGACGTAGTACCCGAGGCTCAGGGCCAAGAGCACGATGCCGATGAGACTTCCCCATACGTAGATGGACGACCCGAAGAAGGGTGCCAGCACGCGGGACCCAACCATCTCCAGGCTCATTAGGGCGGCCCCCGAAAGGAACGCCACTGCGTACACCGCCGGAATCATGGCAGACCTCCCGGAACGAACGGAGGGCCTCATCGGCCCCCCTTCACCTTTACCCGTGAAACCGACCTAGATGGCCCTTGCTTCCTGTACGTAAGCCTTGATCAGTTCTTCCAGGATTTCATCCCGTTCCACTTTGCGGACAAGGCTCCTCGCATTGTTGTGGCTCGTGATGTACGTGGGATCCCCTGACAATAGATAACCCGCGATCTGGCTTACCGGGTTGTGGCCTTTTTCCTTTAGGGCCATATAAACCTTGAGGATGATATCCCTTGTCTCTTCATCTCTGTCGGGCTTCACCTTAAAAAAACGCGTTTCTTCGAACTCAGCCATGCCCAGGATCCCCCCTAGGATCACTCTTTCGCCGCCGGGTCAAAAACTCCTACGTCTTTCCCCTCAATTACTGGGCAATCCCAAGCAGTCGTTGGGCCTCGTTTCTGGCCTCCGACAGGGCCTTGTCAAGGGCTTCGGGAGACTTGCCGCCTGACTGAGCCATCTCAGGCTTCCCGCCGCCGGACCCGCCCATCGCTTGAGCGCCCTTGCGTACGATCTTCACCGCGTCGGCGCCCCTCTTGACTGCCTCGGGTGTTGCCATGACTATCATGACGGCCCGTCCGTCTTTGACGGACCCCAAAATGGCCACCTGCGCGCCGCCTTCCTTGAGGCGGTCGCCCAAACTCCGGAGCTGCCCTACGTCCATGTTGTCTTGACGAGAAACGATTACCCCCAGGTTCCCTGCCTGGGCGGCAGCTTTTTCCGCACCCTTCAGGATAGCGCGGGATATCTCTTCTATCGTCCCCGTCCTGACCTTTTGGATCTCCCGTGCGTAATCGGACACGGTCTCCACGAGAGATGCCACCTTCTCACGCACCTCGTCCACACCGGTTCCAAGACAAGAAGCCAGATCGCCCAGAGTTGACGCCAATTGTCTTAACCTCCGGAGGGCCGCCTTTCCGGCAACCGCCTCCAACCTGCGGACGCCCGCCGCGATGGCGCTCTCGGAGACCAACTGGACTTGCCCTACCTGCCCGGTCCGCCTGACGTGGGTCCCGCCGCACAGTTCCCTCGACAACCCCGGGATCTCCACCACGCGTACTTCCTCTCCATACTTCTCGCCGAAGAGAGCGATGGCACCCTCTTCCCTGGCTTCTTCCAGTGACTCCTGGCGCCATGAGACCGGCAAGTCCTGGAGAACCGCGTCGTTCACCATGTCCTCAACTCTTCGGAGCTCCTCTTTGGAGAGAGGCGCGAAGTGGTTGAAGTCGAAACGAAGCCTGTCTTCCTGGACCAATGACCCGGCCTGCTGCGCGTGGTCTCCAACAACGGTCCTTAAGGCCTTATGGATCAAATGGGTTGCCGTATGGTGACGTTCCAGACCTCGCCTGCGCTCTACATCGACTGAACAGACGACCTCCTGTCCTACCATTACCCCCGGCATCTCGGCCTTCACCTTGTGAAGGTAGACGCCTGAAGGGGTCCTCGCGACGTCCAGGATAGTCGCCAAGCGTCTGCCTTGTCTCGAAAGAAGGGCACCTCGATCGGACTCCTGCCCTCCGCCCGCGGCGTAACACGGCGTCCTGTCGAGGACCAGAAAAGCTTCCTCTCCCGTCTCCATCTCGGTAGCCCTGGAACCTTCCTTCACCAATCCCAGGACTTGAGCGTCGCAAGAGTCTTGGTCGTAACCGACAAAGCCAGTCGGAGACACTTCGGAAAGGAGAGCCTGAATGCCCATCACATCGTCCCGGAGGCTTTGCCGCGCCCCACGGCTCCGTTCGCGCTGCTCAGTCATGGCCTCTTCAAAAGACTTCTCGTCGACCACCAGGCCTTCTTCCCTCGCCATATCCTTGGTAAGGTCTATGGGAAAACCAAAAGTATCGTAGAGGAGGAACGCGTCTTTGCCGGGTAGCGCGTGAAGCCCGCTCTCCTTGGCCGACGCGATGAGAGCCCTGGCCCGTTTCTGGCCTTCCTGCAAGGTGGTGAGAAAGCGCTCCTCATCCTTCGTAAGGAGCTTCTGTATGAAATCCGCCTTACCCTCGAGTTCGGGGTAAGCTTCTCTCATGACTCCGGCTACAACGGGGACCAGATCGGCCAAGAACGGTCTTCGCATACCCAGTTCCTGGCCGAACCTTACGGCCCGGCGCAGGATCCGCCGCATCACATACCCCCGTCCTTCGTTTGACGGGTGGACTCCGTCTGCAGCGAGAAAAACACAGCTTCTTATGTGGTCGGCTACGACCCGAAACGGAAAGACCGGCGCGTCCTCTCCGGACTTGCGCCCTGTCATCTCTTCCAGCTTGGCTATGATGGGCGTGAACAAGTCCGTCTCATAGTTGGTGTCCGCCCCTTGAAGCACCGATGAAATGCGCTCCAGCCCCATACCCGTGTCAATGCTTGGCCGGGGAAGCGGGCTCAGCGACCCGCTTTCGTCGCGCATGTACTGCATGAAGACGAGGTTCCAGACCTCCAGCCAGCGGTCGCAATCGCACTTTCCCAGGCCGCAGTCTGGACCGCAGGCGTGCTCTTCACCCCTGTCCACAATAACCTCGGAATCCGGCCCGCAAGGCCCGGTGTCGCCCATTGCCCAGAAATTGTCCTCTTCGCCCAGCCTCACTATCCGCGACGCAGGCACATTGGCAATACGCTGCCAGAGTTCCACTGCCTCGTCGTCATCTTTGTAGACGGTCACCCACAACCTGTCTTTAGGCAGGAGGAGGACTCCGGTGAGGAAGTCCCAAGCGAAAGTGATGGCCTCTTCTTTGAAATAGTCTCCGAACGAGAAGTTCCCGAGCATCTCGAAGAACGTGAGGTGCCTGGCCGTAAAACCCACGTTGTCAAGGTCGTTGTGTTTACCGCCTGCTCGCACGCACTTTTGTGAGGTAACTGCCCTCGTGTAAGACCTCTTCTCGTTCCCCAGGAACACGTCTTTGAACTGCACCATGCCCGCATTAGTGAAAAGAAGCGTCGGGTCTCCGTGGGGTACGGTCGAGGAACTGGGCAACACCGTATGGCCCCTCTCCTCGAAAAATCTCAGAAAGGCGCTCCGGATTTCCGAGCCCGACATGTACTTGCCAATACGTTCGGCCATCAGGATTCCTCCCCCGGCAGAATGCGCTCGATCTCACTGTCGATGATCGCCTTCAGCCGGTCAGACAATGCGTCCAAGGCCACGATCTCGCGCTCCGAGAGACGGCGCAGCTTGACTTCGGCCCCGCCGTTCTTGAGGCTCCTCTCGGAGACGGTCACCCTTATGGGCATGCCCAAGAGGTCGGCATCGTTGAACTTCACTCCTGCCGACTCGTTCCTGTCATCGTAGATAACATCTATCCCTTCGGCGCGGAGACGCTCATACACTTCCTCCGCGGCGCCCCTCGCCTCTTGAGAGGTGCCCAAACCCACGAGATGCACGTGGTACGGGGCCACGGTCATCGGCCAGATAATCCCCTTGTCGTCGTGGTTGGCTTCTATTACGCACGCCAGGAGCCTCCCGACGCCCATGCCGTAACAACCCATGACCAAGGGCTTGAGCTCGCCTTCCTCGTCCTGGTACATGGCCTTCATTGGAATCGAGTAGCGGGTACCCAGTTTGAAAGTGTTGCCGACCTCGACCCCTCTCCTCACTGTGAGGCGGTCACCACACACCGGGCATGGATCTCCTTCCCGGGCCGTGGCGATATCGGCGACGGCGTCGATCTTGAAATCCCTGCCGGGCACGACGCCGGTTAGATGGAAACCGCTCTCATTGGCACCCGCCACGTAAGCACTCCCGGTTGAGAGACTGTCGTCTGCGACAACAAAGACGCCCTCAACGCCTACGGGCGACATATATCCCTGGGTCAACCCCAGTTCCTTGAGCTCGTCGGGCTCCGCCAGCCGCACTTCGTCCACCTTGCGCAGGTTGGCGAGCTTCTTCTCATTGACGTCCAGGTCGCCTCGCAATACCACCATCACCGGGTCTTGACCGGTGAAGTACACCATGGTCTTTATGCTGGTCTTGGGATCGACGCCCAGAAACTCGCAAACCGAGGCGATGGTGTCCTTTCCGGGAGTGACGACTTTGGCAGGCGCGACGGGCGGTTCGGTCTCTCCATCGGGACCCGGGACCCCTACGCTCTTGTCTATGCAAGCGGCCTCCCTGTTCGCGGCATAGCCGCACCCGGGGCACAGGACCAGTGTATCCTCACCAGCGTCGGTGACGTAGGTGAACTCGTGGGCTGCAGTCCCTCCCATCATCCCGACATCGCTCTGGACCTGAGTGACGGGCACTCCGCATGACTCACATATCCGTCTGTAGGCCCTGCACTGGCTGGGATAGTACTCGTCGAGGCCCTTTTCGTCGGCATGGAAACTGTACGCGTCCTTCATGACGAACTCACGCACGCGCACCAGGCCTCCTCTGGACCTGGGCTCATCCCTGAACTTGGTCTGGATGTGATACACGACCATGGGAAGCTGTCTGTATGAGTCGATATACCGTCTGGCAAGGTCAGTCACCGGTTCCTCATGGGTCATGGCAAGCACCATGTTTCTGCCGGAGCGGTCCTTGAACCTGACCATCTCGGGCCCCACCTCGAAGAAGCGGCCTGACTCCTCCCATATGTCGGAAGGATGCACGACCGGCATGTTGATCTCCTGACCACCGGCAGCGTCCATTTCCCTGCGCATGATATCCTCGATTTTCCTGATGCTGCGCCAGGCAAGAGGCAAGTAGCTGTATATACCGGCGGCCAGCTTGGCGATCATGCCGGACCGGAGAAGCAGTTCGTGGGAAGGCATCTCGGCTTCGGCGGGCTTCTCTCTCTGGGTCCTGCCGAACCTCTGACTCATTCGCATGGTAAGGCCTCCAATTAGCGAGCGAAGATTAGAACGATTATACCGACCTCGAATATGAGGGTCAACGAAGCGGGCGTGTGCCGCCGGACCGCGAGATGTCTCGCCGGGGGCGGGCACGAGGCTTTGCCAGAGGAGTCCTACGACTTCGCCAACGCCCTGTCCCGCCGGTCCAGACTGCGGCTGTAGATCAGCGATAGCGCGGCAATGGCCGCTCCCGAGGCGAAAACGACCCCGGGACCGAAGGCGTCCCAGAGAAAACCGCCCAGAACCGGAACCGACACGCCGCTCAAGTGATTGACGGTGCTGCCCATGGCATATGCCGCCGCCAACGATTCCTTGGGCGCTATCCTCCCCAGATAGGTGGTAATCGCCGCGTCAAAGCCCATGAGCCCGTGATCCAGGACAAATATGACGAACAGGACAACGGGGACTTTTACGAGACCATAGGCCGTGAAGAGAGAGATCACCAAGACATAGTTCATGACCAGGCTTTTCTGCTCGCCCCACCTGTCGATGACTTTGCCCACAAGGGGCCGGGTGATGATGGCCACCACGCTGGAGATCGCCGAAAGGAGCACCATGACGCTTACGGGGGTCTCATAGACTTCCACCAGCAGGTACCCTGCGAAGGTCTGGGCGATGTGCCTTCTGGACCCTCCCAAGAAGGTCAAGACGTAATAGCTCCTGTATCGAGGGTTCAGGTCCATCGAAGTCCGTCCCGACGGCTTGCCGCCCATGGCCCTCTTCAAGATTGCGAGGCCGCCTAGAGCCGTGAAGGCCGCGGCCATGGTATGGAGAAAGGCGTAATCGGTCTTCCAATATCTCGATATCGCTATGACGATGGCTACGGAAATCAGGGAGCCCGCCGCGCCCGCGCTGTTCATCTGGCCGACCTTGGTGGCCCTCTCTTCAGGCAGACAGGTTTTCATCACGATAGACGACTGCACGGGATAGAACAGGTGGAACCCCGTCGACATCACCAAGGTTGCAAGGATAAGCATGGGGAAGTTCAGGGCCACGGTGTGCATGAAGAGCCCGACCGCGGTCAGAAGTAGGCAGATGCCGGCCCAAGTGTTCTCTCTGAAGAAGCCCGACACCATGGCCAGAGGCGCCGTGAGAAGGCCAGGGACCTCACGGATCCCTTGCACTAGGCCCAGCTGGGAAGGCTGGATGCCGACTACTTCGACCACAAAGTTGTTGAAGATGCCTCGCTGCAGACCTTGTCCAAGTTCAAGGGCCACAGTGGCTCCCAGGATATTTCTGAATACGGTCTGGCGCTCGGTCTCCGGAGGGAGATCTCCTTCCCCGCCGTTCCCCGCCTGACCACAGGCCACTCCCTCGCCCGCTTCATGTCCCGAAGCCCCATTGCTCGCCTCTCGTACTTCCTCCTTGTTCGCGGCCAAACCCAATCACCGTCTCTTCCGTGTCACGAGTTACGTACCCAACCGAGTCCATCTTGAAGCCTGCGATCCGGCGCCGCCGAAACACCCTCTACACGGCGGCGCCTTGAGTCCTTAACAACGCCTTCTTCTCAACACGCTGTACTATGAGGAAAAAGAGGCTTGCCGAAAGACGCATCAGGGCGCATGTGAGAAACGCCCACCGGAAGCCATAAAGATTGAGGAGGCCTACGCCGACCATAGGAGCGAAAATGCCCGAGACGTTTATGGCGGTGGTGTAATAGGCTATGTAACTCGCTTTGGACCGCTCGGGCGTGATCTCCAGGAGCCTGTTGAAAAGCGCCAGGTTGACCCCAGAGAAAATGGCCCCCGTGAAGAGATTGAAACAGACGATGGTAAGAAGACTCCTGGAATATGCGTACACTACGGGGATAGCGAAGATGCCTGCGCTCGCTATCACCAAGGTGCCGAGGGTCCCCCGCTTCATGCATTGCTTGGCCCAAAAGCCGTATCCGAGCAGCGACCCGCTGGTGTTCGTGAGGTTCAAGAGGCTCACCCAAGTGTTGTTGGCCTCCAGCACCTTAACCTGGTACAGGGTAAAGAGGGGCCAAGGTGCCTGAAGGGCCAGGTAGAAAAAGACCGATGCCAGTGTGTGCCGGAGGAAGGAGTCCGGGACGCGTATTCTTCGCCAGAGTCCCTTAGAGGCATCACTGCCATCATGATCCATCTCTCCGGTCGCGGGCACGGCTTTCGCGCGCCCGTTGTCGGCGGTCTCGCCCTCCTCCCCGGTCTCAACTGTCGCTTCATCCACCTTCCCAAGCACCCAGATCTCGAGGAGCGATAAAGCGAAGGCGCCCGTGAAAAAGATCTGGTAGCCGACAGGAAAGCCGGAGATGTCTATGAGGCGGCCGGTGATCAGTACCACTATGGTTCCCGCCAGATTCATGAGTCGGTTCCGCGCCGCGAAGGCTTCGGCCCTCCTCTCTGCCGGCACAACTTTCGAAATGAACGCCTGCCATCCAATGTTGGCTATAGAAGCAGGGATGTTCATGGCCGTCACCGCCAGCACCAAGAGGTGAGCGCGGCGGTCGGGCACAAAGAAAGGAATGGTCGCTATAAACAGATAGAAGACACGTTGGAGCATGATGAAAACTGCGATTGGCTTCTTCTTGCGGACCCTCTTGTCCATGAACCTCCCGCCGGGGATCATCGACAGGAGACTCACGAGAGCAGGCCCGGAGGAAAGCAGGCCTACCTGATACTCTGATGCCCCCAGTCTGACGGCGAAAATGCCGATGAAGGGCGCTGCCATGTTTAGGGCCAGGATGGAGCAGATCCCGTGATATATGTTTACGCGGATGTTCCTCTCGATCCTATCGGAAGGGTGCTCAGGACGAGACACGCCAAGGTCCGATTTGAGGCGAGTCACCACGCCCTTAAGGCGCCACATTTCTCTATCCCCCGGTGCTCTTGACCACTTCTACTGGTTCTACTCATGAGACTAATAATGAATTCTACCATATCGGGCTTCCGGCAGTGTGGCTTTCATGGAAACCATTCCGTCTCAGACCAGCCTGATGGCGAACTGGGGGCAGACCGGCGCGCAGTACCCGCAGAGAATACACTTGGACTTATCGTTACGGGCCTTTCCGTCTACTACTTCCATGGCCATGTTGGGGCAGGCTTCCACGCATTTTCCGCACCCGATGCAGAACGCCTGGATGATGAGTTTCTTGGCGCTCACGACGCGTGACCTCAAGGATTCAGGGACTGGCTCGCCATTGAAGATAGCCAGGTTCATCTCCAGCTCCTCTTCGTTCACCATCCCGACGGCCACTGCAGAGAGCCCGTCCAGTCCCCTCACGTATGAAAAAGCCCCCTCGATGTCGGCAAGGAGGTTGCCACCGGCAAGGGCCTTCATGGCGAAGAGTCCTTTCCCCGCTTCTGCCGCCCTCTTGATGGCCTCGGCCATCTCGTCTCTGGTCCCGTGGAGGATGCCCATGCCGCGCACGTTGATTATGGGAAACACGATATCCAACCCGTCCACGTCGGCGGCCCTTCTAACCACGTCCACAGAGTGGGTGGATATGCCCACGGCCCTCACGACTCCCTTGGACTTCATGTCCAAGAGGCATTCATAGGCTCCTTCGCGCTCGACGAAGACGGAGCTGTCCACCCTTGCGGCATGAAGGAGGAATATGTCTATGACATCCCTCCCAAGAGCTGCCCTGGCCTCGTCTACCGCTGCGGCCATGTCGTCGTATGTCTTGGCCGCGGACTTGGTGGAGACAACAACATCCCGGCCCCTATCCGGGAGGCTGTCCAAAGCGGCCCTTATGTGAGGATATGTCCGGTACGACTGGGCCGTATCCAGGAAATTGACACCCCGCTCCACCGCCTTCTTGATGAGGCGGCCGCCTTCTTCAGGGGAAAGGCCGCACTGATTAGGCCCCATGGGAAGCACTCCGAAGCACAGTTCAGTGACTTCAATGCCCGTGTTGCCGAGTTCTCTTTTTCGCATGTTCCAGCCCCCGATTCTCCTTCGACGTATGTTTCTTTCGTTACCGTATAAGATGGAACGCCTTCTGCCTTCCGTCCAAGAAACGGACCTTGCCACCTGTGAACACGATATCTTCCTCCAGGGCAGCGGTAACGACCTGGCCGCCCCACTCGGCCACGGGGGCCTTCACGTTGAGCTCCATAGCGTAGCACGTGTTTTCGCGGAGCTCGTAATCCCCTCTCCCGGGGACTCCCTCCTGCTGGTCCCAGAGGCCGATGGTAGGCCCTGCTCCGTGACCGTGGAAGCCCAAGGGATGCGAGTAGACACAAGGAGTCAGGCCCTCGGCCAGGGCCTTCTCAAGAGTGGCGGCTAGTATCTCGTTACCCGTTCTGCCCTCCACGAACTCACCCGCATGGATGTCCTGCAGCCGGTTGCCTGCCGCCAGTACGGCCTTGAGCCCGAAAGGCGCGTCCAGCTCTCCGGGCTTGAGGACATACGCAAGCTGCTGCACGTCGGTGGCCAGCCCCAGGTAGATGAATCCCATATCGCAGTGGAGGACATCGCCGGGCAGGATGGGGTCATCCGCCTTTACGTTCGGCTCGCCCTGCCTCTGGACGGTCACGTTCGAATGAAACCAGGCCTTGAGGCCCATGTCGGCCATTCGCTGGCGCATCCACCAGCCGATATCATTGGCCGTGGTGATCCCGGGATGGACGACGCGGCTCGAAAAAGCTTCCTCCACGATGCCGTGGGCTATCTGGACGATACCGGGATAGGCGGCCAGCTCACTTTCGGTTCGCTCCTCAAGCCAGCCTACCGCCAACCTTTCCGCGCCTCTCGCCCTGGACATGTACTTCTCGCCCAGGGCTTCCGAAATGAGCCGGTACTCGGTATGGCTGAGGCCGTCACCAAACGCAAACGTGTCTGAGATGTTCAGGCCGATGCTTTTCGGGTCGCGCTCACGGACAACCCTGGACAGCGCTTCCCACTGATCCTCCACCTCCGGGTTCCATACACCCTCGTACAGACCGCCTCGCCCGCCTCCTACGCGGGAGAGCATCAGGCGGTCAACAGTTCCTGATTCGGAGCGACTGAAAACCAGTATGGTCCTGCGCCTGGCGGACATGGCCGTTGCGGGCAGCAGGGTGAGGAGCACGGGGTCCTCATTATACTCTCTGCAAACCACAATCCACATGTCGAAACCTTCCCTGGCCATAACGGACGGAAGCACTGTCTCCAACCTCTGTCGGAGCCAGCCATCGGTCACCCTTGCCTGTTCTCTCAGGGAGAGGACCTTCCTATCGTAGTCGGAACTTCGCGGCACCCCACCGTGCTCCATCGTTTATCACCCTTTCCCGTTAGGATACGAAGAACTTGACGCTCAACCTCTCATGAGGCCTTCCGGCCCTGATCTCACTGTCCGGCTACAATCATCTCCTTGGGCACAGACAGGCCCGGTTCATCCCGGTAGAGGCTCGTGATTTTCGCCTCATCGCCCTCTACGAGCGCCCGGGCCACCCTGTCAAGCAGGGCATATCGTTCGGCGAGACTGCCGTCACCTATGTCATCGGTCATGAGCCCCCATACGTCCCAGGGGAGCATCTCGGCATCATTGCATGCCGCGAGTTCGCGCAGTAGATTGCCCCTTATAAACCACAAGCCGCGCATGTCGAAGATGCCGAACTTATCAGGGTCTTCTCCGCCTTCACGGCACCTCAGCCAGCCTTCGGAAGCATTCACGAAACGTCCCTTGGGCAAGTCCAGCGTATTGAAGTCTACCTTCAAGCGACCGCGCTGGAGTTCATCCAACTGAGCATCCACAACCACCCAGCGCTCACCGTTCCAATACTCGCACACCCAGTGATCCTCATAGTGATCCGGTCTGAAGTAGGTCCCAAACCCGCATCTGGCCCTTGCGGGCACACCCTTGCTGCGCAGAATCGAACTGAGGAGGACAGAATAATCGCGGCAGTTGCCATAGAACCGCCTCTCGAGGGGTCTAGGGATCGTAAGCGGCGAGCCGTCCAGGTCCATGACGATCTCAAGGATGCGGGAAACCAGCCTGGCCTGAACGTGTCCTTTCTGTTCTTCCGACGGAGTCACTCCATACCTCTGTGCCCAGTGGACGTGAAGGAGAAGACCCTGGGTAACCTGGACAAGGTCCTCAATGTCGTCGGGCAGACCTCTGTAGGCTGCGGACATACTGCCGGGATCCGTTATCCTGGTGTGAGATATGTACACGGCTACTTCCTGCGGCGCCGGCGTCGGCATCACGGAACCCCCCTCTTCTTCTGATCTTGCATCCCGGTTCGCCGAAATCCTCTTTCATGTGAGTTGTCCGGGTACGTTCTCAACAGGCGGCCTCACCAGAAACCGGCGCAGGCTGATCTTCCTCTATCATCGTCACCTTACGGTTGAGAAACTGAAGAAGACTGGTCGCCGTCGCGAGAACCCCGCATGCCGCCACGGCAAGACCGGGATCAACCGCTCCCAACGCGCCCGAGAGGGCTGTACCCAGGGGCGAAGTAAACTGGGCCGCGACCCTGCGTACGGCGAAGACGCGGCCCTGCATCTCGTGAGGCGTCACGGTCTGCCAGATAGACTGGGAATGAGAGTTGGCGAAAGGAACGGCGAACATGCTGAGGACGATGGCGCCCACAGACACGTAGATGCCGGTTGAGAGCCCGAAGACAACCTGCGCCACCCCGCCTACTACAAGCGGGACCAGCACGCCGTAGACTCTTTTCCGCTTCAGTCCGCCCCACGTCGTGACTATGAACCCGCCGACCACGCCCCCGATTGCGCCCGCCGAGCTCATGAGGGCAAGGACGCCCTCGTAGGATAGGTCGAGTCTGGCGTAGTCAAGGGCCAAGTTATCGCGGACGATCATGGGACGGAGCACTCCCGCAGGGGCCGAGCAGAAGTTCACGGCGGCGAATGTGGCCAACAGCCACAGGAGCCCTCGCCGCCTTGCTATGAAAGCCATCCCTTCCCTGACGTCTGCCAACAGGCTTGGCCTGGCCTTTTCGGTGGAAGTGCGCGGGGAGGGTATTTTCAAGTACAAGAGACTGCCGGCGGCGATGAATAGGACCAGGGCATCTACTGCTACGGGCAGCACGGCGTTATTCGGGACTCCGGCCAAGAACCGCGCGACCCAGTTCGGGTTGGGACTCTTGCGGAGAAGGTCCGGCAGAGCCATGAGCCCGGCAGCAATGGCCGGAGAGAGTATCCCGGCGAGAGACATGACGGTCTGCATCATGCCGTTGGCTCGCGGGAGATCACGGGCGGGAACCAGCATGGCGTAGGACGTCTCGAACGCCGATGTATGGAGACACTGGAGCGAGCCGTAGAGGACCATAGCGACAAGGAGGATCCAGAGGCGCAACGCGCCAGCCGCCAGAACAACGGCAAGCGACAGACTCACCAAGCCGGACCCGACGTTGGCCCAAAGCATTATGGTCTTCCTGTCTGCCCTGTCGACAAGCACTCCGGCAAATGGAGCCATCAGCACGTTCGGCAGTCCAAAGGCCAGGCCCACCATTGACAATGCGGCGGCAAGCAATGCTTTCTGCTCAGGGCCCGGGTAGAGCCCGGTGGTGAGCCAGACCGTAGTGGCGAAAGCGGTGATCTGGAAGCCGAACGCGGCAAGCGACTGAAATGCCCAGAGGATGACAAAGGTGCGGAATCCGTCTGCAGGTGGAGAGTAGGAACCGTCTCTTGTGGACATGATGGGCACCTCGGTTTCCGGAATTCTCCTTCCATTCTAACAGGATTTGGTCGCCGCAAGGTTGAACCTGCTCCCTTGTAGTGAAGTAGCGAAGGTTTGCTCGCGAAAAACGGCCTCTCGTGCGAACCGTTTGACTCATTGGGGAGTCTGTAGAGTGGCAGAACCGTTCTATGGCAGCCAATGAAGCATACTCTACACCGACGCGCAAGCGCCCGCGCTAGTCCGTCCCTGCGTTCTGCTTCGGACTACTGGTGGAGGTGAGACCGAATGATGCGAAGGAAGTTCGCGATGTGCTTGATGGCCGTCTTCGTGGCGATAAGCGTCTTGTCAGGTTGTAAAGCTAACTCGGGAGGCCGGGGTTCAGCAAAAAGCGGAGTAGAGGTACCCGAAGAGATAGTCCAACACTTCCTCTCACACCCTCACTTCTCGACTTTCAAGACCGAACCCTCGGATCTGGAATGGCTGGTGTACTCAGAGGAAGAGGACCGGTGGGTCGTCGGGGCAACGTTCAAGGCGAAAGACGGGTCGGGAAACGACAAAGACTGGTACTATCTCACGGCCTTTGAGCCCGGAACCAAGGAAGAGGCTCCGAGACAACTCTACGGAGCCTTGGCCAGTATTGACGATCCTGACTTCGATGGGAGCGGCTTCTCAGTAAGAGAGGTAGATACACCTTCTGGCGACAAGACGTTGTTGCTCACCGCGACCGGGATCGCAGGAGACCCGGAAGTCCAGAAGGTGGTTCTGGAGACCAGCGAAGGTCGTAACCTTCAAGCCACCATGTACGGGCGGTTCTGGCTGGTAGCCCTGGAAGCGGTAAGCCAGAACGAGAAGGTGATAAAGACCGTAGGGTACTCCGCCGATGGGACCCAACTGTATCAGGACCCGCCCTTCGTCCTCGAACAAGGACTGTCACCGTCACCCGTAAGAGGTCCCAACGACATCCCTGAGTATGTATTAAGACACTTCTACGACAGGCAGGAATTCGCGACGGACGTTGAATGGAAGCTCTGCGTCGAAAAAGATGGAGAGGTAACCGCAGGAGCCACCTATACAGGTGTCAGCAAGACCGGCCCCATCGATTGTTACTTCTTGGCTGTGTACTCCACTCAAGGCAAACTGCTCCGAGGTAACTTCGACTCAATTGACGATTCAGGCTTCAGCGTAGGTGGTGGCTTCTTTGCTACGGAAGATCCGGATTTTGTCTCTACTGGATATGCGTCAGACCATGCGGTCAAGAAAGTGATCTGCGAGACAAACAAAGGCCGTTCTATTGAAGCGACCATGTATGGTCCCTTCTGGATTGCAGTCATCAAAGGTGGGAAGGGAGTGGAAGCCTTCAGCGAGTTCGTGGCCTATGATGCGGAAGGAGTCGAACTGCACCGGGTGAAGCGGTAGTCCTACAGGCGCAGTGTCGGTGGTATGACACGGCCTTTTGGAACGGCATCAAGGAAAGGAGCTTGGGGCCATGACAGGCTAAGTGGCGGCGCGTTCATTTGCTGTAGGCTGGAGGGAAAGGCGCAGGCTACGGACGCCGCTCAAGTTTCGCCAGCTTCTTCAAGGACACTTCCCAAACGATTAGGCGGCAGGCTCACCAGACGCAGCAGGCGCCGAGGCGGGGATGGTTAGGAGGCGCCACGGAGCATCACACACCATCCCTCTCCACGCGCGCATTGGCAACGCCCACCAGGGAGTCCCAAAGCGAGTCCGCATAGCGCAGCATACACATACCGCTGAATCGTGTCTTTGTGCGGGCGATGGTGGCCCATATCGGCTTCCGGGGAACCAACGGTTCGCCTGAACGCACGAACTCCGGAGGACGTCTCAACAGGCCGTCCTCCATTGCCCAGGAAAAGAGTAGTCCCAGCAATACGGCGTAAGTCATTTCCAAGTAGTCGCCCGGTCCCTCAAGGTGGGCGTACCGCCCTGCCCTCCACAGACGGAGCAGATCATTCATGCATCGGGATGCTCCGGTGGCCACTTCCCTCATAGCGGACTGAAGGGCCTGCAGGTAAGGGAGCGCCGACGAAGCCGGCAACACATCCACATTCAGACGCGCCTGCCCACGTCCGAGAAGCAGCTTGGATGTATCTATGAGTTCAAGAAGCTGGAGCGGGCGGGATACGAGCCCCCCCAACAAGACGTTCATTTCCTCATCGGCAGTCCTCAAGATCCAACCTGCATAGGGGTTCTCCAATACCGGCAGGATCTTGGAGTACTCCCCGTAGGCTCCACCCCAAGGGATACACAGCCGCATGCCCTTTCCGGCCACAAGAGCACTAACCCTGGAGAAGGTCCCTGCGATGTGACAACCTAGGGCGAAAACCGTTCCCAGCCGCTGCTTTGGAGTCCTCATGTCCCAAATGCCCGTTTCTCGCTCTTGTTCTCGCATGGAATACACCAGGAGGGTCTGGGCCGGCAAGAGCATCCCTTCAGCCCCACATAAGGGTTCGCCCCCCGCTTTCTCCAAAAAAGCTGCAAACTCAGGGTAAACATGGGTCTTGGCGGCCTCATACACCTTCACAACGCCCTCTGCCTCCGCTTCATCAAGGTACGGAAACAGAGGCATAACCCTAGCCCCCTCGGCAACAGCAAGGCCAGGTATAGGGTCCTTCGATTCCCCCTTATAGAGTGGGTCAAGCTTATCTGGCTCCAAGAGGTTGTCGGGCCATTCCCCAAACCGTTGGAGGATATCCTGAGCGCTACTGAAGTTGGTGCACAGTCGCCAACCTGCGAGCGCACTGTCTTTTCCGAGGTAGTCTATTTCAGGTCGTAGTCCAGACAGAACGAACCCACTATCGCCCCAAGCCATTACATCACCTCCCCACCGTCATCGATGGAATGGAGGATAACCTCAGGGCGGATCACTCCGGCCCTGATATGGGTGACTCCCCTCATGGACACGGTCTCTCCCTCGTGTTTCAGAAGGGCAGAGAATACTTGTTCCCTCATCGGGACCGGGTGAAAACCTTCCATTACTATGATCGGGTACGGCACATCGTCATCTCCGGTAATGCCGAGGTTCGCGTGATCTCCGACAAGCGAGAGGACAGTCTCTGACGGCATATATCCCAGGATGGCGCCGGCCACCCCTGAGTCCCTCGCCGCAAGCAGAGCGTCATGAGAAGCGGTTCCTTGAACCGCGAGAATGGCCCCCTGGTCTGCCTGGACAGGTGAAGCCAAGTCCCCCCGGATCACGTGAAGGGGCCCGAACGCTTCCCCTCCTAATCCCCAAACGCCCTCCAGCCTTGTTCCCCCGCCGCTTATCTCGATACCTGTATCCGGGATAACTGCCGTCACCCGACCCCGGATGTATGCCTTCACATCAGGCGACGGAAATGCCGGGATAATGGTAATGGTCCCTTTCTCCACATCAATCTCCCGTATTCTCCCGTAGATCGGCGAGGTCACCATCTTGTGTCTGGGCAGGTCGCGGTCAATAGCGGCCAACACCTGGCCTCTTGCCACCAGCGTGCCTACCCTCACGCCCGGCGCCCTGTTGAACTCCAACTCTCTGGGGGGGATCCTCAGCTCGCGGGCCGCTTGAACGGTAACGGGCCCCGTGCTCTCGCCTAGGTCAACGATTTCGCGGATGTACACATTTCCCAGATTCCTGGATACCGCGGAGATCACACCGTCCACAGGGCACCTGACCGCCCGCCTATCGAAGAATTCAGACCGGGCGGCCAACGTTTCTCCGGCCTTGACATGGTCGCCTGCTTTCTTGATCATGCGCTTGGGAAGATCTCGCGGCTCGACGCCGATTGTCGAAGCGGCGTTCACCCTGGCCATCCTGCCGGGCAACGCTTCGATCTTTGCCACGACCGTGTCGGCCTGGACGCGGTCTCCTACTGCGACAAGGATACTGGCAGACGCAGGAATCTGACGGAAGTATGTGAGCGACTCAGGCTTCACTCTAGGTCACCCGCCTTTGCCGGTTCTCCATGGAGGTCATAGGCACCGATCTGAGTAGCCCACCTGGCATTCGCGCGGGCTCTCTCTTCCGGGTCCGCGGGTAACGGTATAGGCCGACCCCTGGCATCAACTATGACTCCCACCGTACCGCCTACGGTGTCAAACTCGAAGCGCCTCATTCCCCTGAAGCCCGTCTGCCCCAGGGGCTCCACCTCCACCTTGGCCTTGTGCCCTTGAGCCAGAGGGATGACCCGTATGTCTCCGGCGTTGACTAGCGCCGTAATCCGTTCGCCATCCACCGTGAGGCTGACGGAAACCGCAGGTTGCCCTAGAGTCCCTACAACTGCCGGCGCGATGACCGGACCCAAAGGCACCAGGCAGTCTTTCTCAAGAACGTTGAGCGCTGCATCCGGGTCCAGGCCGGAGAGTACGCCCAGGTGCGGCATCATGAAGACGCTGTCCACCGAGAAGAACGTTTTTCCTTCCGGCTGTAGGGCATTGAGCAGCATGAGGGCTGCCTGGTTCCGTCTCGGGGCGTGAGAAAGCGCGCCTCCGGATCCTACAAAGAGGCCTATCTTGGAGACGTCAATCGCTTCGGCCACCTGCTCGTGAGTTCCCGTACGCCCCTCGGCGAAAAACCGGGTAGAGATGAAAGACGCTTTTCGCGGTAGGAGGACGGCCACTGTCCGGTGCTGGGAGAACGCTAGCCTTACCGCCTCTGTGGCCAGTGCCTGCTCTATTTGAAGATCCTGCTCGCTGCCGGGTAGCGTTGTCGGGTGGATTAGTTTGGTCAAGATCCGGTCTGCCACCCGGTAAGGAGAGATGTTGAACGGAAGCCATCTTACTATGTTGTCAAGACCTGCTTCAACGAGCACATTGCCGGAAGAGTAGCTCATCCCGAGGTTGGCGCTGACTGAGCGGAAAAACGTGCCGTCAATGACGGAAAACACGTCGGTTGTCGCGCCTCCGATATCCACTCCAAGAATATTGGTCCCTTGTCTCTGGGCGACGAGCTCCATGATACGTCCCACAGCGGCCGGGGTGGGAAGTATGTCCTCGTCAACCCAAGTGCTAAGCTGCCCGTAGCCTGGCGCTTGCTGCATCACGTGAGACATGAAGAGCTCGTGTATGGCGTTCCTGGCGGGGCCTAGAACCTCCCTTTCCAAAGTAGGACGCAGGTTATCGACCACGGTCAGGTCGTAGAGATCCGAAAGGGTATCCCTCACGGTCTCACTTGCGTCTTTGTTCCCTGCGTATATCACGGGAATGCGGAAATCGCTTCCGAAACGAGGCCTGGGTTTGGCCGCGTTGAGAACGTCGCAGACCTCCAACACGTACTGGATATTGCCGCCATCGAGGCCTCCGGCGATCAGAACCATGTCCGGCCTGCAATTACGAACGGCATCCATCTTGACGAAGCCCTGCCTGCCGTCGTCGGTTGCCATGACATCGAGGATAATCGCCCCGCCTCCCAGCGCTGCCCGCCGGGCGCTGTCTGCGGTTACGCTCTTGGTCAACCCATACACCAGTATCTGGAGACCGCCTCCGGCGCTGGATGTAGAGAGATACCAGTATTGCCCACGGGTCTCCTCACCGGGCGTCCTGCAGATCTCCGGCACCAGCTCGCGTCCGACTACCTCCTCGAGCCTGCGTAGGGCGCTCCTCACTCCTACGGTAACGTCTTCAAACGGCTTCTCCACTGTGGTCGGGGCCTCTGCCCTTCCCAGAAGGCGCGCTCCCCGGCCCTCTGGCCCAACCAGGATCGCTTTAGTGGTGGTGCTGCCGACATCGGTGATTATGTATGAAGGGGGCATGGCATCGCCTCCTGCAGTAGTGTCCTTATGCTTCTGTGAAAACTTGACCCCTCCTGCTTGAGAGGAACTGAGACACATATTGTGGGGTTTGATGGTGTGACGTAGAATTCCGCCGCTAGTGCTTTGTCATTTAAGGGACTATTCGAGTAACAGCCAGATGATTCCTTCTCTTAACGTGCGGAGCCATTGATGACAATCTCAGGCCTGTTGAAAATCCTCGGTACCACCTTTGTAGATTAGGATCCGCCGAGTGCGGCGACGATGAGCAGTGTCCGTTATCGTACGCGCCGCCCGTTTTGTCGGGCGGAACTCTTGTCACGAGCAGTGAGTATGACTGCGATCAGGCTGATGAAAACGAAGTAAACCGTCATGTTACCGTTTCCTTGCTTTAGGCTCATTCTCTGCTATATAGACGGAGGGCTTTGTCATGGAGTTCCCGCGGATGGGCACTGTCCTGTCTGGCGGGCCTCCTCCCGGCCGTCACGAGCCTACGGCGAATCGCCATGAAGGCTTTGAACGGGGCCGGGGCACCAAGCAGTTCGACGATGTTTTTTCGCCAGTACAGGCCGCTCCCGCCGCTATTTCTGCGCATGTCCAGAATGATTGCAGACAGGTCTTGCGCGTTTCTAAAGAAGTCTGCGAGCAGATGCCAGTCTGCTTCCCAATCCTGCTTCATGGACGAATATAGGCATATCCGACCTTTGTTCCATTCCACTCGATGACGCACGTTAAGGGATCCCTGACGGCATTCATGGTGTTAGTACTGGGCGATAAAGGGCGTCAAGTTGATCTCGGAACCTGGGGCAGGCTTCTGCGACAGGGCGTACCAGTAGTCCGCTTTCTCCTTGGTGGTTATCCTGGCCACATCGCGCCACTCGGTATTAATGTAGAGCTCCACCATGCTCCCAGAGGCCATAGACGTGTGGCCATTGTTCAGCGAAAACACCATCTCGAGATGTCTTCGGGGCTCCGACGGGAATAATCCCGAGCACAGTCAATATCGCAGCCAAAATCCGACCGATCCGTACCGATCTCAACGAGACACCCCCACTTGTATCTGAGGCCCTACACCGTTCAGTCCTCAGGCATCTGTGGTTTCCCTAGCCAGAGCATAGGAATGACAACTGCAAATACGGCTAACGGCAACCATCCGAGAGGCACTATCTCGAGGTTTCCGTAC
>DUUV01000150.1 GCA_012841375.1 Candidatus Fermentithermobacillaceae bacterium
AAGGACTGGGTTAGATTGTTGCGGGATGACCAGCAGGCCTCATTGGAAATCGTCTTGAACTGGCCGAAGCGGTTGTCGACCCTGTTCGCTGACCTGCTTTTAGGCGAACCTCCGCAAATTGCTGCCGGTGATGAGGGGAGTCAGGAGCAGGAGACGGCTCAGCGGTACATCCGGGAAGGGCTCTTCAACGCGGCGTACGAAGTCGCGCTGGACGTGAGCAGGTTCGGGGTTGGATTGTTCAAAGTCCGCTATGACGGCCGCGCCATCATCGAAGCCCAGACCCCGCTGGTCTGGTTCCCGGTGGTTCGGGCTGATAACGTGAAAGACGTTACGGCCCATGTCCTGGCTTGGGACTACGAGGTTACGGAGCAGACCATACTTGGTGCGAAGATCCGTAGACTTCTCAAAGTCGAGATCCACGAACGCGGACGGCTCACGACCAGAGTGTATGACATCACGTCCGGCGCGATCGGCGCTCAGGTCGAGAACGAGACCGTGCAACAGACCGGCGTAGACGACTTCTTGGTCGTTCCGGTCTACAACCTCTCCACCTCTGACCGGCTGACCGGCCTTGACGACTACAGCGACCTTGATAGCATCGTTCAGGAACTCGAGATCCGAATCGCTCAGATCTCCCGGATCCTTGACAAGCACGCTGATCCGAATATGTACGGGCCGTCGAGCGCTTGGGAGCAAGATCCGATCACAGGGGCCTGGGGTCTGCGAGGTGGCGGCAAGTTCTACGCCGTGGACCAGGGCGACCAGCCGCCGGGGTATGTGACATGGGATGGGCAGTTGGAGGCGGCGTTCAAGCAGATCGATTTACTGATGGAGCAATTCTACGCGCTCAGCGAGACCACGGCGGCTGCGTTCGGACAACTTAAGGCAGGCCTTGCCGAGTCGGGCTCAGCACTCCGCCGGCTCATGATGGCACCCCTCGCGAAGGTCAACCGGCTCCGTATGCGCTTCGACCCGGCGCTGAAACAGGTCCTCAAACTCGCTTCCGCGCTCGAAGTCGCCCAGGGCATGCCGAATGCCGTCAAACTCGAAGACGTCCACATCACCTGGCAGGATGGGCTGCCCGATGACGAACTGGAGCGGACTCAGATCGAGGTGCAGAGGTACGGCGCAGGGCTAAGTAGCCTTGAGTCGGCGCTGCAGCGGCTCGATGGCCTCGATGGAGAATCGCTTCAGGCCGAGATAGAGCGGATAAAGGCAGAGCAGCAGCAAAACAGGGTCGTTGATCCCGCCGCCGCACAGAACCGTCCTAGCGTAAGGCTGCCGGCAGAGGGTGGAGCCAATGAGCCGCAATCCTGACGAGCTGGCAAGACTGAGCGAGGCCGAGGCTAGGCGGCTTGTCAGGCTGTACATCGAGGCTGAGCGTGAGATCCTTTTGCAGCTCGATAGGGCCATGGCCAGGGGCAACGACCTCAAGCACCTTCGCGATCTACTCGAGAATGTCCAGGCCGTCCTGGAGGACCTCCTTGCAGGCAACCGCCAGTGGTGCGAAGAGGCTGTCCCTCGCGTGTACATCGAGGGGGCCAAGTTCGCCGACGAGATGGTGGGCAAGGCTGCCGGGGGCTTCGGGGCGATACACCAGCAAGCCGTGCAGGTCTTGGCTGAAAACACGTTCGACAGGCTTGAGAGCGTGCGCCAGGTCATAGGCAGGCAGGTCGAGGACGTCTACCGCAGGTACGCGCTGGAGACCACGAAGCAGAGCATCATCGGGTACAAGACGTGGAAACAGGTGGCCAGCGAGTACCGGGACACGCTCAGGGCCCAAGGCATCACAGGGTTTCGCGATAGGCGCGGTCGCGAGTGGAACATGAAGACCTACTCGGAGACGGTGGCCAGGACCACGACCATGGAGGCCCACCTAGCGGGTACCGAGAACCGGCTACTGGAGCACAACATCGACCTGGTGATAATCAGCGCCCACGCCCGCAGCTGCGAGTTGTGCGCTCCGTGGCAGGGCAGGGTCGTGAGTCTCACGGGCAAGACGCCCGGGTATCCGACCATGGACCGGGCCCGCGAAGAGGGGCTGTTCCACCCGAACTGCCGCCACACCTTCAGCGCTTATCTTCCTGAGTTCGCGGCGTAGAAGGCAGCGGCTCACTCTCCACCGCGATCCCGATAATCTTTGGGTCGTTGAACTGTATCGGTATCCGAAGCCAACTCAAGTAGACAAGGCAGCGACGTTCTTCGTCCCAGCCTAGATGCCCCGAGATTAGCCTGCGGGGCTTTTTGTTTGGGATGACCTGCAGGGAGTGTTCGCGGAGGAATAGACGGGTATGCTCCTTACCCAACCGAATCAGCGTCGGTCGTAGCCCCCTCCTACGACACAACCAAATGCGCGTATTTATCCCGGCCGTCACCGACTGGCGGTCGTTGTGTATGGTCCAGTTTGGGTCGATGTAGTCGTCGAACTTGTCTTTGCCCATAGTTCACCCCTGGCAGGATTCGTCGGGGGTGTTGTCATTCCTGGGAACTGAGGGGTGCGGATATGCAAGAAGTCATCCTGACAGAGGATGAGTTGCGGCAATTATGCGCCGAGTACCAGAGGATTTTGAGGCTACAAGATTGGAGGGTGCGCGTCAAGATCGGTCGTCCGGATCCGGAGCAGGCAGATGATGGAGCTTACGTAACGTACAACACGACTTTGCGAGTTGCTGACATACTCATCGTCGCGCCTGAATACTACCCGACGAACGCCATGATGCCGCAGGACATGGAAATAGACCTTGTCCACGAGTTAGTTCATCTGTATTTCGCTTTGCTGGGGAAGCCATCGGATGATACTGGCAAGGATTTATTGGAGGCAGCAATTGAGAGCATCGCTGAAGCCGTTGTCAACCTCAGGAGAGATAACCACAACCCGGGCCAGGAGCCCAAGGAGCAATCACCATGAGCCAGGTGCTCAAAGACAACGTACAGAGACTCATTGACCTGCAGTTGTTCGCAGACGGTGGCGGAGCGGACCCCACAGAAGACCAGCAGCCCGAGAACAAAGACGGTTCTCAAGGCGGCTCTCAGGGCGGCGACACCAACACCTTCGACGAGGTATACGTCAAGAGCCTCCGAGAAGAGGCGGCCAAGTACCGCACTAAGGCAAAGGAACTTGAAAGCAAGCTAGAGACGCTGCCCACTGAGATAACCTCGAAGGTGCTCAAAGCTTTGGGCCTGGAGCCCGACCCACAGAAGAACTTTGAACAGCAGTTGGCAGAGGCCAACCGAAAGGCCCAGGAGGCCGAACAGAAAGCCAAGACCCGGCTCG
>DUUV01000035.1 GCA_012841375.1 Candidatus Fermentithermobacillaceae bacterium
ACGGTCTTCTGGGAAGCATCGAACACGGGCCTTTTTATCAATGATTAGGACGGAGGATGAAAGTGAGCGCGTTCCTTTTCGTGACCTCCATGCTTGTGCCTTTTACCATGGCTCTCATTGGAGCCCTCTTCAGGAAGAACCCACCTAAGCGCGTGAACTGGTTCTACGGCTACCGGACTTCGCGTTCGATGAAGAGTCCGGAGGCTTGGGACTACGCCAACAGGAGGACGGGCGAGATCTGGTGGCGCACTGGGCTAGTCTTAGGGGGCGCCTCGGTTCTGGTAGCCCTCTATTGTTGGGAGGATCTTGAAACAGCATCCTTGTGGCTTATGGGATTCCAACTGCTGGCCATGCTATTCACGATAGTGGTTGTAGAGCGAGACCTTAGGCGGAAGTCCGACATCGAGGGACATCCTACAAACGAGTAGCCACTGATGTGATCCTCACCTTAACTGCCATGGTGGGCCGGGACTCTCCGGACCGATTATCCCCAACGGCTTCCTTTCCCCGCTACTCATTTGCTGTGATACTGCGTAGTGGCCAGGTTCGAGGGGCAGGGGGGCTGAGAATTCGGGGGATGATTCGGGATGGTCTCCACATGGATATGGCACTATTGACTATTGGATATGATGGATAGACAATACTGCCAGGAGGGAATTGCAGTGCAGCTGAACATCTATGTGCCAAAGGGCAAGCAGGATGTCGTACGAAAGCTTGATGCTGCGGCAAGGGAGCTAGGGAGGCCCAAGAATGAGTTGGTCATAGAGGCTCTTGAAAAGTACCTTCAGACGAGCGCACGTCCTATCAGGCTGGGCACGTATCCAAGCAGAGTCATCGGATCCCTATCTCGAAGGGACATTTATGGGGATAGAGTGAAACAATGATCGTTTTCGATACCAATGTCCTGATATATGCGATAACCGAAGGCGACCCGCATCATCAGTCTTCACGGCGCCTAGTGAATGCTGTGGTCGAGGGCGTCATGCCTGCCGGTGTGTTCCTGCAAAACCTGTTGGAGTTCTTTGCAGTGGTCACGAATCCGAGGAGGGTTGCGCGAGCGCTGACTTCTGAAGAGGCGCTTCTGGAAATCGCCAACCTTAGGGCCACATTCCAAGTGATCAGTCCGCGCGACACATCGCTTGACTTCCTTTCGGGCCTTGTCGATTCGACTGGCACTACCGGTCCGCATGTCTTTGACGCATTTATCGCGGCTCAGATGAAAGATGCTGGGATTGACACCATCTGTACATACAACGGGCAGGATTTTGCCCCGTTCCCCGTGCGCGCTGTAACGCCTGAAGAGGTCCTCGGTAGTTACGGCCTGCCGCCAAGCCACCCAGAGATTGTCCACGACCGGGTCAAACGCGGATTGTGAGTCTAAAGTTGACTTAGGTTCCCGGGACCTCAGCATCGGAAGCCGGCCTTCTCCTCCCGTACCATGTGACAAGCTCTAATTGCTTGTATGGGCATATAGACGTATACTACATCTGGTCGGTTTGTTGGGAGGCGTTCAGAGTGGGATCATTGCGTGCGGCCTGGGACTTCTTTCAGAATCAAATGCTGGGTATGCACTGGCTGAATACTCTGGTGGGACGCATTCTGGCGTCGCTCGGAGTAGATACCGGGACCCGTCTCGGCGGGAGCGCCCAGTTCTTCGTGTACGACACCATCAAGATCCTGGCGCTACTGTCGGTCCTGATCTACGGCATCTCCTATATCCAGAGCTTCTTCCCGCCCGAAAGGACGAAGAAGATTTTAGGGCGCTTCCACGGCCTGACTGCCAACATCCTGAGCGCGTTACTCGGGACCGTGACGCCGTTTTGCAGCTGCTCATCTATTCCGCTTTTCATCG
>DUUV01000073.1 GCA_012841375.1 Candidatus Fermentithermobacillaceae bacterium
ATTTTTGTTTTTCTGCGAAAGATTTTTGGCGAATTTACATTAGCCCAGCGTGAGGGCATGAAAAAAGTTTTGAGAAAAGCGTTCAGGGGTATTGCATAAGACTAGCGCATGCGCTACCTGCAACTGAGCCACGGCTCTTCAGCCGTGGATACTCACCTGAGAGCAGACGAGATAGAGCGCATTATGCAGCCTGCAACTGAGCCACGGCTCTTCAGCCGTGGATACGATGAACCCCTGCGAGTAATACCGTCCCACGCCCGTCCTGCAACTGAGCCACGGCTCTTCAGCCGTGGATACAAGCCGCCTGCTCGCCAGAGTGCCACAGGCGACAACTCCCTGCAACTGAGCCACGGCTCTTCAGCCGTGGATACAAGGCCGGCAAGGGAACTACCAGTGCACGGCCTGCGGCCTGCAACTGAGCCACGGCTCTTCAGCCGTGGATACCAAGGTGGCCGGAGTCACACCGTATCGCTTCGCAACGCCTGCAACTGAGCCACGGCTCTTCAGCCGTGGATACCAACGTCGTCGGACTCGTCAAGCTCGGCGATGTAGTACCTGCAACTGAGCCACGGCTCTTCAGCCGTGGATACGTGGGCGGCTGTCCTAGATGCCGCCGGCGGCAATGTGCCTGCAACTGAGCCACGGCTCTTCAGCCGTGGATACCCCGTCCGAACAGCCACTGCCATATGTTGAGTACGACCTGCAACTGAGCCACGGCTCTTCAGCCGTGGATACTTTCACACCGTCACCTACCCTGACCCTGAGTACGGCCCTGCAACTGAGCCACGGCTCTTCAGCCGTGGATACTTCATGCCATAGATGATGTCTATGGTCTGAATTTGCCTGCAACTGAGCCACGGCTCTTCAGCCGTGGATACCGTCACCACGTAGACGTATTTGTACATGGCTCGGTACCTGCAACTGAGCCACGGCTCTTCAGCCGTGGATACTATGCTGTGGGTGCCAGCCAAAGGACCAAGATTATACCTGCAACTGAGCCACGGCTCTTCAGCCGTGGATACCCGCACTCCGCCAATGGTCCAGATGTAGGCGGTGCCTCCTGCAACTGAGCCACGGCTCTTCAGCCGTGGATACCCCGTTGTCTCGAAACATCTGCTCCACGAGCCGCTTCCTGCAACTGAGCCACGGCTCTTCAGCCGTGGATACCGCTCTCGAATTCGGCGGCCTTGACCTGGGATCCTCTGGTCACAATTCGAGAGGTTGGCGTCTCAAACGTGGTAAAGAGACGACCAACATGGGCGCTCAACACAAAACTCCCCCTTGTCAGGGCTTCTGGATCGCGAGCGGTGCCTGGGACACGACTCGCCACACAACCGCTCGCAGCAGCCTTCTCCTCCACATCGTTAAGATATGGCGATTGCTGGACCCTGACAAGGATGTTTTCGACGCGAGCATCAGCGTGCCTTGAAATGACCATCATTGCGTTCACCCTAGACCACCACAGCCCCTCTATCGAGTATGGGCACCCGTTTACCTAAGAACTCGATGGAGCCGGAATCCCTGGACGGGCCGAGGTCCGCTATCATCACATGGTCCTCCTGCTGATTCATGACCTCCAAGACAGCGCTCTGAAGCAACACCCTTTCCTTGTCGTTGAGATCGCAGAGGAAAACGGATAGCTGCACTCTGTCACCGAATCCCAACATTTTCTTGTGCATCTTGCGAAGCCTCTTGGGGTCGCAGATGTCGTAGCTCACGATATAAGAATGCCTCAAGTCTGCTCATCACCTCGTTACTATCGGCAAATACTCAGGAATCTCGCCTGCGATGCGCCGCGCAAGTAACCTAGCCTGGATTTCCATGACGCGCCGGTAGCTCACTGAGTAACCAAACACTGGGTGCCTAACCTCAGTACTCAACCTCCGTTCGTAAGCTCCAATAACCTTCCGTCTTCCATGGGGCGTCAGGGCCAGCGCTCCACCGCGCTCAATAAAGTCTTTCGAACTGACCTCCCCACCATTGACCAACGTCAGCACAACCGAGTCACCCACAATGGGTCTGAACTCCTCGGCAAGATCCAAGGCGAGCGCGGGCTTTCCGTACCTGGGTCGATGAAGGAATCCCATCATCGGGTCAAAACCAACCGATAGAAGCGTAATGTTGATATCCTTAACCAACAAACCATAGACAAAAGAAAGGAGTGCGTTGATGGGGTCTTTGGGTGGCCGGCGATTTCGGTTCCGGAAGTCAAAAGCCTCTCCTATCCTTGGCTTCAACATCGTGGCGAATCGCGAGAAATAGAGCCGCGCCGCGGCCCCCTCCACGCCTAGCAGAGAGTCCATACTCTCGACAACCCGAGCCCGTGATGCAAGGCGACTCAACTCAGTAAGGACTGCCTTCCGGGGATCCGATGAGTTCCGCCGTAGAAGGGTTCGGGAGTTCCTTATCTTCCCGGCTACGAACTGAGAGGCTTGCCGGAGACTCCACTGTGGGTCCTCTGCCAAGGCGAACTGCTTCCTTCTCAGTTCCACGTTCTTGTGTCCCATCCCCGAGAACATACCGGCAAACCAACCGCCATAGGTAAAGTAGCAGACGGAGACATCGCGATCGCCGAGTTCTCTGAGGAGTTGAGTTGACACCTGGACATTCCCGAAGACGTTGAGCTGCGAAGTAGTAAGAAGCCTAACCTTCTGAATGACGGACCCATCCTTCTTGACCTGAAGCAGATCGCCCTTCTTACTAACGCTAGCACCTTGTTCTAGAACGTATACTGGCTGTAGATCGCAAACCGAGGGAACCAGCCGCCTCAATTCTTTCACAGGAGTCTTGCGCCGCTCATCCGCATCATCTTTCATCTTCGCCAACAAGGTCACTTCGTCTGGCAGACAGATACCCGCCAGAGAGCACCCCTCACATTTCCTACTTTGTGCGAGGGGAGGCGGGATAACCTCGCTAGCGCACACGGATCGTAGATCTGCTAGTAGTTCCAAGGTCCTGCCCACGAGAGCCTCATCGAAATCGACTTCTATACGACTCTTGCTGCCTGAGTAATAGATCACGCCGGAATGACACTTATAGCCATTGTCCCTCAGAATCAGACCTTGCGCACATAGTTGGACTCTGTCCGGTTCCCACGACCTTTCGGGAGTATCGGGCGTTTTTCCGCGTTTGTAGTCAACAGGCATTACACAGTCTCCTGCTGACTCCACCAGGTCCATGCGCGCAATAAGTCCGTGTGCTTCCGAAGACAGCAACACAGAACGGGCTAGGACGCGCAGCTCTGCATCAGCATTCGACTGTTCTCTCGGGTCTGGGAGCGAACCGGTCTCCAGATCCACAGTCCTGTGGCGAAGACTACCGTCAAGGGTGTCAGCGCTCTCCTCGAACTCCCCCTGAACCCACTCCAGATATGCGAGCCTGGGGCAATAAGCATACTCGTTGAGGATGCGGGCGGGAACGAGCGGGAGACCTTCTATCGAGGTCTCCCGCAGCACATCGTCTGCCACGTCTACTCCTACCCCCTAAGACCCCGGGACAAAGAGACCCAACCCATAATGGGCACCGTAGCCGAGAGCTATTGGTCCACGAGTGGGGGTCGAAAATCGGATCCGAAAGCCGCCTCCGACTGCTACCGGCGGTGGTGCAAACGGACTTGAACGGGCAGTCCGGAATTCAAGCCACGATAAGTGCCGCTCCCTAATCCGGAGTCTCGGGATTGCCTCAATGGAGACTATCTCTGGCAGAGAGGCATTATCCTTACGCCTAATCTGCCATTCGCGCCGAATCTGGTCCTCTGGGCCGTCGACCTGCGTTCCATCGGCGTTCAGCTTGGTGCCTCCTGACCTGTATCTCTTTGGGTGGCGCGACAACACGAATGGAGTCGCCGATTGCCACACAGTAGACGCTCTGAAACACGGTCCCATTCCAAACCCTTCTTCGGTGCCAAAGCCCAGAAGAAGCATATTGAGGATGATGTCCTTCCCCAAGTTTAGAGCTCTGGTACTGGCAAGAGCCTCACACTCCTTCGCGCCCAATCCCCCTGGAGCCCACACCGTTACGTGGTCCAGACGGCCATCGAAATCCTCATCGGTAGGCAGGTAATATGCATGCTTGTTTCCTTTGAGGGGGCCCATCCGGTCCATCCTTCCGGCTAGTATTGGAGAAATGGCCCCTTGATTGTGCCGCCCGTACTGGCTCATTACTGCCTTCCGGACCACCTCGGCAAGTGAAGCGGTTGCAGTTATCGGCGGTAGAGGAACCGCATCAAGTGCGTATCGTGCAGCTACGATCTCCGCTGAAGCTCTATGAGGGCGCATGTACGAGGACTGAACGGGCAAGAGAGCACTTCTCTTCACAGCATAGAGCACCCACTGACTGCCGGGTGGATCAAGCAGCTTTTGCCTATCACGCAAGTCCGCCGTATCCACCATAAGCTGGTTCAGGGTCACGTCTGGTTTGGGAACCAGCACTCTCACCGAATCACAATCGTCGGGAACCGATTCGCCGGACCTCAACCAGCGACAGTTTGGCTCAGAGGCTTCCACGAGACCGGCCTTGCACCACGATTCAGCCCGGCCAAAGTAGGGCATGTTCTCAAGCAGTCGTGCCAGCAATTCCCGGTCTTCGTTCGGGAGGTCCCCGTCCCACAGGAACTCGACTGGATCATTCTCTTGGACAGCGACAAATGAATCGATCACCAGGGTCCTGCGAGAGTCTCCCACCCCGGTGGGCATATAGTGCCGGGTATGGGTCGGAGTGCCCTTTGGCAACCGAAAATCTGGAGGCGTTGAGAGTGATGTTAGGAGGCGCTTCATCCTCTCTTCGGGGACACCAGGCATCGTCTGCTTCCAGGAGGCAATCAATGCACGCAAGAGACGCCAGGAAGAAGGAGGCCATTCTACCGCGCCTTCATTTACATGACGACCCCAAGGTGTAGCGTGATAACCCCCCGCGATAAAGCGGACGGAGATCGCGATCATTGCTGCGCCTCCTCATCCTCCGTTTCTCTCTTCTTACGGTCGCTTGCCAGTTTCTTGGCTTCTCTTGAGGACCAAACCAATTTAGTAACCCGCGGCTGCGCGAACGCCTCAGCACACCGCTCAATCAAGGCCGGCATCTTTGAGTCGAGTTCCTCGGCGGTGGGCAGCACGAATCCCTGGGGTGCGGAGGCGAAGACCTGATTGACATCGCAAGTCAGATCGCAGGCTGTCCTAAGCCTTAGGTTCCCTTCGAGAAGCCGCCGTATCTTCCAGAGCGCCAGGCCGATAAGCAGGTTTTCCTCATCTTCTCCCAGTCCATAGCCGCGCAGTGTGGCTAGATCCAGTGAGAAGTGCGCAGTAATCGAGGACGCCACGAACTCGGTCCGGTGGAATGGAACATTCCCATAGCCTGCTCCCGTATCCCCACTCGGGTTGAGCCTGTCATTCTTGACACCGCCGCTCTCTACAGGCAGCACATCCTCAGCCTCAATGAAGGCCGACAGGAGGCGGGCAAACCGGTACCTGCCTCCGGCCAGCTTCTTGTTGGCCAGAAAAACTCCGTGAAGCACTGAATTCGGATCGTACTTGAACATTACCTTAGCGGCATGCCTGAGGTTGACAGCTTCGCTCTCTTCGCCTTGCCCTTCTTCGAGTTCCTTCTTCAGTAGTTGCATGAACGTCCCGCCTGCGCTGTCAAGGAAGTACGGTGAGTTCAGGCGGTGCGCCTCTAGGATCGAGCTCGTGAGAAACCTGCTGTCAGGCGGAGGAGAAAAGGCGGCGATGTAAGGAAGTCCTCGCAACGGTGCCACAAGATCGTTGGCCACACCGTCCCATGCGGTTGCCTCCAGTCTGTTCGCCATGGACTGAGGCGACTCTACCAGCAGCATCTGCTTGCCATCGGGCAATCTGTAAGTGGCAGCACCTAGATCGGGAAACCCGGTAGGCTGAAATCTCTGCCCCTGAACCAAGCGCAGCGCTACGTCAAAAAGAACCCTTGGCTGACTCATAAGAGGTTTGAATGCCGACACCAAGATCACTCACCTTTCACTATTGATGACTTGCCGAAGGTCGAATCACAAACCTGTACAGATAGTCAACACCAGTTACCGGAACCAGGAGAGCGGCCGCAAGGCGGTCTACCTCATCCCGATCCATTACAAAAGTGGGAACCCGCATGTCTCCTGCACGCCCAGAGGCAAGCGGCATGATCCCCAGCGTTCGGAGCCGTCTGACGGCGATTTCCACTGCGCTTTGGGGATCCAGCGCCCTCAACCTTGAGAGGATGGCAGGCTCGGGGCGAATGCGGGTCTCAGGGTCTAGGCGCGCCAGCGAACGCACGCGCTTGAAGGACTTCTCGGGGAGCATCAGCAGCTTCAGCAAGGCATATGCTCCCGGTACGGACGCTGCTTCTGTTTTGCTCGACACCGTGCGCTTCGCAACGTTGCTCAGAACGCCCCGATCCATCATCATTGCTCCTAGGGCCCAGAGCAGGTCCAACACCTCTCCATCGTCTGTCTGGCCTCTCAAGAACAGCACTAGATCCGAAAGAGGAACCTCGAAGGCGCCTTCGATCGGCAGTTCCCCTACTCCCTCTCGAGCGCCGTCCATGAGACGCCGTTCCAGGATACTCGCAAGTATGCGGACGAGGTCGGTGCCTGAAGCCAAAGCGGTTGGAGCGCCGGCGACCCACCTCCAACGATCACCTTCCTGTTTCACTGGCTCAAGGTTACAGCGGATCGAACCTATCTTTGGATGCGAGATAGAAGCTAGGGCCAAAGCCAACCTGAACTCGACTGAGTCACAGCATTTGTCAGCCCAATCGGGACGGAGCCGTTGAAGCGGCATCGCGGTTCTCCGACTCCTCGATCCTGTGGCCAGTGCCCTCTCTGCTCGTCCGACGGCCCTCAAGACAGCGATCAGGTCACGGGTGCTTCCGGTGTTACAGAAGGCAAAGATACGATCCTCAATCTGACGAATCGCTCTCTTGTAGGTATCGGGGCCTTCAGCGGAAGCCAACCTTTTCAGGGAATCAAGCCACGGATCAAGGTCTCTAAGCAGGTGTGCGGTAGGGCGTTCGGCTACCCTGATTTGTCCGAGCGGCACACTGAGATATGCCAGGCCGCTACGTCGCATGAAACCATAGCGCACGAACTCGGTTATTCCCCTGTCGACCCCAAGTCCTGCGATTGCGCGTGCGAAGTCAGTACCTGTACTCGCGCGACGCCTTCCCACCTGTGCCCTGCCTTCTGAGAACAGTCGCATGATTTCCCGGTAAGACGCCGGTCTGTCCCAAAGCGGCATCCACATTTCCGCCCGGGCTTCTGCAGCATCTTGTCCCGCGGTGCCCCACCCCGAGGCAGAAGCTTCGACCGTGAATGGAAAGGCCGCCATCCCTCGAGACGCGGCGTTCAAACGCCAGACCACTGATCCGGCGAAAACCAAGCTGCCTTCGAGAGTTAGAATGAAATCCCAGGGATTGAGTAGGGCCCTGCCTTCAAAGCCGCGAGTGCTGTTCGGGCCGCCAACGGCACCGGGGTTATACTGGCCGGCAGTAGAAGTAAGAAGAGGAGCGGTGGCTGTTCCGAAAAGCGCGTCTCTCAGAAACTGCTCGGAAACCTCCCGGTCGTGGCCTCGAGACCGGCTGGTCCGTTCTTCCCCGAAGCTCGAGCCGACATCAATCGCGACGAGGAGGTTCTGCATGAAGTTGGCCGTGAAGTCCAAGTTGCCGTCATTTGCACCCGTCCCCAGAAGAGCCGGATACCTGGGCTTGTCCTGTCCGAGAATGTAGGCAGTGTCGATCCACTGCACCGCCGCGTCGGGCAGAGCTGACCGGCACAAACGCATCAGCTCTTGTTTTTGCTTCGTGTTGGGTTTGGCAGTGAGGCGTAGGTCTCGGATGACCCCACGCGCTGCTTCTATCGTTGCCCTGTAGTCCGCGAGTCTTGGAGTTGTGCTGTCTGCAATGGCAGACAGGGCGAGGGTCGCACTCTTCTTCGGGTAAAATCCCGAACCTCCATTCCAAGGGGCGATGATGGGAGATGGGCGATAGCGATCAAGGAAGAAACCGACCAAAGCTCCTGAGTCGAGGGAACTCGATAACCGGAACACGTGATTGAGCCAATGGCCGCGTGCCGAGGGATCAACCTGCTCAGACACCAACCGAAGGATACCCAATGCCTTGAGATAAGCCGCAATTGGCGTGGGAGTACATCCATCAAGGATGATCGTCTGCATTTGGTTTATCACCTCCTTCTTTACTACTGGCGGCCCAGTCGGCCGCGATCAGTAGGCTTTCTAGGTACGCGAGACGGAACGGGCCGAGGTCGCGCCTAAGGAGAAGGTCTGCCACACGGTCAATCCATGAGATGTGTCCCGACGCCCCCATTCCGAGCTCCATGCACTCCAGACTCAGAACTGTCGGAGGTACTACTAGGCCGCCAAGATCCGTCTCGGGCAGCGGCGGGTCACCATCCCATACACCCAACGCGTAACGCTTACCGTTCCCCGGCACAGTTTCGGTGGCAATGGAGCGAATTACGCCTCTCACTCGTCCGTGATGAGAAGCCACGAGATAGGCAATGAGTGAATCGCCAAGATGGTGAAGAACCGCCAGTGCGCTCGCCAGCTCGTGTCTGAAATGACGGCGTGAGTAGGTGGTCCGTCGCTTGGTCCGAGGCTTCTTCGCCCAGGTCTCCGTAGACCGCTTGGCTCTTTCGGGTTCGGGCAATGGGCCCACCAATGCATTCTGAAACACACAATGAGCTTTCCCTAAGTCGTGCCATCTGGCAGCCACGCGTAGCGACTCCACAACATCCCTAGGCAAGATATCGCCGAGGCCATCCAGGATCTCCTGGAGTTCGGATACAACGTTGTCGGAATGTTCTCTGAGAGATACCCAAGCGCCCGCATTGTCATACGTCCCCTGACTCCAATGGTCGGGCGCCGGTTTGGTCTCATCTCTAAGATCGGTTACAGGGTCGACAGAATCAGGACACCAGCCTTCAGTTGTGGAATAGCCTCCTAAGCTCGCCTTCAACAAGAAGACTTGACCTGGATAAATGTCCCGAAGTCCTGCACGTTCCCACTGGCCCGAGATGTGATCCCACTTCCATACCTCCTGTCGACTGCTCGATCCCCTCATGAATCTCTGCAGTTCTCCAACAGGCACAGAACAAATCTCATGCATACCTGGAGCAGCCATGTCTCCTGGGGGGTTGGTGTCTGACCAGTTTCGCCAGAAGACACCCACATCGGGATCATCCTGGCCACGCACAAACCGCGAAACATCTATGTCGGTTCCGGTGATGTCGGGGGTTGTATCGAACAGCTCGAGAAAATCACGGTGTCGGAATGCGAAACGCGGTTCGTACGGCTCAGGCAGAGCCGGAATTTTCGACGGACTGACCGAATCGCCTTCTAGCTTTTCGAGTAGCACCCTTGACCTGGCCAACTCCTCGGCAGAGTACGGGAGACAGTCGTCGTCAGACAGATCGAACCACAGGATATCTGACTCTGCATACTCACCTGCGCGGTTATTCCTTCCCCATCTTTGAACGAGCGAGCTCCACGGGGCAATCTCAGTTATGAGAGTTCTGCTTGAAAGGTCAACACCCGCCTCTACCACCTGGGTAGAGATGACAATCCTGCCGCCTTTCATCCGATCTCTATCGCCCTGCAGTTGAGACTCCAGCCCTAGACGCTCGGCAGGTCTAAACCGCGAATGGATGAGGAGCACCTCATCCTCGGGACCGGCCTTGATGACTTCACGATACACCGCCAAAGCCCTTTCAACCGTGTTACACACAACCAACGTCAAATCCCCGTGGACATGATGCTTCAAGACAGATCCTGCGACCGTGGCTGCGTATCGTGTGAGGTCGGCCTTACGACGGAACCGGGGAGCCGTTCCGGCTTTTCGTAGCACTTTTCGGGCATTCAAGCGCTTCTCAAGGGGTCCGCCGGCATCTTTTGCCCCCAACCTCATGACCGCAGAGGGCTCGGGGGCCCTCCTGTTGATTGTCTGCAGCCAGTCGGGCTCAGCAGTTGCCGACATCCAAAGGCTGGGGGTTTTCCCGTATATACCGTGGCTACTCCTGAAAGCATCGAGCTGAGCCGAGGTATACAGACCGGAACCCATCAGTTGAATCTCATCAAACACCCAGAGACAATCATTGCTCAGAAGGCCAAACAAAGGTGGCCACCTGAAGCGGCTTACACCATATCCACGGTTAAGTGCTCTGGAAAGCAGCATATCCTGTGTGCCCACCAAAACTACATCTCGCTCCGGGGTTCTCATCCATGAGTCGTCGGCATCTCCGCCCATGAGAATGTGCACAGACACACCGTTGGCATCAGCTCCGTCTCCCGCACTCAATATCCCCAGGGCACGCAGACAATCTCGAATCGATTCAGCGGTCTGGCTTACCAAGGTCCGCATGGGCAGGCAGTAGACAAGCCTGCGAGGGGTGTTGTTCCTCCGTTCCGGATGTGGCTCGAAACGCCTCCGCCAAAGCCAGGCCAACGCAACTGCCAAGGTCTTTCCGGCTCCTGTAGGTACAATCAACGCTTCAGGAAGCTCTGGCATGAGCGCCAGTTCTCTCTGGTAGCAGTAGGGATCCTTGCCAGTTCCAGCACGAAAGAAATCATCGAAGGTCTGGTAGACAGTCATTTCTTTGCTCACCTCCCTGGTTTCAGGTTCTAAATACCCACTTTCCCACGCCGAGTCCGAGTCTTTTGAGTTATCTTACTACACTCGCTCCGTCAGACAGTGTCGGGCACATGTGTTCGGTCATGCATTTCAGTGAACTCCGTCCGACCTGAATGGTAAGGAACCTGATACAATGCTTGATAATGCTGGATCTGGGGGGCTAGGAACATATGGAACCTAGAAACCTTGAGTTGGCCAAGTGTCTACGACGCCGTCTCCACGAACATCCTGAAGTCTCGAACCACGAGACCTGGACAAAGCAGCACTTGATGGACTTCATAAAAACCCATACGAAACTGGAGATTGTGGATAGAGGAAAGTGGTTCTATGCAGTCTATCGTTCAGGCGACGGGAGAAGCGACGAGAATATAGCTTTCCGCGCTGATTTTGACGCCCTACCCATGGATGAGGGCATAGCCCTTCCGTGGAGCTCCAAAATCCCGGGCGTCGCTCACAAGTGCGGTCACGACGGTCACTCGGCGGCTCTTGCCGGATTTGCCTTGGAGGTCGACCAGAAAGGTGCCCGGAAGGACATCTTTTTCCTGTTCCAGCATGCGGAAGAGACGGGTGATGGGGCTGCAGAGTGCGTGACATTCATAAGAGAGAACGATATAGATGAGATTTTTGCCTATCACAATGGAAGCGGCTTCCGAGTGGGAACGGTAAACGTAATCGACGGTACCTGCAACTGCGCGTCCAAAGGGATGGCGATCCGCATGGAAGGCGCACCGGCTCACGCGAGTCAGCCCGAGAAGGGAGCAAATCCTGCCTATGCTATCGCGAAGATAATCAACGCCATTCCTGAGCTCACTTCCCCGGAAAGAAACAGGGGTATGGTTCTGTGCACCGTTATTCGGGTGGATGTAGGAGAGCGTGCCTTCGGGATGTCCGCCAGTAGAGGCGAGCTGCTCCTTACCATACGGGCTTACTACGAGGAGGAGCTAGGCAGGCTTCAGGCGTCACTTGAAGAGTTGGCTCGAGCGGAAGCGGAAAGAGACGGTCTGAAGGTGAGTTTTGCCTACAATGATGTGTTCCCCGTCACCTCGAACCACAAAGAGAGTTCTGACAAGATCCGCATGGTCTGCAGAGAAAAAGGCCTTCCTCTACTGGAGATTCCTGAACCGCGCCGGGGCTCAGAAGACTTTGGCCACTACCTGAAGGCGACTAAAGGAGCCCTCTGCTATATCGGCAACGGAGAAGAGCACCCGCCTGTACACACTTACGGGTACGATTTCCCGGACGAGATCATTGAGACTGCAGTGGAGCTGTTCAAGGGGCTTGCCGGGGTACGGCCGTGACACTCCCGGGCGCGCTTACCGTGTCGTCCCTTGAACGTTGTCTCTCAGCAGATCGCGTATCTCAGTCAACAACCTCTCTTCGTTGGAAGGCTCCGGAGGAGGTTTCGGCATCTCTGGTTTCTCTTCTTCTCTCTTCCTGAAGCGAAGCATGGCTTTCATAACAAAGAAGAGCGAAAGCGCAATTACCAGGAAATCAACCGCCGTCTGCAAAAACTGTCCATACAGGATCGACAGCTCTGCAACGTCTCCGATGGCCGGCCTTATGACCAGTTTGAGGGATGTAAGGTCTATCCGTCCTACGACAATCCCAAGGAGTGGCATGAGCATGTCATTGACCAGCGACGTTACGATCTTGCCAAAGGCTCCACCGATGATGACGCCAATGGCCAAGTCAACCACGTTGCCTCTCATCGCGAATTTCTTGAACTCCTGAAGCATGGTGACTCTCCTCTCAGCCCAGCCTAGATTCACGTTCCGTAGTGCGACAAAACCCGTGTACTCGTCTGCCTACACATCAGCAGATGCCCAACCGTTTGACCTCTTCGCGAAGCTCTTCTCGGAACTTGGGGTGAGCCACCGCTATGAGGTTCTTGACCCGGTCCCTGATGGACCGTCCCCGGAGAGGGGCCACACCCTGCTCGGTGACTACATAGTCCACATCCATGCGCGTCAACGTCACGGGCGCCCCGCGAGTCAGGGCAGGGACGATGGTAGAAATGGTGTCGTCCTTGACCGTCGAGTAGAGGGCTATGATGGACTTGCCGCCTTCGGAGAGCTGGGCTCCAACTGCAGTGTCCGTCTGTCCTCCCGTGCCGCTGTAATGCTTGGTGCCGAGGGACTCGGAGCAGCACTGCCCGGTGACATCCACCTGTAGGCTGGTATTGATACTCACCATCTTGTAGTTCTGACCGACCACGACCGGGTTATTGACATAGCCCGACCGGTAGAACTCACACATCGGGTTGCCATCCAGGAAGTCATAGAGCCTACGGGTCCCGTAGGCAAAGGTAGCGATCATCTTACCGTGGTGAATCGTCTTCTTGGCGCCCGTGATGACCCCTGCTTCGTACAGGTCAACCATGCTGTCGGTGAACATCTCCGTGTGCACTCCTAGGTCCTTCTTATCCTTGAGTGCATGCGCCACGGCATTGGGGATGGCGCCGATGCCAAGCTGTATTGTGGACCCATCTTCCACCAGCTCGGCGATGTACTGCCCGATGGTGAGCGCCTTTTCGGAGAAGGGCGCGATGGGCAGTTCGGGCGGGTGCCGCTCAGTCTCGACTACGTAGTCGACATCCCTGATATTGACCAGCGTGTCGCCGTAGTTCACCGGGAAGTTTGGGCTAACCTCAACAACCACTAGGTCGGCGTGTTCCATGAAATCCTTTGTGTACGAGACACCGAGAGACAAACTCAAATTCCCCCACCGGTCCATTGGCGACGCAACGGCGAAGACCACTCTGGGTTTAGTGAACCCAAGCCTCCTCTTGCCCACGAGGCTCAAGTGTCCCGGTACATAGGAAGCCATGCCGGCGTCGCGGGCCATGCGGGCGGGGCCCGTGAAGAACCAGGACTCATGGAAGAAATGGGCCTTATACTTTGGATTCGTACAGAATTCATACGGTCCCATGGGCAGACAGCTGAGTACCGTGACGTTCTCAACTCGTTCCCAGATCGTATGGAGTTTCTCCAGAAGGGCGACTGACTCGGAAGGCCCGACCCCGACCACTATCTCATCGCCTGACTTGAGAAGGTCGAGCACCTGGTCGACAGTCGCCAGTTTGTCTCTGTACATACGCTGAAAATCCACCGGTTGCCCCTCCCATGCCAAATCTCCCACAAGGGTGTCGGTACCGAACCTCTTGTTCATCACTTGCGCGGCAAATACCTTGTCATAACTATACGACATATGGACCCGGTCACTGAACACTCCATGTCTTGTCAGAAGCATCCAGTGCTCACGTCACCGCTGCCACGCTCTCCCTGGTTGGTGCGCGTGGTCAGGCCGGAACCGTGACGGGTCTTAGCGCTGCTGGACCGCCCATCGTATCCAAGTGGAGCATCCAGGGGTATGTGCTTGAACTCGGCAACGAGCTGGGATTGCCGTATCGCCAAAGGCTCTTGCAGCCGGCGCCACGAGTACTCAACGTACCGCTCCACCACGTCATAGCCGATGGCGTTCCTGCCTAGCGCAAAAGCCACTTTGGTGGTCTGGCCCGATCCGAGGAAAGGGTCAAGCACGGTGTCTCCGGGGTAGGTGTAGAGCTGCACAAGCCGGTAGGGGATCTCCTCGGGAAACGGGCAAGGATGGTCAAGGGTTCTGGGAGGCACCGGCGCGATATGCCATATGTTGTTGGCCATCTCCTTCGTAAACAAGGCCCCGATTTCGTGTCTGGCAGATTTCTTCCGCTCCTGGCTCACGGAACGGAAAATCGGGTCACCGGGCTTCCTGAAGACAAGGATATACTCTGTCATGATGTTGGGGTGATAGTACCCGGGATATGGGTGCTGTATGAACACACCTGCGCGCTTTACTCCCCCGGTGGACTTGTGCCAGATGATGTCCTGATGAAACAACCAGCCCAGACGCGTTAATCTTGACACAAGGTCGAAGGGGACCGGGTATGCCGCTCCTTTGAGTAGGACCGTCCCGACAATAACCGCAAGGTATCCGCCGGGCCTCGTCTTCTCCAGAGTACGGGCAAAAATCCCCGACACCCACTCCAGGTAGGAATCATAGTCGCCGAACCCGCTCGAGTATTGGCGAGTCCGGTACAACTCGGTTGGGTCATTGGCATGCCTATCGTAGTCGATGGCGTTCCAGTAAGGTGGCGAAGTAACCGTGAGAGTCACGCTCTCCGGGGGCACTTCCTCCATGAACTCGCTGCTCTTGACATACAATCTCGCGGTGACCGGCACACCGCCTGCATCTTCGACCGTTTGCTGGGCGGCATAAGCTTTGCAGGGAGCAGATCGGTCAGAACAAGCCGGTTGGGCCGGTCGGGGGTTGGGCGGGGCCGGAAAGGTCACGTTCCTCATCCTTTCTCCCATCACTCAGCACATTCTCAGTCCTGATTGGAGTCCGTGCACCACGAGTGAGCGCTTCTCCACAAAGTGCTTCTCCACAAAGTGCTTCTCCACAGAGTGCTTCTGCACAGAATCATCGCATCCTGCTGTGGGCCGATTTCCTCCACAGTCTCACTCCATTAAGCGAGACAACATAAGATGTTTACCAGAATGGAGAAACGGAGGGACGATACAATGCCAAATACCGATAGGCCGAAAGCCCTACAACTGCCAGGCACCCTGATGGAGAGGCTGTCCCTGGCGCTTGGTCAGACGGTTACCGTATATCTCATGCATGTGCACGCCGCGCCGATCGTCGGTGCCGGACCGTGCCCGCCATACGAACCTCTACCGCCGCCACCGGCTCCTCCTCCCACTCCGGGCCTACCTAGCCCAGGAACAGGCACCGGGCCGGGATTCGCCGGGCCGCCGCTGACACCGGGCATTCCTCCCGGGGGCGGGCACGTTGGACCTCTTCCGCCCCTGTCTTGGGAATGCCCGCCGGAAAAGCCCCCCACCCATAGAATGGGCACCGCCACCGTGACAGGGACACTGGCTTTCGCAGGTCTCGACTACCTGGTTATTAGGATCCCCGTGAACCAAACTTGCGTAGACATCCTCATACCCTACAACGCCGTCGGGATGATAGTCTTCCACCCCATGTTATAGCGGGTAAGATCAGGTGGGCTGACGACAGTCACTTGGGCCCTATAGGCCCTGGCTGGCGCCAGCCTTTGGCTTTGTTGGCGCGGGTATGGCCGCGTACCGATAGGCAGGATCTTGGGCGCACCCGTTGAATTCAGTCAGCAAACCGGGGGGATGTTTGATGCTGATGGAGGACACTGGCCGCTATCCCGACGACAAGACACAGTTGTACTCGCTACTTCAGAAGGAACTGGCCGCATTGGTTCAGGGAGTGAAGCACCCGATACCGAACCTGGCCAACGCTTCGGCCTTGCTTTGGCATGCTCTGAAGGACATAAACTGGGTGGGATTCTACCTGATGCAAGACGGACAACTGATTCTTGGACCGTTCCAAGGCAAACCTGCCTGCATATACATACCTGTCGGAAAGGGCGTCTGCGGCACGGCGGTCGCGGAGAACCGGACCGTGCGCGTGGCCGACGTCCATCAATTCCCCGGACACATTGCCTGCGACAGCGCGTCCAACTCTGAGATCGTAATCCCCATCCGACACGAGGGGACGATTGTTGGAGTCCTCGACGTCGACTGCCCATCGTTCGACCGCTTTGACAGTCAGGACCAAGAAGGGCTTGAGTCATTGGTGAGGATCCTGGAAGACGCGTGCGTGTGGGGAGCCTAACCGCTCTTAACCGCTTACACAGAAAATCCGCTCCTGGCTCGAAAACTGCGCCCACGCCTCCTGCCACTCGGGTTCAACGCCCCATGACATACGAAGAGCGTGACCATATTCCGACAAATCGCCTGCACAGGAACCCCACCATGCCGAAGTCGAAATATAGGCAGATAATTTGTCGCCTTAAGAAAGGCATTTGAGAGGAGGACTCCAGCTGGTCACCGCGTCCATCAATGTTGAAAGACCGGCTAACGAAAAGGTATTGAGTTACGGGCCGGGAACTCCCGAAAGGGAAGCAGTCAAGCGGACCTCACCAAAGGTGCTTCGCCAGGTCCACGCATCCGTTGGCCTTGAACGACACACCTTCGGCCTCTAGAAGCGCCCGCTGTTCCGGCCAACACGGCGCGATGCGACCTTGAGCGTTAACCACACGATGGCACGGGAGCCCCGGAGGGGCTTCACTCATCGCCCTTCCCACCATGCGAGAAGCTCCGTAATACCCGGCCATCTGAGCGATGCGGCCGTACGTCGTGACCATGCCTGGGGGGACCTGCTTGACGATCTCAAATATGTCAGCGAACATTCTCTTCCTGTAATCGTCTCTTGCCACGGTAGTCCCTCCTCCATGCGTTACTCATGTTTACAGGCCGTGTTGCCTCATTCTACAATGACCAATCTGCACCTTCACCACCAAGGAAACTTGCGCGATATTGGCGAATCCCAGGATAACACCTTGCTTCGTGACGGATCGTGGACTCTCACGAGAACTCTTGCTAGAAGGGGGCCGGGTGAATCGGAGATAGTGGCGGAGGGACACCGTGAATAGACTTGCCATAGTAACTGACAGTACCAGC
>DUUV01000095.1 GCA_012841375.1 Candidatus Fermentithermobacillaceae bacterium
GAGGGGGGTGCGGATTTTGTGCCCCATGGACTGCCTTGAACGCGCAGAAAATCCACCATCAGCCTGAAACTAGCGCAGCCTCTTTTCTTTGCCCGCAAGAGGCAATATGATCATACACGTTTGACGAGCATATTTCACCGATAGCTAAGGAGCGAGTATTTGATGAAACCCCTTCAGACTGGAATTCACGGGAAGGCGACTGTCCGGGTCACGGATGCCAACGTGGCGTCTTCCGTGGGAAGCGGGGCTGTAGATGTCTTCTCGACGCCCAGCATGGTCCTTCTCATGGAAGAAGCGGCCGTAGACGCCCTCAGACCTTACATAGAGGAAGGCGAGTCCACCGTAGGCTCAGCCGTCAACGTGAGACATATTTCGCCGACGCCCATCGGGCTCGAGGTGACCGCCACAGCGACTTTGACCGAAATCGACGGGCGGCGACTTGTTTTCCAGGTAGAAGCCCATGATGGAGTAGCCACGATCGGTGAGGGCACCCACGAGAGATTCCTCATCGCGATTGAGCGTTTTATTTCTCGCGCGCGGGAGAAATCCACAAGGAGAAACACATCTAGCGTAGAATAGGGGTCTCGTACCTAGATATAGCGCACACATATGTTTGATTGGGCTATTTGTGGGTATACTTTCCGCTGAAGGTGGAGTGACTCCTTGAAGTGCCCGTTTTGCGGCTTTTTTGACTCCAGGGTGCTGGAATCTCGTCCGACCGACGAAGTAACGGCTATTCGGCGGCGTAGAGAGTGTCCGCATTGCGGTCGTCGCTTCACCACATACGAACGGGTCGAAGAGACTCCCCTCTTGGTGATAAAGAAGGACGGAAGTCGAGAGATGTTTTCCCGCCAGAAGATTTTGTCGGGGATGCTGAGAGCTTGCGAAAAGCGCCCCATACCTCTGGAGACTTTGGAGAAAGCCGCGTATGAAGTCGAACGCGCTTTAAGGGAGACAGGCAGGGGCGAGGTGACCTCAAAAGAAACCGGCGAGATGGTCATGGAAAAACTCCGGAAAATCGATGACGTTGCCTATGTCCGGTTTGCGTCGGTCTACAGAGAATTCACCGATCTCATGGGGTTCCGTGAAGAGTTGGAGAAGATTTTGGAGGATAGGGAGGGCAAAGAGAAGGGCGGAGACCGTAACGATTGAAGGTCCTTCCGCAGGCTTTGGGCCTACAGGGGGGAGAGGACCAGCGGAGCCATTACATAACCAAAAGACAGACAAGGCCTTGAGCCGGTGGGAGGCAGTCAAGTTTGAACCTTTCTGACAATGCTGTAGAGGTGCTGGAAAAGAGGTACCTGAAGAAGGACGAAGCGGGAAAGCCCTTGGAGAGCCCCGCTCAAATGTTCTGGCGCGTCGCCAAGAACATTGCTCTCATGGATTTGCTGTATTACCCTGAGGTCTATTCCGGGCCGCAGGAACGACCCAAAAAGGTCCGGAGTGTTGCCGGTGCTCCCGAGAAGCCGGAAGTTGCCGCCGGGCACGAGTTCGCCATCTCCGAATGGGACTGGGCGACAGTCAAGATGGCCTTCGAGCGTCTGGAATCAAAGGGGCTCATGAAAGTCTCGTGGGATGATTTCAGGCAACTGGTGGAGTCAAAAAAGGACGAAGCCCGCGGGGTAGCGGTCAGGTTCTACGAACTCATGACCGAGGCCAAGTTCCTTCCAAATTCACCGGCCCTCATAAACGCCGGGCGGGAGCTCCAACAGCTTTCTGCTTGCTTCGTGCTGCCCGTTGAGGACTCGATGGGGAGTATCTTCGACTCCCTGAAGCATGCAGCTCTCATCCACCAATCCGGTGGTGGGACAGGCTTCAGTTTTAGCCGCCTAAGGCCCAAGAACGATGTCGTGAAGTCCACGGGCGGTGTGGCGTCGGGGCCAGTCTCATTCATGAAAGTGTTCAACGCTGCTACGGAAGCGGTCAAGCAGGGGGGTGTCAGGCGCGGGGCCAACATGGGCATCCTCCGTGTGGACCACCCGGACATACTCGAATTCATCACCTGCAAGACAGATAATGCCGAGCTTACGAATTTCAACATATCGGTGGGCATCACCGAGAAGTTCATGCAGGCCGTGGAAGCGGGCGAGGACTATGAGTTGGTGAACCCGAGAAACGGCAAGATTACCGGGAAACTGAGCGCTCGGGAAGTCTTCGAGAAGATCGTCGACCAGGCCTGGCGGAACGGCGAACCGGGCATCATCTTCCTCGACCGGCTGAACAGAGACAACCCCACTCCCGAGATAGGGGAGATCGAGAGCACAAATCCGTGCGTCGCCGGTGATACTCTTGTGTCCACCGAAATGGGCCTTATCCCTATCAGGGAAATAGCGGAGAGGTGGTCCACGGGAGGAGTCGGGGTAGCCATTGACCGGCGTGTCTCCCACGGTCGGATGGTCCGAGAAGGGACTTCGGGGACTGTTGTCGAGACGGTGACCGGAGTGGAAGTCGTGCCCCTGTCGAGGGCTTTCCGAACGGCTGTTAAGAACGTCATTCGACTCAAGACCAGACGTGGATACTCCATAGAGGTTACAGCCGACCACAAGGTTATGACGCCTCGAGGATGGGTGCCTGCCGGAAGCCTACGGCCGGGTGTGGATTCGGTCCTTATTCAGTCCGGCGCCGGCAAGTTCAGCCTTGACCCATCGCTGCCGGTCCCGGTGAGGAACCTGAGGACCGGAGCCAATGGCCGTACATATCGAACCGATTTTCCGACAACCTGGTCCAGAGAGCTCGGCCTTACCTTAGGGTGGCTTGTCGGCGATGGTTGGCTCATTGACTCGGGGAAGAACTCTCGCGTTGGGTTCACCTTCGCTGAACAAGACCTCCAAGTCATGGAAACGGTTAAGTCGGCTCTGGACCGGTGGTACGGACCCGTGAAGCCCGTGAGGCGCAAGAGCGGCGTCTATCACCTCGGATATCACTCGAAGTCGGTGGTCGAGTTCTTCCAGAGCCTCGGGGTCAGGCCGCTAAGATCTGGCGACAAGAGAGTGCCCGAATCACTCTTCAGGGCTACTCGCGAAGCGGTAGCCGGTTTCCTGCAGGGGATATTCACGGCCGGCGGAACTCTGGCGAGCCAACAGAACGGTACGGCCTATGTCGGGCTTACCTCGAAGTCCAGAGCTCTCCTTGAGGATGTGCAGATCCTCCTTCTCAACCTTGGGATCCTGTCAACCATCTATGACAGATCCAGGCCTCTTCGGAAGTCCTTCGCCTACAAACCCGTTCGTGGCTCTGAGAGAGTGTATGTGACTGACGGCATGTTGTACGAACTCCAGGTGAGCGGAGATAACCTGGGATGCTTTATCGATGAAGTGGGGTTCGCCGATGACCGCTTCGCTCGGGAGATCGGATCGCTGAGAAGACGGTCAAGAGGGTTCTACAGTCAGCCGTACGTTGATACTGTCGAGTCCCTCGAACCTGTCGGCGAAAAAGAGGTCTTCGATCTGACCGTACCCATCAGCCACTCCTTCATAGCCAACGGAATCGTCGTATCCAACTGCGGAGAGCAGCCGCTCTTGCCCTATGAAGCCTGCTGCTTGGGGTCAATCAACCTAGGCGCTTTCACGAAGTCGGTGTGGGGGGCGAAGGAGAGGCCCAAGTCGCTGAGCGACAACATCGACTGGGCCGGACTCGGCAAGGCTGTCCGGGCAGGCGTGCATTTCCTAGACAACCTCATTGACGCCAACAAGTACCCGTTACCTGAGATAGATGAAATGGCTCACGGCAACCGGAAGATCGGCTTGGGTATCATGGGCTGGTCCGACATGCTCCTTGACCTCGGCATACCTTACTGCTCCGAAGAAGCCCTGGAACTGGCCGAAAACGTGATGGGCTTCATTGAGCAGGAGTCGGTGAAAGCCTCCGTGGAACTGGCAAAGTCGCGAGGGACTTTCTCGAACTACGGGAAGAGTGTCTTCGCGGCACAGCAGAAGCCTGTGAGAAACGCCACCACTACGACAATAGCGCCGACCGGGACCATCAGCATCATCGGGAGCGCCTCATCCGGCATTGAGCCGTTGTTCAGCATCGCTTTCACCAGGCATGTCCTGGACAAGAAGGCTCTCGTGGAAGTGAACCCCCGGTTCGAACGGGTGGCGCGCACCCTCGGGTTCTACAGCGACGGGCTGATGGAGAAGATCGCCCACCACGGATCTCTCGGCGGGCTCGACGGCGTTCCCGAGGAAGTCCGAAGGGTCTTCGTGACTGCCCATGACATAACGCCGGAGTGGCACATTAGGATGCAGGCCGCGTTCCAGAAGTACACGCACAACGCGGTATCCAAGACGGTCAACTTCCCTAACGAAGCCACCCGGGACGAGGTCAAGGAAGTGTTCATCCTTGCCAACAAGTTGGGCTGCAAGGGTGTCACCGTGTACCGCGATGGAAGCCGTAGCGAGCAAGTGCTTACTGTTGGCGCTGACAAGCAGGCCCAGGGCGACGGTACGGGGGCTCAGCCCCAGACAACCGGTCAGCTTTTCCCAGATCCTCACGAGACACATGGCAAGGCGAAGATAAACGGAGTGTGGGGCCATATTAAGCCCATAGAAAGGCCCATCCGTTTGGACGGCTTCACTGCCGCCAAGGAAACGCCTGTAGGCAAGCTGTTCCTCACTCTGAACGCCCTGAACGGCCATCCGGTGGAGCTCTTTGCCCAGATCGGTAAAGCCGGCAGCGACATATCTGCGTTCACCGAGGCCATAGCCCGGCTGATATCAACCGCCCTTAGATCCGGCGTGGATCCTCAGGAGATCGCCGACCAGCTCTTGGGAATAGGCGGTTCTCGAGCGATTGGATTCGGACCAAATCGAGTTCGCTCCGTGCCGGACGCCATAGGGCAGTTCCTCGACGAGTACCTGAGAGGCTCCGCTGATCAGGAAGAGGACGAAGAGGACGCAGGGCCCATACAGGATTCTCTGCCCTTGGCGCCGGGTAAGAAATTTGGATTGTGTCCTCAGTGCGGCACCTGGAACCTGATCCATGTCGAGGGATGCGCCAAGTGTCTGGCTTGCGGGCACAGTGAGTGTTAGTCCACGGTTCTTTTCCGGTTCTTCTCTGACGGCCGGTGTTGTACCGGTCTAGGAATCGGATGACCGGAGGCGCGTCAGCGGGCGAAGAGATGAAAACGGGGAGCAGACTGCTCCCCGTTTGGTTCTTGATGGATTGGTCGAATGAAGTGTCGGCCGGGCGGCGGAGAAGTCGAACCTTGCCGGCTTGGACCACCCGGTCAGATACCGTGATCTCTCGCATATCCTGGTTACCAGAGTCACCAAGGTCCCCCGCCGTCGATCGAGTAGTCAGACAAGTGGCACTTGGGCATGGATAATCAATTTTATTCCAGAAGGAAACTGCGTATTGACGGCGAAATGTCAGAGACACAAAACTGGAAGGAGGTGACGTAATGTCAATCGTCAGCGGTTACAGTTTCGCGTTTTGGGTGGAACTCGTTTATCTGGCTGCGGTGATCGTCATGATCACAAGGGCCCGTGGCGGCATCAAGATCCCTGAGATCTACAAGGTCGCGGGTCTTGAGGCTATGGACGAGGCCATCGGGCGCTGCACTGAGATGGGGAAGCCGGTGCACTTTTCTCCCGGTATCGGCGACCTGCAGAACGCTCAGACGCTCGCCGCCATGTCTATCCTCGGATACGTGGCTAAGCAGTGCGCGCGTTATGACACGGATCTCATCGCCACCAACAGGAACGTCATTGTCTACCCTCTCTCAGAGGAAATCGTGAAGCAATCCTATGCCGAGATCGGCAAGTTGGACAGCTTCAAGCCCGACAACGTCCGCTGGATCTCAGACGACCAGTTCGCCTATGCCACCGGCGTTACCGGTATCATGTTCCGCGAGAAGCCCGCTGCCAACATCCTCGTTGGAGCGTTCTGGGCTGAATCCTTGATCTTCGCGGAAGTCGGCTCCATCGCCGGCGCCATCCAGATCTCGGGTACCGCCAACACCCACCAGATCCCGTTCTTCGTAGCCGCTTGCGACTACTGCCTCATCGGTGAGGAGCTTTACGCTGCCAGCGCTTACCTAAGCAAGGAGCCCGTGCTTCTCGCCAGTCTGGTCGCTCAGGACTGGGGCAAGATGGTCGGAGTGGTCCTTATCGTCATTGGCACCATCATGTTCAGCGTTGGATCTGATTCTCTCAAGGTTCTGCTCTCCAAGTAACCCATGTTCCTTGTCCTAGACCGGCTCAATCCGAAAGGAGGTGTACCGGATGAAAAAGGAGATACCGGTAGCGATTACCCTAATCCTGGCAATCCTCTATGTGGCAGCCAACTACTTCACGGGAGTGTCGTTCCTTGAGACTACCAAGAATCTCTTGGACCAGTGGTTTCTGATCGTAGCCGCCTGGGCGGTGCTCGTCGGTTCGGTCAACCTGACCCAGATCCACGGCCGTAAGGTAGCTGCCAAGCGGGAAGGATGGTTCTACAGCGCCTGGCTGATAGCTTGTCTATACGGAATGATGTTCTTCGGCATCTTCGTAGCCAAGAATGCATCATATCCTGGTTGGACTTTCATGTACAACCAGCTCATCGCTCCAATGAACGCTACTGTCTATTCCACCATAGTGTTCTATATCGGCTCGGCCGCTTACAGAGCCTTTAGGGTACGTAGCCCTGAAGCGTCGGTCCTTCTAGTCACGGCTCTAATCATGATGCTAGGTCGCGTGCCGTTGGGCAGAATGCTGCTCGGCGGAAATCCAGCTCTTTCGCAGATGGCTGACTGGATTCTGAACGTGCCCAACTCAGCGGGTATGCGAGGCATCCAGGTCGGCGCCTGCTTGGGAGGCGTGGCGACCGCTCTTCGTATCGCTCTTGGAATCGAGCGCGGCCACTTGGGTGGCACGGGTGAATAACACTCCACGATAAGGAGGTGAATAAGCGTGTGGGAAAAGCTCGCGAACGTTGATAGGCGTTGGATCTACGCCTTGATGATATTCGTTATCGCGCTCGCCCTGATTAAGCCCATCGGTCTTGCCATCGTACCTTCGGCCGATACCCAGAAGGTATATGACATCATCGAGAACCTTCCTCGCGGAAGTATCGTGTGGATGGGGATGGAGTTTTCGGCAGGCGGCATTCCCGAGCTCATGCCGGCCCTCCAGTCCATGATAAGGCAAGGCTTCAAGGAGGGGCGTGACCTTAGGTTCGTGTGCGCCGGGATGTGGCAGATGGCCGGTGACATGGCTGACCAGGCGTTCAGCATTGTAAAGGAAGAGTTTCCTCACAAGCAGTACGGGGTCGACTGGGTCAACATCGGTTATAAGCCCGGCGGAGACGTTCTCCTTCAGCAGTATCAGAACAGCATCATAGAAACTGCTAAGGGAGTCGACTTTTACGGAGATGATCTCAGTCAGTTCCCGCTCATGAAGGAATTTACCAGCCTGAAGCAGGCCGAGTTGGTGGCCATCTTCTGCACCGGTACTCCCGGTGAGAAGGAATATATCAAGCACGTGACCAGCCCCAACAAGATCCCGTTGGTGGAGGCTGCTATTTCGGTTAGTATTCCCGAGTGCATGCCCCTTGTCCAGGCAGGCCAGATCAGTGGCCTCTTGGCCGGGATGAAGGGTGCCGCCGAGTACGAGGTCTTGGTAGAGAAGCCAGGCTCGGCTACTGCAGGTATGGACGCTCAGTCGTTCTCTCACGCTCTCATCATAATCTTCATGATTCTTGGTAACCTGGGCTATGTGTTTACCAAGAACAAGAAGGAATCATAGCGGGTTGACATCCTGAGGAGGTGAAACAGAAATGTCCGAAACTGCTCTTACGGTGGGGACTTGGCTTCAGGCCTTCTTCACTATCGTCTTGGTTTCCGCTGTCTTCAAGGACAACCCGCTATACCGGTTCGCTGAGCACACCTATGTAGGGCTCTACGCCGGCTATGGAGTCGCGCTCACGTACTTCAACTATATCCGCCTGAACGTCACGACGGATATAGCGAAAGACGGCAAGTATATCGTGCTTGTGCCCATCATCATCGGTCTGCTCATCTACACCCGGTATATAAAGTCCATCTCGTGGCTTAGCCGGTACACCATCTGCTTCCAGTTGGGTATCGGTTCAGGGTACGTCCTTGCCAAGGACTTCAAGCCGTTTTTCGTGGACCAGGTCAGGGCAACGTTCCTACAGCTCTGGGGAAGCGGAGACTGGTGGGTAGATGTCTCCAACTGGATCTACGTTATCGGCACCGTCTGTTCCTTGGTCTACTTCCTGTTCACGATCCAGAAGAAGGGTTTCCAGGGCAGGGTCTCTATGGTCGGTCGCTATACAATGATGATAGCGTTCGGCGCCGCCTTCGGAAACACCGTTATGGCTCGTGTATCGCTCTTCTTGGGTAGGATGCAGTTCCTCTTGGGAGACTGGCTGCACCTAATCAAGTAACGGTCTATCTGGAAGATGGGGCGGCAGAGAGATCTGCCGCCCTTGTTCATGTCGGAATGAGTGCGGCGCCTGGCTCATGCTCGGCACGTACTCCCTCTACTTCCGCTTCCCCGACACCACTTCTTCCCACGGGGCCGTGCCCCGGAAGCCCGCCTTCCTGGCCAGTTCCTCGCCTTCCTTGATGTTGAGCCCAACCCAGCTGGGACGGTGAGCGTCCGACCCGACGACAGGCGGCCTTCCTCCCATCTCGCGGTACATCTCGAGAAACCGGAGGGAGGACCACGCGAAATGTCCGTCTCTGTTCAGCATCGCCAGGTTGATCTCCATGCGCGAGTGCTCGGCGATGGCCTGTACGGCTTTCCGGGCAAGGGGAGCGACTGTCGGGTGTGAGAACGGGTCTGGCCACATGCCGGGGAGGTAACGCTCGTACACGTCGATATGCGCGATAATGTCAAACATCCCCGATCGAGCAGCGCCTAGAAGCTCGGTGAAGTACCAGGCAAGCGCCTGGACTCCCTTCTCCGGATCGCGCTTTAGGAGCTCTCCCGAGCGAGGGTCCCACCAGTCTACCGGAGGAGAGTCGTGGATTGAACCGATGACCACGTCGAACTCGTGCGCCCCGAGGAACCTCCGGACCAGAGCGTTGTACTCCATCCTGTAGCCCACTTCCACTCCCAGGAGGATCTTCAACCTGCCTTCGTATGCCGCGGCCGCTTCCAGTACGGCCTGCCTGTAAGCTTCGTAGGAGCGGCAGTGGGGGCTCACGAAGCCGAACCCGGTCGGGTCTATCTCGGCGTGGTCGGTGATGGCGATGGCATGTAACCCGCGTTGCAGCGCGACCTCCAGGACCTTGGCAACCGGCGTTGACGAGTCCGGTGAGCAGTGTGTATGAGTGTGAAAGTCTGAGCTCAAGGATGCACCCCCTGCATATGTGAAACCCTGTCAAAGTTTATCATTTGCGACGCTTCACAAGAAGGACTTCCAGCGCGCGCAGAGAACTCTACCCTGGCGAACACGATATGAAAAAGAGTTTCACTAGATGAAAATGTAAGGGGGTATAGGTGTTGATCAAAGGTATCTTCGCACCCATAGCTACGCCGTTTGTGGACGGGGAGATATCCTACGACCATTTGGCCAAGAACATCGCCAAGTGGAGCGAGACGGGTCTGGCGGGACTTGTGGTCATGGGATCCAACGGTGAGGCGGCCTACCTTGATGAAGACGAGAAGGTTGAGATGTGGGCTTTCGCAAGAAAGCACATGCCTTCGGAGAAACTGCTTATCGCCGGAACGGGCCAGGAGAGCACTCGGGCGACAATCCGGCTCACCAAGAAAGCCGCCCAGGCCGGTGCCGGTGCCGCGCTTGTCCTGAGCCCGAGTTACTTCAAAGCCAATATGACTCCGGCTGCTCTGGAGCGGTTCTACTCCGACGTGGCCGATGAGTCGCCAATACCGGTACTTATCTACAACATGCCGGGCAATACCGGGGTGAACCTGACCTCTTCACTGGTAATCCGGCTGTCGACCCACCCGAACATCGCAGGAGTGAAGGACTCGAGCGGCAACATAGTGCAGATCTCGGAGACTATCGCCGGATCGCCCGACGACTTCTCGGTGTTTGCAGGGTCGGCCAGTTTCCTCTTGCCCGCCACCGTGATGGGCGCCAAAGGAGGTACCCTGGCCACGGCCAACGTAGTTCCTGACCTGTGCGTCAAGATATTTGAGCTGGCTCTGGAAGGCAAGATCGAGGAAGCCAGGGAGAGCCAGCGCAGCATCTTGAGACTCAACACCCTCGTCACGGCAAAGTACGGGGTGGCGGGCCTTAAGGCCGCTCTTGACATGGCAGGTTACTTCGGAGGCGACCCGCGAAAGCCCATGCTGCCGGCGAGTGATGAAGCAAGAGCCGAAATCAGACAGGAATTGGAGAAGCTCGGCCGTGCCGTCCGGTGAGAGCATGACCACCGTCGCTGCAGTGAAGAAGGCTGTTGACGTGCTCCTGGCGGTCAGCCAAGGGCCGGAGCCCGTGTCCCTCTCACAAGTGGCGCGGAAGGCCGGCGTCCCTATAGCGACCGCTCGCCGCCTGCTGCTCACTCTCGTTGAGGCCTCGCTTTTGCGCAGAGAAGGCAAAGGGTATTCCCTTGGGGTGAGGGCCTTTGAGATAGGGAAGAGGGCCGAAGAGCGGATCGACCTCATTGATGTCGCAAGGCCTCACCTCCGGAGGCTCTCGGACGAGACGGGCGAGAGCGCCAACCTTGCCGTCTTGGACGGAACCGATGTCATATATCTGGCTTGCGAAGAATGTTCGAAGATGGTGAGGGCGTTTACCGTATCCGGCGCAAGGGTGCCCGCTCACGCGACCGGTGTAGGAAAGGTGCTGCTTTCAGGCCTTGCCGACGAAGAGATTGAGGCGCGTTACAGCGAGGCGCCTCTCGTGAAGTTTACGGAGAAGACTGCCGGCACGCTGGACGACCTTCTCAAAGAGGTCCGAAAGGCACGGCAGCGCGGGTATGCTTTTGATGAAGGCGAAAGGGAAGATGGGGTGTTGTGCGTGGCGGCTCCGGTCAGGGAGTACAGCGGCCGGTTGGCCGCAGCAGTCAGCGTGTCCGGGCCGTCGGCCCGCCTTCAACGTCAGAGGACGGCAACGCAAAAGAAGACGCTGGAATGCGCGTCTGCCATCTCTCGCCACCTGGGTTGGAGGGCGTAGGCGGGGATAGCGGGTCGTGACAAAGTCGTAACAAAATAGAAGGGAGAATCTAGAGTGAACCAAAGGAACCCAAAGTCAAAGCTCCTACTCGGACCGGGGCCATCCAACACGGACCCTCGAGTCCTGCGCGCTCTCTCAGAGCCTACGCTCGGGCACCTAGACCCTGAGTTTGTGGCCATCATGGATGAGACGACAGAGCTCCTGAGATACGTGTTCAACACCAAGAACAAGCTCACCATCCCGGTTTCGGGCACAGGGTCTGCCGGAATGGAGACCGCCATCGTCAACTCGGTTGAACCCGGCGACAAAGCCATCATCTGTACGGCCGGTGTCTTCGGCGAGCGGATGGTTGACGTGACGGAGAGAGCGGGCGCTCAGGTCGTCAAGGTTGAGTCTCCCTGGGGCGAGCCCATCGATCCTGAAGACGTGAAAAAGGCGATCCGCAAGAACCCCGACGCCAAGATCCTCGGTATCGTCCACGCCGAGACCTCCACGGGTGTGCTCCAGCCTTTGGACGAGATCGCGGCGATGGTCCATGAAGCCGGTATGAGGATTGTGGTTGACGCGGTCACTTCCTTGGGTGGAGTAGATGTCCCCACCGATAGGCTGCAGCTTGACTTTGTCTACTCGGGCACACAGAAGTGCCTGAGCTGCCCGCCGGGACTGGCCCCGATCACCCTAGGCGAGAAGGCCTTCGAGTTTATCCAGAACCGCAAGACCAAGTGCCAGAGCTGGTACCTAGACCTGGGTATGATCCAGAGATATTGGGGGTCGGAGCGATTCTACCACCATACCGCCCCCATCAACATGATATACGCTCTCAACGAGGCCCTCAGGATCATCAAGGAGGAAGGTCTTGAGGCCCGCATCAAGAGGCACAAAGCCGCTCAAGAAGCCCTCATTTCAGGGCTTGCCGCTCTGGGTCTCAAACCCGTGGTCAACGAACCCTACAGGTTGCCGAGCCTTACCACGGTCTATGTGCCGGAAGGAATTAATGAGGCCGCGGTCCGCAAGCAGCTTCTGGATGAGTTCGGCATCGAGATCGGCGCAGGCCTGGGAGTATTCAAGGGCAAGGTATGGCGAATAGGGATGATGGGCACCAACGCCAACAGGGCTAACGTCATCCGGCTCCTGGGCGCTTTGAAGGATATCCTCGGATAACCGTATGAAGGAGTCCGGCGGCCGGTTTCCCTATGGGGACCGGTTCGCCGGGCTTCTCTATCTTCGGCCTCGTGTTACCGCTTCCGCGACATCATCCAGGTCAAAGGTAAGTCTAGCCGGAGGAAGGCTCTGGAGTATCACTCTTCCGTAGCGCTTTGTGGCTATCCGGGGATCCAGGATCACTACCGCGCCCCGGTCGGTTTTCGAGCGGATCAGCCGTCCGAACCCCTGCTTCAGCTTGAGCGTCGCCACGGGTAAGGAGTAATGGATGAAAGGCACAAGGCCTTGGCTGCGCCAAACCTGTTCCCGGGCTTCCATTATCGGGTCGTCGGGCACGGGGAACGGCAGTTTTGTGATAACAACGCATGATAGCGCGTCTCCGGGGATGTCGACGCCCTCCCAGAACGAATCCAGGCCGAAGAGGACGGCGTTGCCCTTATCCTTGAAATCACGGAGCAGAGCATCTCGCGGGCCGTCACCTTGTTTCAGAAACGGATATCCCTTTTCCTCAACCCGGTCCCGCACAAGCTCGGCTACCCGTTCCATGGACCTTCTGTTGGTGAAGAGGACGAACATCCGCCCGTCCGTCATCCCGGCGATCTCCAGCACCTTCTCGGCGATGTAATCGCCGAAAGGCAGGCTGTTCACGTCCAGCCCCCTGCTGTCTTTGGGGATGCACAGCCGGGCCTGTTCCCGGTAGTTGAAGGGCGAGCCGAGGATGAGCTCCCCGGCGCCCTCCAGAGCGAGCATTCTCCTTTGATACTCGAATGAGGACCCTGTCGCCAGAGTAGCCGAGGTCAGGACGGCCGCAGGCAAGCTGGACCACAACGTTTCCTGAAGGTACGATCCTACCTCCAGCGGCGCCTTTTTCAGGACGACGTGTCCCCTCCTCATCCCTTCGATCGACTCCGCCCAGTAGACATGGGACTCTCCGTCGCCCTCAAGGTTGGATATGCTGGTAAGGTCCTGCGACAAGGCCGTGAAGCGCCGCTTGAGGGATGAGACTTCGAACCTCTCTTCGTCTGAGAGATCGAAGTCCTCCCAGTACTGGATCTCTTTCCCGAACTCCCTGATAGACTTGATTATATCCGGGTCGAAAGAACCGCCGTCTCTGAGCCTGGCCTTGTCTTTTCTTGCCGAGCGGACGGGATTAAGGTCCTCTAGGATGCTGTTTATGGCCGCCACCCTGTTGTCCAGCGCATCACGGAGGCGCCGGATCCCTTCTCTCGTGATGCTCTTGCCGATAGCCCCGCTCCTTGCCATGCGCACGGTATCGTCTACGAGGCGTTTCAGTCGGCCAGGGCTGACCTCCGTCCCCATGCTGTCGCGGATCGCGTCCTCCAGGTGGTGGGCCTCGTCGAAAATGACCGCCTCATACCCTGGGAGAAGACCGGTATGGCCGCCGCTCTGGTTCCATATCGCCAGGTGCGCCGCGAACAGGGCATGGTTTACTACGATGATATGACACTCCTCCAGGCGCCTCCTGCGCTTCTGGTAGAAGCAGAACTCCCTGTTGGAGCACTTGGAGGACATGCACCGGTCGCCTTCGGAGCATATCATCGACCAGACCGAATCGGGGACAGGGGAGGGGAGGCGCTCACGATCGCCGTCCCAAGACCCGCCGGCGGCCAACTCATATATATCCTGGACTGCCTTTTCCTCGGCGTTGGCGACGAAAAGCGAGGTGGTCTGGGCGACATCTTCGCAGGCCTGCTTTAGGCGCCGCAGGCAGACGTAGTGGCCGCGGCCTTTCATGTACGAGTACCGGAGGTCGAACCCGGATTCTGAGAGGAGGTCCGCTACCATCGGGATATCTTTGTTCACCAGTTGCTCCTGGAGGTTCACCGTTTGGGTGGATATCACTATCCTCTCGCCCGTCTGGCGACACCAGAGGGCAGACGGGAAGAGGTAGGCCAGGGATTTCCCGATACCCGTACCGGCCTCGACCATGAGATGAGACTTGGCGACCAGTGAGTCCCACACCGCCAAGGCCATCTCCAATTGCTGGGGACGCTCCTCGAAGTCGCCGACTTTCGAAGCGAGGAGACCGCCTTGGGAAAAGGCGGCTTTGATGATGTCTTCGGGTTCACCCTCAAACGCTGTCAGTCGCTCCGGCACCAAGAGTCCCCTTACCCCCTCCTGTAGCGCTAAGAGCATTCTACGGTTTGGGGGACTCCCCGCGCAATGCGCCTCATGAAGGAGTGGTCATTTCCATAACCTTTTGAAGAACTCAGAGGTCCACCTGAAACGGTCAGCCAGCGACGGGCTCTTCCAGTTCGAATCGCGAGACTCAGTGTATTCCCCGAAGAACGGCAGTGTCTTTCCGTCGCCGTCCTCAACCGCGGCGCCCTTGTTGCCGGGTCCGTCATTCTTGTCAGCTTTTCCGGGCTGGGTTTTTCCCTTACTCCCTGAGCTCTTTCCTTGGTCGGAACCTGTCTTGGACTTGTCGTCTTTACTCTTTCCGCCGTCCTTTTCTTCCTTGTTGGGACCCTGAGAACCGGGACTGCCCGGTTTCCCTTGGTCCTTGCCGGGATTTTGATTTCCGGTGTTGCCCTTGGAAGGGGCGTTGGTCTGGTTGGAGGGCTTTGGTTTTCCTCCGGACCCTTTTTCCCAGTCGTCGTCCTTCCGGTCGTCATCCTTCCGGTCGTCATCCTTCCGGTCGTCGTCCTTTGCCTTGTCGGATTTCTTGGACGCCTCCTTGAGCGCCTTGAGCCATTCCTTCGTGAGCTTTTCCAGCTCCTTAGAAGCCTTCTTGGAGTCGCCCTGGCGGTTCGTATCCCAATCGAACTCAGGTAGGCTATTCCGGATCATGTCCAAGAGGGCTTGGGCGTCTTCCTTCTTCTGTTGGCCGGGGGGAACTTTGTCGGGCTTTCCGGAACCTCCGGTTCCACCCGTCGTACCCGGTTGGCCGGGGTCGATCCACTGGCCCGGTTGGGTTCCCTGGGAAGGTTCGGTGCCTGTCCCTTGATGCGGGAATTCGTGTGGTGTGGTGGCGCCTGCCGGGTCTCCGGACGTACCCGGATCATCATCGCCGCCGGAGGGCTGGGATTCGCCCGGTTCGCTATAAATCTGATGCTCGCCCTGGCCGGGTGTCGGGTCGCTTTCCGGCTCTTTGGTTTCCCACATGGCCCACGAAGCGGCGCGACCCGCAGAAAGTCCCAGTTCCTTGGCTACAGCCCTGGTCTCCATATCGAGGACAACTGCCTGGGCTTCTTTGACCGAGTCAAACACTTGCCGGGCAAGGTTTGAGATGCGGGACGATTGTACGCCGTCTTCGCCGATCTCGTCGACGCCCAGAGGCGTATGTTGATCGTCCGGAGTCGCGGGGATGAACGCTACAACGACCTTCCCGCCGTTTGTCATTGCCTCCTGGAGGCGGGCGAGGACCGTCTGTACAGGTTGCATCTCTATCTTTAGCCCAGTGAGGGCCTGGGCCCCGGCTTCATCCAGGGCGACGGCCTTTTTCACCAGGCCGCGGTCGTTTACCTCAAGCTCGACGCTTCCCGGGACTTCTCCGGATGAGTCGAAAGTCACGTAGGCCAGGACAGGACGGGCGTATAGATAATGCCGGTATCCAAAGAAAGACCCAAAAATGAGAACGACGGCGAGAGCAGCTGCCGGGACCAATCTGTGCCAAAACAGCCCTTGAAACCGCGGCGAGGGCACCAAAACCTCTTCGCCCGGCATGAGGTCGCCCCGGTCTCTCCAAGTCACGAACTCACCGCTCTTGGTGATCGCGGTCACCTTGTTGCCGTACCGCTTCACCACCAGCCCGCGTCTTTCGCTCAACTTCCTCACCTACCGCTCGCGCTATAGTTCAAGAAACTCTCGAAGGCTGCCCAAATTGTGGGCGACAACGAGGGCGATGGCCGTTATGTAGGCCCGCTGCCGCTCCAGTGTCTTCTTTGACACCTTTAGATCATCCGGGAGAACGGACAAAATGTCGAGTATTGGCAGTCGCTTTTCCGCCAGGAACTTGTTCCGGAGGGACCGGTTGGTCGCGAGTATGTTTCCTATGCTCATGGCCCTCTGTCGAGCATCCACGTGCTTGGGGGTCGCGTTCATGACGTCATTGAGACTCAGCCTGTACTGCGTGAGAGCTTCTTGCCACCTGGCGATGTCGTCCCGCCTCTCAAGGACCTTGGACCAACCGTCAAGGTCGTAAGTCCTTGAGACTTGGGCATCGATGGCCCAGTCTTCCCGGTCATCTTCAGGCGCGATAGAGGAAAACGGTACTTCTTCCCGGCGGTTTTCCTTGCGGTAGTAGTCGATGAGCCTGCGGCGGATGACAGTCGCCGCGAATGCCAAGAATCCCGGCCTAGGGCTTGAATAGGCGTTGATGGCCTCATCGAACGCCAAGAGAGCCACACTGACTTCGTCGTCTTTCCCAACGGTAAGGTATCTACGCGCCGCCGTTGAAGCGGTCTTCAAGATAAATGGGGTATAGTCACGGATGAGGTCCTCCCTTGCCTGGGAGTCCCCATCTCGAGCTCTGGCGACTCTTGCCTCCACCGTCCTGGTGGAAGTCAATGTAAGAAATGACAGGATCAATGCGTTATTCACCGGCATCGATCTTCTTGACCTTTACCGTAAATACCTTTTTGCCTGGGATTTGCTTTTGACAAAGGCAGATCCTCCGGGCAAGGAGGTTAAGTCTCAACATGCTCTCCAGGATGACCCCCACCTCCATCTACTACCCATATACAATCGAAAGACATCCGGTTTTGTTGGACACGGTGGGGGCCTCTAGTCTATCGAATTGTAAAGATATTTCGCAGTGCTATATACTTGTAGTCCGAAGCAATTCGTAGTATGCTCATCAATGTGGATGACCACATGTGTGAAGCTTCATACTTATTACAACGCGGCGTAAATTGAACCACCAATTCACAAAGGAGGGAGGGGCTACGATTGACTCACATATTGCGTAACAGGTTTCTCGGTTCGGCAACCGTTGGGGAGCGGGGACAGATTGTCATCCCCGCAGGGGCGCGGAGAGAATACGGTCTGGAGATCGGAGACAAAATCATGGTCTTCGCCAGCCGGCACGGGTTGGGGCTCATGTTGATCAAAGCAGAGCACGTGACTCGAATGCTGTCAGACACAATTGACCAGCTCGGCAAGATCGTGCAGGCATCAGCCAACCCGGATGAGGTAACGGAATAGCCGGAGGAGGGTGACTGTTTGCGTACTCTCAAGAGGCTCACGAAATTCGCCGGCCCGTACTGGAAGATCTACGTCGGTACGCTGGTAGTGGTCTTTGGGATCACAGGCATGGAACTCGTGCAGCCGCTAATCATTAGATGGATTGTTGACGAGATATTTGGGAACAAAGCTTGGCACAGTCTTCTCTGGGGCGTCCTTCTCATGGTGGGCGCCACCGTGGTGGCCGCAGTCCTGGGCTATGTGCAACGATACGCCATGTCTTGGACAGGGCAGCGGATCATCTTCGACATCCGCAACAAACTGTACGAGCACCTCCAGCAGCTGTCGTTCAGCTTCTACGACAAGGCTCAGACAGGGCAATTGATGTCCAGGGTGACTGCCGATGTGGAGCAGACCAGGAATTTCCTGGCCCACCAGATCATCAGGATCGTGGCAGCGACAGTCCGGTTTACTGCGTCCATAGCACTCATGCTCTCTCTTGACTGGCGGCTGACCCTTGTCTCCATGATCCCGGTCCCCTTCCTGGCTTGGAGGGTGCAAGTTTATTCGACCGTGATCCGTCCTAGGTTCTGGGCGATCCAGCAGATGTTGGCCGTCATGACGGCTACGCTGCAGGAGAACATTACCGGACAGCGTGTGGTCAAGGCTTTTGCGAGGAAGCAACACGAGACCGAGAAGTTCGAGCGTGACAACTTGGACCTCCTCGAGAGGAACATAGACACTGTCCGCGCTTCGGCAGGAAACCAGGCAGTGATGACGTTGCTTGTCGAGTCGTCGCTGGCTCTCATCCTGTTCTGGGGTGGTAGGCAGATCATAGGCGGTGCTCTCAGCGTAGGTACCCTGGTGGCGTTCAACGCGCTCATGCTCGATACTCTGAGACAAGTGCGGATGTTGGGGATGTGGGTCAGCGGAGCCCAGCGGACCATCGCTGCGGGGGACCGCATATTTGAGATCCTCGACACCAAGGCGGATGTAACGGATAAGCCCGATGCCAAACCTCTGCCTCCCGTGAAAGGGGCCGTCTCCTTCGAGAACGTGAGCTTCGCCTACGACGGAGAGAACATGGTGCTTCACGATATTAATCTGACCGTCCGGCCAGGCGAGACCATCGCGGTGTTGGGTGGGACAGGATCGGGGAAATCGAGTCTCATCAACCTCATCCCCAGGTTCTACGATGTGACTGAAGGCCGCGTGCTCGTCGACGGGCATGACATACGCGATGTGACCTTAGATAGCCTCAGGAGGAGCATAGGAGTTGTCACACAGGAGACCTTCCTTTTCTCGGCATCTCTCAGGGACAATATCGCGTACGGGAAGCCGGAAGCCACAGAGGAAGAGATTCGCAGGGCAGCGGCTGCCGCTCACATAGACGACTTCATTGACAGCTTGCCCAACGGCTACGATACGGTCATCGGCGAGCGCGGTGTGGGACTCTCGGGTGGCCAGAAGCAGCGGGTCGCCATCGCCCGGGCCCTTCTTATGGATGCTCGAATACTGCTCCTGGACGAGTCGACCTCAAGCGTTGACGTTGAGACCGAGATGCAGATCCAGAAGGCCTTCGCTGAACTTCTGAAGAACAGGACTTCCTTCATCATAGCTCAAAGGCTGTCCACGGTGCGGAACGCCGACAGGATCATCGTCCTGGACAAAGGCAGGATTGCCGAAGAAGGCACGCACCGGTCTCTCCTAGAGAAGGGCGGCATCTACACTGCCATCTACAACCTGCAGTTCAGGAGCCAGGAGAGAGAAGAGTTTCAGCATGAGGTCGCTTCAACGGAAGGCGGTGAGAGGTAATGGGCATGCACTTCCACGGACGCGGCAGGCTTGATGCCGACGATCTCAGCCTGGCTAATGTCAACTTCAAGCACCTGGGTAGGACCAAGGAGTTCGTTATGCCTTTCTTATCGCGTCTGGCGGCGGCCATGGCATTGGTCATAATCCTGGGGATACTGGGGCTTCAGGGGCCCGTCATTATTGGGCGAGTAGTCGATCTTGTCGAGACTGAGACCGCCACATATGACCGGTTACATACCCTGATCGTCCTCTACGTAGGGTTGCAGGTCGCCATAGCCGTGCTGCGGTACATCCAGACGTATATCATGTCCTGGACAGGCCAGTACATGCTCTACTCCATAAGAAAGAAGCTGTTTCTACATCTGCAGGACTTGGGCCTTGACTTCTATGACAAGCTTCAGGCCGGGCGGATCATGTCCAGAGTGGTCAACGACGTGGAGTCCATCAACCACCTCCTGGCAGGAGGTTCGTTGAACCTGTTGTCGGACTTCGTGAACATCTTTGGGATCATTTACATCATGCTCAAGCTTAACGCTCGCCTGGCGATGATCACGTTCATCACGTTGCCCCTGCTTTTCTTCACCATCTACTTCCTGCAGTCAAAGCTCACCCGCGCCTATCACAAGACCAGGCGGAGGCTGGCGGACATAGCCGCCAACCTGCAGGAGTCCATATCGGGAATGAAGATCACCCAGGCCTTTTCCCGGGAAGACCAGAACGCCGATCGCTTCAACGACACCAACCGGCAGAACTTCCAGGCTCAGATGGAAGCCGCCAGGCTCCACGCCGTGTTTTTCCCGTTGGTGGACATCATCAGCACCATTGGTGTTGCACTTGTCTACTACTACGGCGGGATCAGGATGTCGCTGGGCGACGCCGCAGTCACCATCGGTACGATCACGGTTTTCGTGAACTACACCAACAGGCTGTTCTGGCCCATCCGGAACCTGGTCGAGGTCTGGAACTGGGTTCTCCAGGCGGCCGTGTCATCAGAGCGTGTCTTCGAGGTGCTTGACACCGAGCCCAACGTCCAAGACAAACCTGACGCCATTGAACTGGGCAGCGTGGAGGGGCATGTAGAGTTCAAAGACATCACCTTCGGTTACGACCCGTCTCTACCCGTCCTGCACAATGTGAACATAGAGGCGAAACCCAATGAGACTATCGCGCTGGTGGGACCGACGGGAGCCGGCAAGAGCTCGGTGATCAATCTCTTGTGCCGGTTCTACGATGTCCAAGGCGGCGCGGTTGTTGTGGACGGTCACGATGTCCGCGACGTCACGATCCAATCCCTGAGGCAAAACCTGGGGATAGTGCTCCAGGACACGGTGCTGTTCTCAGGGACCATCCGGGAAAACATCCGTTACGGCCGGCTCACTGCCACCGATGAGGAAGTCGAAGAGGCGGCCAAAGTGGTCGGAGCCCACGACTTCATCATGAGGCAGCCTGATGGCTATGACACGGAAGTGAGGGAGAGAGGGTCCAGGCTCTCGGTCGGTCAGAGGCAGCTCTTGGCGTTCGCCCGGGCTCTCCTGGCAGACCCGAGGATCCTGATCCTCGACGAAGCCACATCTTCTGTCGACGCGTACACCGAGCTTCTGATACAGCGCGCCCTCGAGAAGCTGTTCAAAGGCCGGACTTCGATCGTCATCGCCCACAGGCTTTCCACCATTAGAAACGCCGACCGCATCTACGTCATTGATCAAGGCAGGGTTGTTGAGGTAGGAAACCACGAGGAACTAGTGGCCGAGGGCGGGCTCTACAAGTCTCTCTACGAGAAACAATTTACGGGCGCGCCTTTGGTCGAGGAAGACCAGGCTCAAGAGAAGCCCGTCAAGGGGAGGCCGCGGCTCAGGCCGGCCACCGGGGACTAGGGCGCATGGAGACCACAAAGATTGAAGTGAGACTGAGGGGCCGCGACCGTGGCCTCTCAGTCTGATCACAGACCGGTATACTGCAAGACCCGCGAGGTGATCCTGTAGTACCTGATTCCCTCCGTAACCGGGGATATGCCGGCGTATGACCTGTCAAGGTAGAGAGCTTGCATCTTGTGAGTTACTCTCGCCATTCCGTAGGGCTCTACGCCGTAGGGCAGCGAATCGGGCAGATGAACCGTATCCCACCACACTATCGAGACCGAGTAACGGGGAGGGACGTGAAGAGAGGTTTCGCCACCCAGTTCTTCGGGAGAACAGCCTAGGAGCGTATCCAGCCCATGTATCCGGAACCCCTTGGGGTGTGTTCTGGGTAATTCCGGTTCAAAGAACTCCACCGAGACGGCGTCAGCGTACTGCATGAGCCCGAAACTCGCGGCGAGCTTCACCTGCTCCTCTGTGTCGTCCTCCGCCTTCGCTTCATCTCCCTTGTACCGGGTCCTCGCCGGGTGTGCCCAGTCGAACTTTACCGTGTCGTCAAGATCTATGTATTGGAACCCCGCCAGGCTTTCGTAATCACTTGGATCACCGTGGGATTGGACCATAGTGACCCGGTGGATGGGTACCGGTGAACTGAAGACAAGCCTGGCCTCAAAGCCGTAAGATTCCTCGGCAACCGCCCAGGCGGGGATCCGGGGGCTGTAGGGAGTGGGCACCAGGAGACCCGAGATGAGGACCAGCGCCAGGGCAGCCACTTCACAGAGGGCGAGAGGGAGAAAGGCCTTGCGCGCGACAGGGCCGGGCATCCTCAGGGTTCCGAGGACAGAGGCCGCCGTGACTCCCAGGGAAAGCGCCGAGATCATGGAACCCCAGTTGAGGCTGGTCCAAGAGGCGCGGTATAGGGCTTGGGTCCACTGCGCAAACGGGTTGCCTGCCCAGAACACTGCCAGAAGCGGTGCCAGGTAAAGGAGCCTCGCAGACCACAGGGCGTAAAGTGAGGGAGCCTGACCCTCGCCCTGCGGCTTGAGGATGAGGGTGCCCGCGCCGTGGGCCACTCCGGCTAAGGCCAGTGATGGGAGCATTTCCGATTGGGTATAGGAGGCGGCTCCTATGAGGGTAGCCAGTACGGCGAGACCCCAGGCAGACCCCCAGACGCTTTTCTCGTCGGGCGGTCTTGTGCCGGCACGTGAGATCTCATGGACATGGTGGATCCTTGACCTGATGCTCCACAGCCTGAGAAAAGCGGAGAGGACCAGCAGTGCGAAGATGACGAACACGAGGATGATCGAACGCCCGGGAAGGACGTCTGACGCATACCTTACTGCCGACCTATTGCTGAAGAGAGAGTGAAGGACCATGGAGAGCGCCGCGGCCGCGCAGGTCCCGGCGCATAGAGCGAACGCCGAGAGGTCCTTCGGAAGGCGGCTGAGCGCGATGGCGAGCAGTACGGCGGCCAGGCCTAATCCGGCGCCCAACGCGACGCTTCCCGGCACGAAACGGGTTTCCCCCAAGACACTGAGCACAGGCATCTCTCCTGCAACCGGCCCCTCTGGAGGTGGGGGCGTCCCTAAGGCGGATGTGAGGGCTTCAGCCACCGCGCTGACGGTGTCCCCGACAGAAACCGCCGGGGCCGCAGCGCTCCTTGACCTGACGGTAGGGTCGGAAAAGGGCAATCCTACGGTGACGACCGGCACACCGAGATCCTCCAATATGCCGTGCTCTCCCTGGAAACCGGCGCCCAGAGGCAAGGGCTTCTCCGGTGAAAGGCCGCCAAGGAGCCTGGACCGTCCGGCCAGGAGGTGAAGGGTCCGGTAAGTGGCGATGACCGGTTGGAGACCGGCGGTCTCGGCCGCTTCCACAAGCCTTTCCACAAACGATATGGGGGTCTCTGCCCCGGCAACCAGGGGCAGCCTGCCGTAAGCCTGAAGGTCACCCAGCACTAGGAAAGCGCCCGCCGTAATCCCTTCCTCCTCAAGGACGTCCATGAGCGCCCATAGCCCGGCTCCGTTCTGGTAGTGGCCCGAGACAAAAGCCATCCCGAGTTTCAGAGGATCCCGGTCAAGTCTATGGGCCAATTCCAGAGCCAGGGACGTTGAGACGGCGGTCGCCGACCACGTCGAGGGGTCCTGGGGAGAATCGGGGAAAAGGTTGTCGTAGGGCGAGATGATGAGATAGTCGAGACTCCTGGCATCCGGCGATTGGAGCGCCAGAAGGTTCTCCCCGCTCACTCGAGCGTACACTATGCTCCTGTCCAAGTCGGATGCGGTCTTCGTCACATTCGTATAGGGAAGGATTCTTGTTGACCAGCCCTCTTGCTGCAGCTGGCCTGCCAGATAGGAGAGGAACCTGCCGGCCTCATAAGACGAGGTTTTCCGCTCAGGGAACGATTCCACGATTCCATAGGCCGGCGAGGATGGCGCTGCGAACGCGGGACCCGGCGACATCAAGATCTGAAGGGCGGCGAAGAGTGTAATGAGCGCTGTTAGGACCCGGAAATATGATGGCTTCCGCATAGAGGGGCTCACTCCATTGAGAACGGCTATGCTTTCTCATTCTACGGAAATCGCCCTTATCCTGTCCTGGGTGCGCGGGGGCCTTCTACCGGCCCTTGCCTTTGTCCTCAGCGACGTGCCTGAAAAGGCGGTATAGCCTGTGAAGGCCGGCCAGGAGGCCCAAGATGAGCCCAACCGGAGCGAAGAGAGCGGAGCCGCGGTTTCTGTCCAGCCAAGTTCCGATCAGGTAACCGGCCAGCGTGGACGATATCAGCGAGAAGCCCACACCCAAAACCACGCCCACCGAGATGCCCATTCCCCTGTCTGACCTCGGGGGCCTTCGGTGCCTGTCCCCACGTGGGTCACTCTTCAAGGAAAGCCCTCCTCGCGTGGAGATTGTGCCGCTTTGTACGGAACCATTATAGACCTTGCCCGTTGGAAGCGGTACGATGTAAGCGTGGGTTTCTCAAACACCGGCATGGGAGGGTTTCAGACATGAAGCTTTCGTCTAGGGCCAAGTCCATCGGGGCGTCGCCCACTCTGGCGCTTGATGCCAAGACCAAAGAGCTCATCCGCCAGGGCGTGGACGTACTTAGTTTCGGAGTAGGCGAACCTGATTTCGACACTCCTTCTCACATCAAGGATGCGGCCATCCAGGCCATCAACTCCGGGTTCACCAAGTACACGCCGTCTCAGGGTATTCCTGAGCTGCGTGAGGCGGTGTGCCGGAAGCTCAAGGAAGATAACGGTCTGGAGTACAAGCCAAACGAGGTCTTGGTCTCGACCGGGGCCAAGCACTCCATCTACAACGCGGTTATGGTCCTATGTGACGATGGTGATGAGGTTATCATCCCCGAACCCTACTGGGTGAGCTATCCCGAAATGGTCCGCCTGGCCGGCGGCAAGGTAGTCACAGTGCCAACCGGCATAGATCAAGGATTCAAGATCACCGCCGAACAGCTTGAGGCGGCGATCACCGAAAAGACGTCGCTCCTCATGCTCAACACCCCGTCCAACCCGACGGGCGCCGTCTACACCGAAGAGGAACTCAGGAAGATAGCCGAAGTGTGCGTCAAGCACAACATAGCGGTCATCTCCGACGAGATTTACGAGAAACTCATATATGAAGGAAAACACGTGTCCTTCGCTTCACTTAGCCCTCGGGCAAAGGCGTTGACTGTGACCGTTAACGGCGTCTCCAAGTCCTACGCGATGACCGGTTGGCGTATCGGCTATGCCGCAGGTCCCAGAGAAGTGATCGCGGCCATGAGCAACCTCCAGAGCCATGCGACCTCAAACGCGAACTCGATCGCACAGAAGGCGGCCGTGGAGGGACTTACCGGTCCTCAAGAGCCGCTGGAGGCGATGAGACGTGAGTTCGGCAAGCGCCGTGACTACATGGCCAAACGTCTCAACGAAATGCCCGGTTTCAGGTGCCTGGTCCCGCCCGGAGCTTTCTACTGCTATCCCGATGTATCGGGCGTCTTCGGGCACAAGGTGAAGGGGAAACTGGTGACCGATGACTCGGTCCTCGCCAGCATCCTCCTGGATGAAGGGCGTATCGCCGCGGTTCCCGGCATCGCCTTCGGTACCAAGGGTTACCTGCGTTTTTCCTATGCCACCTCTATGGAGATCATTGAGGAAGGTATGAACAGGCTGGCCGACGTCATGAAGACAATGGAGTAGAGCCACCCATGGGAGTCGGGCAAAGGTTCAAGCCTGGATGCTTCCGCGGTGCTCAGGTGGCCGTTGTGGGGATGGGCAAGTCGAACCAAGCCCTGACTCGATATTTGGTGAAAGAGGGCGCGGAGGTAACCTGTTTTGACCGGAAGACCGCCGGCGAGATAGGTCCGGCGTACGCCGAACTATCGGCTCTGGGCGTGAAGTGGAGCCTGGGCAGCGGTTACCTCTCGGCCCTTCCCTCTTTCAGGTGGGTGTTTCTAACTCCGGGGATGAAAAAGAACTTGCCTGAGATCGCGGCGGCGCGCGAGAGGGGCGCGGTGATTACCGGGGAGATAGGCCTCTTGCTTGACCGCTTGAGATGTCCCGTAGTTGCGGTCACGGGCAGCGCCGGCAAGACGACTACGTGCACTCTTGCCGGGCTAATGCTTCGCGAGAGCTTTCCCGAAAGGGAGGTCCATGTCGGCGGCAACATAGGCTCGGTCCTCATCGAACACGTGCAGGATATCCCCGAGGACGCCGTTGTCGTGTTGGAACTCTCGAGCTTCCAGTTGGAGCTTCTGACCCGGAGCCCCCGTGTATCCGCAGTCCTAAACCTCAAGCCGAACCACCTGGACGTTCACGAGAGCTACGAGGACTACGTGGAAGCGAAGAAGAACATCTTCCGCTTTCAGGGCGCAAGTGACTGGTGTTTTCTCAACCTGGACGACGACGTGACAAGCGGCTTCGCCACCGAGTGCCCGGGCGGTCTTGGCTTCTTCACTTTTGATCCCGGCAAGATCGTTGCCGGGGCAGGAGGAGAACCGGGAGGGCGTCCGGCTGCCTGGGCCGATGGAGGGGACTTGTACGTCGCGCCGGGACCTCTCGCCGATCTTCCTTCGGCTGCATGCTGGAAGAAAGGTGGGCGCTACAGGCGGGTCGCGCGTAGAGGAGACCTGCTCGTTCCGGGCGACCACAACGTACTGAACGCCTTGGCAGCCGCCCTCCTCGCAGTGAGCGTGGGGGCTACGCCCGAAGGTATCGGCCGGGCCATCGAGACGTTCAGAGGAGTGGAGCACCGCATCGAGTTCGTGCGGGAACTGAAGGGTGTGAAGTACTATAACGATTCCATCGCTACGGCGCCCGACCGCACCGAAGCCCTTCTGGACGCCATACAAGGTCCTCTGGTACTCATCCTCGGGGGGTACGACAAGGGGCTCACTTTCAATACGCTGGCTCGCAAGATAGTCAAGAGAGGGTGCGGAGTGGTGACCATGGGAGCGACGGCTCCCCTTATCGAGGAAGCCCTGGCGCGTGCAAAGCGGGACCTCTACGGCGATGCCGCTGAACTCGCGCTGCCGGTCATGGACCCCTTAGAGTCCGTGACGCAAAGATCTGAGCGCGGGGCACCCGGGTTGCGTACGGCCAGAGCTTCGTCTCTCGACGAGGCAGTCACGATCGCCACCGCGATGGCAAGATCACTGCCGGGAAGCTCGGTCGCTTTGTCTCCCGCATGCGCCAGTTACGATATGTTCCAGAATTACGAGGAACGCGGACGGCTGTTCAAGGAGGCCGTGGGAAGGCTTAGCTGACTTCCCGCGCTTCCAGAGGAAGATAGGAGTGGATCCCCGCTGGCGGACAACGAGGCGAAAATTCAGGAGGTCTACCGCTTACTTGGAGCACATTATCCCATCGCTTTCTCAGGGCTCCTGGAGCCTAAGCGGGGCAACGCTGTTGACGTGTTGATCGCAACCATACTCTCTCAAGCCACAAACGACACGCTTACCGGGAGGGCATTTGCCGCCCTCAAGAGCGCCTTTCCGTCGTGGGATCTGGTGGCTGACGCCGAACCGTCCGTCGTGGAAGGGGCTTTGGCGGCCGGGGGGCTCCAGCGGGAGAAGACCAAGAAAGTGCAAGGTGCCCTGAGAAAGCTGAGAGAAGACTTCGGCGAGGTCACTCTGGATGGGCTGGCCGGGAAAAGCGTCCGGGAGTGCTTCGACTATCTGGTCTCTCTTCCCGGAGTCGGTCCCAAGACCGCTGCTTGCGTCATCGGTTTCGGGCTCGGGAAACCCGCATTTCCCGTTGACACGCACGTGCACAGACTGTCAAAGAGGCTCGGCCTTGTTCCGGAGCGGTTCACTGCCGAAAAGACCCAAAAGTATCTCGAAGAGATAACCCCTCAAGACATCAAAATGCCGCTGCATGTATTGATGATAAAGCACGGCAGGGAAACGTGTTCGTCCCGAAGACCGAAGTGTTCAATCTGTCCGCTTTCTGATCTGTGCGGAGGATATGAGTCCCCCGAGAAGAATCTCTCATAAAACCGGTATGGCGAGGGCTAACGTACCGGGTTCGTCTTAGCGGGTTTGCTGGCGGAGTTCTGATCTCGTAGAGCCTTCGCTTGGTGTATGTCGTATTCGGGTTCAGTCTTGAGCTCGGTGCCGCAGTGCGGGCACGGCCATTTCTCGTAATGAGTGGCAGCGCTGTACGATATCTCCTTGCAGCTGGGACAGAATTTCCAGGGCACGTAGTTCACCTTCCTGATCGGTTGTCCGCCAGACTATTGTATAACAATTTAGTCACAATTCCCATACGTTGGAGGCAAATGTTGGATGCGTTTCACACATCTCCATGTCCATACAGAATACAGCCTGCTGGACGGCGCTTGCCGCATAAGCGAGGCGCCGGCTCTGGCCAAGAAGAGGGGTATGGATTCCTTGGCCATTACCGATCACGGCGCGATGTACGGTGTGGTCGGCTTCTACGAGTCGTGTAAGGCCAACGGAGTCAAGCCCATATTCGGGTGCGAAGTATACGTGGCCCATGCCTCACGGTTGGACAAGACCGCCGGCACCAACGACAAGCCGTACCACCTGGTCCTCCTTGCGGAGAACCGGACGGGGTACTCAAACCTCATGAAGGTAGTGTCTACCGGCTTTCTCGACGGTTTCTACTACAGGCCCCGGGTGGACCTGGAAATTCTAGCCCGGTACTCCAAGGGGCTCATAGCCTTGACGGGGTGTTTGGAAGGGGAACTGGCGGTCCGGCTCAGAGAGGGAAGGACCCGGATGGCAGAAGAGGCCTTGGGACGGTATCTCGATATCTACGGCAGGGAAAACCTCTTCATTGAGATCCAGAGGAACGGGGTTCCGGAACAGGACGCGGTGAACGCCGGACTCATAGACCTATCCAAGCGGTTTGGACTCCCCTTGGTGGCCACCAACGACTGCCATTACCTCACCAGAGAGGACGCCCGCCCCCACGAGGTTCTCTTGGCCATTCAGACCGGCACGAACCTGAACGACCCAAAGAGGCTCACATTCACAGGCGACGAGTTTTACCTGAAGTCGCCTGAGGAGATGGAGGCTTGCTTTAGCGATATGCCCGAGGCGTTGGAAAGCACCGCCATCATCGCGGATCGCTGCGAGGTCGAGCTCGACATAGGCCGGATCCACCTGCCCGAGTACCCTCTTCCGCCCGGCGAGAGCGCAGGTTCGATCCTCAGAAAAAAAGCCTGGGCAGGATTTCGGGAGCGTCTCGGAGGAAAGCGTGATCCTGTGCGCGAGGAGAGGCTGGAACGTGAACTCCGGATGATCGACGACATGGGCTACTCCTCCTACTTCCTGATCGTTGAGGACTTTGTCTCTCATGCCAAGAAACAGGGGATAGCCGTTGGTCCTGGCCGAGGATCGGCTGCCGGAAGCCTGGTGGCTTACTGCCTTGGAATAACCAATATCGACCCAATCGAGTACGATCTTGTCTTCGAGAGGTTTCTAAACCCCGAGCGGGTGACCATGCCCGACATAGACATAGACTTTCAAGACGACAGGCGCGATGAGGTCATTGACTATGTGAGAGGTAAGTACGGTGAAGATAAAGTAGCTCAGATAATCACCTTTGGGACCATGGCTGCGAGAGCGGTGGTCAGGGATGTCGGGAGAGCGCTTTCCATCCCCTACGGCGAGGCCGACCGAATCGCCAAGATGATACCCGCCCAGCCCGGAATGACGCTTGAGCGAGCGATGGAGTTGTCGCCGGACTTGCGCGCCGCTTCCGGGAATGAAGACGTGCGGAGGCTCCTAGATGTTGCCGCGCGGCTCGAGGGGATGCCCCGGCACTCATCAATTCACGCAGCCGGGATAGTGATAGGCAAAGGCCCTCTCTGGGACCACGTCCCGCTGGCAAAGACCCAGGACGGGGCAGTGGTCACCCAGTTTCCCATGGAGGATCTTGAGACACTCGGCCTCCTCAAGATGGACTTCCTAGCTCTCAGGACTTTGACCGTCATCCAAAGGGCGGTTCACCTGGTTGAGCACGATACCGGGAGCCGCTTCCAAGTGGACGCCATCCCCGTAGACGACAAGCCAACTTACGACCTGCTTCAGAGAGGCGAATCACTAGGAGTCTTTCAGTTGGAGTCGGGATGGGTAAGAGACTTTCTAAAAGAACTGAAGCCGGAGAGGCTTGAGGACATAATCGCCACTGTAGCCTTGTGCCGCCCCGGTCCTATGCAGCAGATTCCCGAGTATCTCCGGGCGAGGAGAGGAACCCCCCATTACATCCACCCCCTCCTCGAGCCGGTTCTGAAAGACACCTACGGTGTGCTCGTCTACCAGGAACAGATCCTCAAGCTTGTGAACGTTGTGGCGGGGTTCAGCCTTGGAGAAGCCGATATCTTAAGGCGCGCCGTCGGGAAGAAGAAACTGGACCTGCTCCTTGACTCCGAGAAGAAGTTCATGGAAGGCGCGGTGGCCAACGGTGTGCCCGAGAGAATGGCCAAAGAGATATTCGACCTGATACTCAAGTTCGCCAACTACGGCTTCAACAAGAACCACGCCGCCCCATACGCTCTGATCGCCTACCAGACGGCCTATCTCAAGGCCAACTACCCAAAGCAGTTCATGGCTGCCCTCCTGTCATCGGTGGCAGGTATTCACGGAAAGGTGGGCATCTACCTAGAGGAAGCTCGCAAGATGGGGTTGGGCGTGCTGGGGCCGAGCGTCAACAAGAGCCGGGTGGAGTTCTCGGTGGAAGGCGGGGCCATTAGATACGGGCTTGGAGGCATCAAGAACGTGGGGGAGGCCCTGGCCCGTTCAATTGTGGAGGAACGGCAGAAAGGAGGCGCATACCTGTCTCTGGAGGACCTTACTTCCAGGCTGGACGCGAGGCTCCTCCACAAGAAGGCGTTGGAGAGTCTCATCCGGTGCGGGGCACTGGACGACCTGGGGACCAGGTTTGACAACCTGACAAGGATGCCTGCGGCTCTCGAGTCAAGACCCAGAGCGGCGCAGGGTCAGCCGTCCCTCTTCGGCATTGAACCTTCGCTCGTTCGCCCGGATGAACGGACGCAAGACAAGGCGGCCCGAAGTCAGCCGTCGCTCTTCGGTTTTGAGCCGGTCCCCGGGCCTTCTCGGGTACCAGAGACCTCGGCCGCCAAGCGACCGCGCTCGGAGGAAAAGGTTGCCCTGGAAGTACGGCTGAACTGGGAAAGGGATCTCCTGGGCATGTATCTGAGCGGTCACCCCTTGGCGAAGTACACCGAGTTTCTCAAAAAGCACGCCACGCCCACCGGCGAACTGGAGTCCCTGGGCGACGGCAGAGAGATCACCATCGGAGGACGTATTTCGACCCAAAAGAAGGTTATCACGAGGTCCGGCGACGAAATGGCGTTTATCACGGTTGAAGATGATTTCGGTTCCATCGAGGTCATCGTCTTCCCGAAACTCTATAGCAGGGTGAGAGCCGCCATATCCAAGGATAACGTGGTCTTGGTGCGCGGGAAGGTGGAGGAGCAGGAGGAAACGCGTCGAATACTGGCAAGAGACTTGGTGCCTGTTGAGAAACTGATGGAATCGGGTGGATTCCCGGGGAAACACTACAGCCGATAGGGAGGAGGTAAGCTGCCTGTGTGGAAGGTCGTATATGTCGCTTCCGGCTGGAGCGAGGCTGAGCGTCTGAAGAACCACCTTACCAGGGACGGACTCCTTGTTATGCTTCGAACCTGCGGCTGTGACAACGACAAGCTGGCCAAGCATGTTGAGCTATTGGTTCCCGAGATCGAGGTAGCCGAGGCTCACTCCATCATCATGCAGCTTATGGGCACTGTGAGGGCCTGACCTTGAAGATTGGAGTCCTGACTAGCGGCGGAGACGCACCGGGGATGAATGCCGCGATCAGAGCGGTAGTAAGACGCGGCATTTCCCTTGGCGCAAACGTGTACGGTATCCGGCGAGGTTTCGATGGCCTGCTTGACGGTGATATCTTCCCTATGAGAGTGGATTCTGTCGGCGATACGATTCACCGGGGTGGCACCATCTTGCACACCGCTCGATCCGACCGTTTCATGCTTCCCGAGGGACAAGACCTTGCCGCTGCTCGCGTCCGCGGCGCGGGACTTACCGGCATCGTCGTCATCGGAGGCGACGGCAGCCTCCGGGGTATGGTTGAACTCTGCAGGCGCGGAGTCAAGGCCATCGGGATACCGGGTACGATTGACAACGATATCGCCTACTCTGACTACACAATCGGCTTCGATACCGCAGTCAATACCGGAGTTGAGGCCGTGAACCGGCTCCGTGACACGGCTACTTCCCACGAACGAGTCTTTGTTGTCGAGACCATGGGGCGGCACGAAGGACATCTGGCCCTGGCGGTCGGTGTAGCCGGCGGGGCAGAGACCATACTTGTCCCCGAACTCCCGGTAAACATCGAGGAAATCTGCGACAAGCTCAAGAGAGGGCTGGACCGGGGCAAGGTCCACAGCATAATCGTGGTTGCCGAAGGTGCGGCCAGCGGGTTTGACGTTGCCAGGCAAATTGAAGCTTGCTTGGGGATGGAACTCCGGGTGACCGTCTTGGGCCATGTCCAGAGAGGAGGGACGCCCACCGCGTTCGACAGGTTGCTGGCGTCCAGGATGGGCGCCAGGGCGGTTGAACTCCTATATCGTGGGCAGTCCAATCTCGTGGTAGGCGTGAGCGGTCCCCGCTTAGTCGCAACCCCCACCCCCGAAGTGCTTGCCGCAAAGAAGGAACTGGACATGGACCTCTTTAACCTGGCCCAGGACTTGGCCCGCTAAAACCGCCGTTCTTTGCTCCAAAGAATTCCCAAAACGCCGTAAGTAGCTCCGTCTCTGAGTGGTCGCTCCCCAACGCTACTTTTTGGCACTACTTTTTCTTTGTGAAAGTCGGCTTTTTCGCCAGGAGATAGGAGGTACTCTGTAGAATACTCAAATTTGGCGGGGTAATTGGTTCATCATAGGGAGTGACCGAAGGAATGGATGCACTATTCAGTGGTCTAGTCAACATGACCTGGCAACAAGGCGTTATGCTGGCCGTAGGCGGAGTCCTCATTTATCTGGCGATCGCAAAGGAGTACGAACCCGTACTGCTCTTACCGATAGGGTTCGGAGCGATACTTGCGAACATACCGGGTTCATCGGCAATCGGCCCCCACGGCTTCTTGACAATCCTCTATGAAGCAGGAATTGTGACCGAGCTTTTCCCGATCCTCATCTTCATCGGAATAGGCGCTATGGTCGATTTCGGTCCTCTCTTGGAACAGCCGTTCATGCTGTTTTTCGGCGCGGCCGCACAGTTGGGCATCTTTCTCACAATGACTCTCGCGGTGCTCGCCAAGTTTCCCCTTCATGAGGCGGCGGCTATCGGCATCATTGGTACCGCGGACGGGCCGACCTCCATCTACGTGGCAAGCATTCTGGCTCCCAGACTCCTTGCCCCGATTTCGGTGGCGGCCTATTCATATATGTCGCTGGTACCCATCATCCAGCCACCCGTAGTCAGGGCGCTCACGACCCCGGCCGAGCGCAAAATCCATATGGAGCCGGTAAGGTCCAAGAAGATATCCCGCCTGGTCCGGATCCTCTTCCCGATCATCATCACCGCGATTGCCGGCCTCGTCGCGCCGGTGAGCCTGGCGCTGGTAGGGAGCCTCATGTTCGGGAACCTTCTGAGGGAGGCGGGAGTGGTCGAAAGGCTGTCGAAGACCGCCCAGAACGAATTGGCGAACCTGGTTTCCCTGCTGTTGGGCATCACTATCGGGGCGACCATGACGGCAAACGAGTTCCTTAACCCAGCTACTCTCCTCATCATCGGTATGGGCCTGGTAGCGTTCGTGCTGGATACCGCAGGAGGGGTCATCTTCGCCAAGATACTGAACTTGTTCCTGAAGCGTAAAGTCAACCCTATGGTCGGTGCCTGCGGGCTTTCGGCTTTCCCCATGTCGGCCAGGGTCATTCACAGGATGGCGCAGCAAGAGGACCCGAGTAACTTCCTCCTGATGCAGGCCGTGTCGGCCAACGTGGCGGGGCAGATAGCCTCGATTATCGCGGGAGCCATGATACTGGCCCTGACATAAACCGTCATCGAAGGCCGAACGACACACTTGTTGGAACACTGGCGGACTAAGGGCCCAACGCAAAAGCTTGCGTGGCCCGGTTCGAGGAGGATAGACATGGAGACTTTGATGCAGACGCTAAACATAATGGCCATATCGATGGCTACCGTCTTCGGCGTGATGTCCATTCTGTACGTTGTCATCCGGTTGATGGTGAGGCCCGAGAAGGAAACCCAACCGTAGACAACGTGGTTCGATGAACTTCTACGGGGTGATGAGCGTGGGCCGTAAGGCGCGTTTGGGAGTCTTAGGTTTCTTGGCTTTCACGGCCCTCCCCGTGATTGAGATCGCCCTCTTGGTTGAGATGGGCAAGAGGATCGGCACGTGGTGGACCGTCTTCTTCGTGATCGGCACGGGTCTCCTCGGAGGCGCATTGCTCGGACTTGAGGGATACGGTGTTGTCCGCAAACTCCAATCCGAGGTAAGAAGCGGGAAGATTCCTGAAGACCCCATTATCGACGGTGTCCTTGTCGTGATTGGCGCGCTCCTTCTCATAAGCCCGGGGGTGTTGACCGACGCCACAGGCATCATCCTCATGTTCCCGCCATCGAGGTTCCTGGTGAGGTCCGGGGTGAAGAGGTGGATCAGGAAGTTCATCATGATAAACCTGTGATTGGGGTCTCCCGGCGCGGTCCGGCACGGGCGAGCCGCCGGTTTACAGCCCATCTGCTTTGAACCTATATGCCTTGAACAGCCGCTGCCAGCACTCCGAGCGCCACGGCAGGAGCATAGGGGATCTTCTCCTTGAGCCTCGAGAGCCCGAAGCAGAGCATCAGCAAGCTCAGGATGCCGCCTGACAGGAAAGTCCAGATAAGAGCCCGGATGGTTCCGGCTGCCCCGAGGTAGAGACCGGAGGCGGCCATCAACTTGATGTCTCCGCCGCCGATGCCACCCGAAAAGAGGAGAGACAGCCCCCAAAGGGAGGTCAGCGCGAGGAGGGCTCCCGACAGGCAATCCAAAACGGGACCTAGACCCACCCGCGCACAAGCCTTCCAGACGGCCGTGACTGCGCCGCCGGCCGCCAATGATAGGACGAGCCGGTTGGGGATGCGGCGGCGGTCAAGATCGGTGACAACCGCAACCGCCAGATGCCCCGCAAGATATATAAGGGAGATTAGAGGAACACCGTTCCGGATGGAGGTCACCGCCTAATGGCCATTTTGCCGCGCTGAAGCGAGTGAAGAGCAAGGCTGAACGCTATCACCGCGTAAGCCACAAACGCTCTGAAGTACTCACCGACCATAGCGCTGCCGAGCAGGTTCTGTCCGGCATACGGCGACACTATGAATAGGAGGTGGAACATGAAGGTTCCGAGGAGCGCTTGCCCCACAGTCGCCTTCGTGACCGTCGCCCCTCCCACCAAGAGAGCGGCTATGGCGAAAGTCCCCGTCTGCCCGTGGCTGTCGTAGACGTTCAGGGTGCCGATGTTCTGAAGGAAAAGGATCTGCCCGATGGCTGCGAGGACCGTGGATATGAGCATGGCGACCATCCGGGTGCGGTCAACCTGGATGCCCGCCACCTCGGCGATGCGCATGTCCTGACCTGCGGCCCTCATATCCTGACCGAGTTTGGTGGAGAAGAGCTTCGATATCCCCCAGGTGAGTAGAGCGGTCGCGGCGAACGTGGCCAAGGGAAGACTGACAGGGCCCAGCCGGACCTTGAGGAGGTTATCAAGCGCCCATTTGATGACCTGGAGGTCCACTGTATTACGCAGACCGTAACCTTGGGGGAGGATCATCTTAGGGTCCTTGATGGGCAAGATCGTCCCCGCCCCGAACAGGAACACAAGCATGTAGACACCGTTCATGAAAAACCCCAGGATCATGCCGGCGATCATCTCACGTCCCTTCGCCTTGTTCATGATGGAGCCCGCGCCCCAGCCCAACAAGAGAGCCAGAGGAAACGAAACGGCTATGGCCGTGAAGATGCCGGCAAGCCCGGTGACTTTGGCTTCGGCAACGGCAATGAGCCCCGCCTGTCCGGCCATGGCTCCGAGGACGATCGCGAAGTTCAACCCGAGCCCTGCCACAATGGGTACGACCAGCGACAGCACGATGAACGAGTTCCTGGCCATTCGGCCGATGGTCTCCTGAAGCAGGAAGCCGAGGGGCTTCCCGCTTGCCACTACTCCCAGCCCGCAAAGGGCAAGGAACATGATGGGGACTCCGTTATCCCGGATGAATAGCCTGAGAGACCGCTTCGGTTTAGCTTCCATTGTTTCCACCTCCGGGTCCTCTGGTCAGGGCGTAGAGAACCATGCCGTTGGAGACTATGAGACGGATGATTTCACTGATATCGCCGCTGATCACGCTCTGAGAGACGGGCACTGTTATCGCCAGCAATGTTTGGAACAAGAGGGTGCCCACCAGAGCGTTTGAGATGCTGGCGGTCTTGGGAGAAGCTCCCCCGATCAGGACGGCGGCCACCGCTGGAAAAGCCATCATCAAAGGAGCCGTGTAGAGCTGCACGAAACCGTAGCTTTGAGCGTAGAAAATGATCCCCAAGGCTCCCATCGCCGTTGACATGGCGGTACCTGTGACGCGCATCCTCTCGACGTTGATGCCCGCCGCCCGGGCGAACTGCTCGTTCTGTCCGGCCAAATCCATGGCGATGCCCGCCCTGGTGTACTCAAACAACCTGTATAAGGCGGCGATGAGCCCGACGCAGAGCACTAGTCCGGTGGGGAACTTGATCGCGCCGATCTTGATCGCCAAGAGATTGTCCAGGACGTTTGAGAAGAAGTCGCTGAGACTGATGGTTACTCTCAATCCTTCGCCGCCCAACGTCCAAATGAGGCGGGGGTGCCGGAAAGGCATGAGGAGCCAGAACATGCACATACCCGAGACCACGGCGAATCCGACGTACGTCCCTACCATCATCTCCTGCCCTTTGACCCGGTTAACTAGGTGTCCGTATAGAACTCCGAACACGGCTCCGAGCGAAAGCCCCAGCGCCGACGCCACCATAAACCCCGGGAAACCCGTAAAGCCCATCTCCATGGACAGCACCAGGCCGATGAGGCCCGCGATGATGCCCACGGGAAGACCGAAATTGGGCCCGATTCCGCACTGAATGGCCGGGACCATGGAGATGGTCAGCAGGGCGTTCATGGAGAACCGTCCGATGGAACTGTTCACCAAGTCCCCAAGTGGAACCCCCTGGATCCCGCCGACGATGAAGAGCGACACTAAGAAAAGGATGACGGTCAGGCGTGGCAGCCCCAGGTCGGACACACTTTTCGAGACACGTTCCCGCAGGCTCACGCTTCACTCACCTTCTTTCCGGCCATAGCCAGGCCGAACTTGGCATTGGAGTCGTCCGGGCTTAGTATGTCTACCAGTCGTCCGTCGTAGATGATGGCAATGCGGTCGCAAACCCGCCTGAGCTCGGCCAGCTCACTACTGGTGAGAACGATGGTCACACCTTGTTGCCGGTTCATGCCGGTCAAGAGGTCAAGGATCTTTTCTTTCGCCCCCACGTCGATCCCGCGCGTCGGCTCCGAGACCAAGAGCACCTCCGGCTTAAGCGCAAGGGCCCGGGCGACGCACACCTTCTGTTGGTTGCCTCCGCTTAGATGCCTGAGGCGCTGGGTCGGTCCCGTGCACCTGATATCCAAGTCTTCGATAGCCCCTTCGGCATAGGCTGTCGCGGTTTTCCGGTCCCTGATGGCGGCTCCGATGGGGAGGCGCTTGAGGAAATCTCCCTTGGTCAGGGTGGCGACGACCGATATGTTGTACTCGATGGACCTATCCAGGATAAGCCCGACTCCCTTGCGGTCTTCCGACAAGAACGCTATCCCGTGCTTGTAGGCTTCGCCGGGACGGTTCAGCGGTATCTCAAGGCCGTCCTTTTTCACAGAGCCTCTGGCGGGGAATATGCCCATGATCCCGTTGCTAAGGCCCACTTTTCCCTGGCCGGCCAGGCCGCCTATCCCCAGGATCTCTCCGCGTCGTACCGCGAGGGAGACTCCCCGCACTTCTTCTCCCGGCATGTCGACTTCCAGGTTATAGAGCTCCAGGACGATGTCGTCATCTGACGGCTCTACCGTCCGCTCGCCCAGGGGGGGCCTTTTGGTCTGCCGGCCCACCATGAGCTCGGCGATCATCGTTAGGGTCGCGCCTGCCGAAGGGGTCGTGGTCACGACTTCACCGTCCCGGAGGACCGTGATGTTATCGCATATGGTAAGGACCTCCTCCAGCCGGTGGGATATGAAGATCACCGCCACGCCCGAGGACGCGATGCGCTTGAGGGCGGCGAGGAGTTGGCCGGCCTCGCTCTCAGTCAAGAGGGCCGTGGGTTCGTCGAATACGAGCACGCGCACCCCGGATTTGTCCACTTCCCGGGCAACTTCAATGAACTGCATGAAGCCGATGGGGAGTCCCAGAACCGGCAGCATCTCGTCAATGCCCAGGCCGATAGTATCCAGCGCGCGGCGGGCGTCGCCCCGGACTCGGGGCATATCCACTTTTGAAAGGCGAGTGCCCAAGAACCGCGACAGTGTCGTCGGGATGAGAGGCTCCCGGTTCAGTTTGATGTTCTCGGCGATGCTGAACCCCGGGAGCAACATGAATTCTTGATGCACCATGCCTATGCCCGCCGAGAGGGCTTCACCGGGATTGGCGAAGCGGACCGTCTCTCCGGCCAGGCGTACTTCGCCCTCGTATCCTCCCGTCGTGTGGATGACCGGCATTCCGAACAATATATTCATGAGAGTGCTTTTTCCGGCCCCGTTCTCACCGACCAGTCCGAGAATCTCGCCGGCCTTTACCTTAAGGTCGACGCCTTTGAGGACGTAGTTGCCGTGGTAATGCTTGGAGACCCCTCTCATCTCCAAAAGGTATTCGTGAGCCATGATAGCCCCCTCCGCAGGCAACAGGGGGAGCTCCCTCGCGCCGCTTGAGCATGGCGGGAACGGGTCTCACAAGGAGACAGCCGCCCTGATTCTAGGCGTGCGTCCAGGCAGAAGCGCCACGGATAGCCGGAATGGCGCTCAGGGGCTCCCCTATCTATTCAGACCCTACTTTTTGCCGAATATCACCGAATCCATAACCGCAAGCCAGAAATTGCCCTCAGGACTGTACTTGGTGAGGGTCATCGGCACTCCGGCCTCGGCCTCCAAAGCCGCCTTGATGGCCGCTTCATCGGTCAGTTCTATCTCGCCTTCCACGGCCTTCATGGCCAGTTCGACACCGGCCCGGAGGAAGACCATGTTTATGGGCACGGGCCAGGACGCGAACCTTCCGGCGCCGCCTTCAGCTACGACCTTTTCTTCGATGGCCTGAAGGATCTTTGGCATGTCTCCCGCTATGCCTTGAACATCCAAGCCGAGGGCGTTGGGATATCCGTGAGTGGGGCTGGGGCAGCACTGCTCGGCGAAAATTGCGCCTTCCTGGAGCGCCGCCTTGATGAGCGGATCTTGCATGCCGCAGTTGGTGCTGAACACGCAGATGTCTTTGCCTAGTTGGGCTACCTGCCTCGGAACGTCTTCCAGAATGAACCTCTGGGCACCGGGGATTCCGTCGGGACCCGTAGGATCGGGTGCGGTCACGAAGACAAACTCAATACCGAGCTCTTGACACTTCTCTTCCATCATCGTCCTGCGCGCAGCGAGGAGTTCCATGGCCATGTGTCTCGGGAAAGAGTAGTGCAAGAAGTGGGTGGCGCCCATGTCTTTGGCCAACTGCACTATGGTGTTGCCTCGCTCCAAGTTGTTGGTCTCGAACATGAGGTCGGCCTTTCCCTCCATCATCTTCACGTCCTCATGGGGGACGACGACGATAAAGGGGAGGTCTGGCCTGTCTTCACGGATCTTGTCGATGGCGGCGGCGGTACCGGGTACCGCCTGGCAGACCACGATGGCTTTAACATCCGGGTCGGCCGCCAGCCCCGTGAGCTGGCTGATGGTGGTCTCCTGTTCCTGCATGAAGTTGTCTGGGTATGTCACGTGGACGATTCTGTCGCCGTATTTGGCTTTGACTTGTTCAGCGGCTCTGTATTCGTCTTCTCCTTGTGAGACTGTCCCGGTCAGGATACCGATCTTGAAAGCGGGAGTCGTCACCGGTTCCGGGCCCGGACCGGGTTCCGGGGGAGTCGCCTGCTGCGCGCAACCGGCAAGCATAACTGAAACCAGGATTACGCACATTGCCAAACGCGAAAAGACTCTCATTGCCTTTGCTTAACGCCTCCTTGTTCTAGGGTGGTCATTGTCTATTCGTGACATCGGAAACAAATTCCTCCAATCAAGGGGAAAGATGGCTGCGGAAGTTGTTGCCCCATGGGGACCCGTTTGGGTGGGAGACATGTATGATGATGTTGCGTAGTTATTGAAGGGTTTGGTGAAAATCCCAAGGGGGTGACCGGCCGGTGACTCGCAATTACAAGAGTCTGAAACCGGGTCGAGGACCGTCTTTCATGGGCGGGATGAGTTCCGTCATTGCCGTCATTTTCGGCATCTTCTGGACGGCCATGGCGTTTAGGATGACGGCCGGTTCGCCGTTCGACGGGATCGGCTCCATTTTCCCGTTGTTCGGGATCTTGTTCATAGTAATGGGTGTTGCCAATGCGATCTACAACTTCAGGAACGCGACTTCTCGCGACCGGTATTCGATGATCGACATTACCGATTCAGAGTCGGAGCCAGATCCTCTGAATGAGTTGTTCGGAAGGAAGGGAGACCTTCTCTCTAGAGGTGAGGGGACTGACGGGGATATTGATAGCGAGGCAGCGAGCAACTCCCCGGCGGCAGGTCCCGGTGAGGAGAAAGCCGCGGAGCGGCCGAAAGGAAACAGTTTCTGTCCTTACTGCGGTGAAAGGGTGGCCGACGACTACAGGTTCTGCCCGAAATGCGGGAGAGACCTTCCCGGCTAGATAGGGCGTTCCGGGTTTCGCGACACAAGAGTTGGGGGCCATCCCGGTAGGGAGCACCGAGAGAGCACGTTTCGGGTTTCGCGACACCAAGGGTTGGGGGCCATCCCGGGCAGGCGATTGGAGTTCTAGAGAGTCATTTGACCCATCCTGTCCAGACTTTCCATGATGAACGCGTCCATTTCTTCCGGGCCGGTCCACTTCTCCCTGAAGGATTCGAGTAGTGCCGGGACATAGACAAAGCCGTCCCCGGACTCATATAGTGCCCGCTTATCTCCTTCGTAAGGGTTGAGGCGGTGCGCCATCCATATGGTAGCCGCCCGGACCAAGGTTTCTTCAAACACCCTCAGCCACGATTCGGCCCCGTCATCCCAAGCGTACTGCATTTTGACCATGGCTTCCGCGACCGGCTTCGTGAAAAGGTCGCGGCGGCGGGCTACGATGTTCTCTCTCTGGCGTGTGATGGCTTTCTCGAACACGGTGTGGAGAATTTCATGGGCGATTGATTGGGGCCTTGGGTTGGCCAAGACTGCGTAGAGCACTCCGTCTTTCCTCACGAAATCCGCGATCTGCCTGGCCTGAAGTGGGTTGGGGATGACGGAGAAATCCGGGATATCCGCCAACGTAGTGCCAAGTCCCGTGTCTAGCCAGTCTATCGCTTCTTTCGCCGCAGCGCGGAAAGGCTCAAGTTGCTCTGGGCCCATCCATCCGGAGAAACGGCTCCATAAGACGCGGAGAGCCGGGCTCTCCTCAACGAGGCGATGGAACTGCGGATATTGCCGGACCCATTCGATCGTGTCTGCCGCCTTGTTCCCGGGTGCCGTCGGAAAACGAGAGACAGATGTTAGGACTTTTGTCTCATCATCATACCCGATCTGTCCGCCGGGCTCCTTTCTCTCCAGGTGAAAGGTGGCTTGGAGAAGCATGGCCGCCCGCGGCCAGTAGGGGTTTACGCCTTGGCCGCCAAGACGCGCTTTGCTGAAGTAGGCCAGGGCATCCTCCGGCCATGCGTGCGCTCGGATGTCTTGAACGAGTGCCGAGAGCATGCCTCCCGGCGGGGCGCTTTTCGCAGCCAGGTCGTATCCTGAAGCCGTAAGCCCTGTATAGAGGACGAAAACAGGCCTACTCAGGCTTACGTCAAAAGGCACTCTGGATGGCACCTCCTTGTGATGCGTTACGTTAATTCTCAGGCAAACGGCTCATATCCTCCGTTACTCAATACGGTGCCGGCGAGACGGGCGGAGGACGCGATGAGCGTGAGGCACAGGTGCGTATCTGCCATGAGTACATAACGCCTATGGGTTTGGTCAAAACGGAAGGTGTGTCAAAGAAGGTACCGCACGGATGGTACGGCACCGAAGTCTTCGCGCGGAATGTGTGTCACAGAAGGTACGGCACCGGAGTTATCGCAGGGAAGGTATGGCACGTAAGGTACCGCGCGGATGGTACGGCAGGGAAGCCATCGCGCGGAAGGTATGGCAAGTTGCCCCAGCGTAATTGAAATGGGCGAGATCCAGACGGCGCAATACGTACTTAGGAGGTCGCGAGATGGTGAAGCGGGTTGCCCTTGTGAACGGCAAGATATTCACGGCTCTGGAAGGTCAAGGCGAGGCTCAGGCCCTTCTGTACGAAGACGGTAGGATTTGTGAAGTCGGAAGCGATGCCAGGATACTGGAGCTGATCGGAGGGCGCGAGTCGCAATCGGCCTTGGTGGTTGACTTGGGCGGGCGCACCGCCATCCCCGGGTTCGTTGATTCCCACAACCATGTCCTGTCGGCCGCGACCCTCCTAGAGGGCGTCAACTGCTTTGGCCTGAAGACGCTGGACGAACTGAAAGCGGCCGTGGCCGCCAAAGCCTCCAAGGCCGCGCCGGGGGAGTGGATTATCGGGGCAGGCTGGATTGAGTCTCAGTTCGCGGAACGGCGCTTACCCAATCGGTGGGACTTGGACGAAGCTGCTCCCGACAATCCGGTGTGCCTTACCAGGCTGTTTGGGATGGTAGTGGTGAACTCCAAGGCCCTGGAACTGGCCGGGATTGGTCGCGGCTTCATCCCCGAAGCGGGGAGGGTGGATCTTGACCCCTCAGGCGAGCCCACCGGCATACTCCGGGAAGGTGCGGCAGGCTCCGTCCGTAGGGCGATGAGCTCCACCCGCGGCGCAGGTCTCTCGGGTTCCGCGGGGCCTCGTGGCACCGCTAGAAAGGCTTCGGACGGAGAAGAGACGGAACGGAGGATCGTCCTGGCCCTCAAGGAGCTCCTGAAGTACGGGACCACGTCTGTGCTTGACCCGGGCGTCACCGGCGACACCATGCGTGCCTTTACGAGACTTTGGGCCAAGAAGGCGTTGCCCATGAGGGTGAGCGCGATGCCGGGGTGGCACGGGATGTCGTCAATTTCCAATCCTGATTACGTGAGTCCGGCGGTTGAGGCCGGCCTACAGCCCGGAATCGGTGATGAGTGGTTCAGGGTGGGCAACCTCAAGATGGCCATAGACGGAGGGCTCGGCTCCAAGACCGCTATGATGCACGCGCCCTTCCGGGACGGTTCCCGGTCCACGGTACCGGTAAGGCTGGATCTGAACAGGCTGGGCGCCTACATTTCCGATGCCCACACATCTGGCTGGGGGGTAGGCATCCACTGCTGCGGAGACTTGGCGCAGGATATCGCCCTCTCCCACATGGTCGACGCGCTCTCCAAGAGGAAGGCTTTGCCGCACCAGAGGCACCATATTGTCCATGGGTACTATCCGACAAACTACGCCCTGGATACCATGGCCGAGTACGATATCGGCGTCTCGCTACAGCCTGGGTTCATATATGTTGAGGGCGACATCTACCCGGACAACATCGACGAAAGCCTCTTGGCCGGTTTCAAGCCTGCCAGGACGTATCTGTCCAGGGGGATTCGCGTGGCCATGAACACCGACGTAGCCTCGGGCCCGTATGACCCGTTTGTAACGCTCTACGGCGCGGTGGCCAGAAAGACCATGGCCGGACTCGATTTCGGAAAGGCCGAAGCCCTTACCGTCAGGGAGGCTCTGCGCTGCTTCACTGTGGGCGGTGCCTATCTCGCTTACAGGGATAAGGAGTGCGGCGTCTTGGCTCCGGGGTACCTGGCCGACATCGCCATCTTGGACAGGGACATCCTTGACGCGGATCCTGAGGAACTTCTCAAAGTGAAGGTGGTCGCGACCGTCCTTGGAGGCGAGTTTGTGCACCTTACAGAGGACGGCCCTGAGGTTCCGGAGGAGATCAGGGGGAACGGGTAGGACCGGGTCAGACTCGCGAACGCCTTGGGCGTAGCTCCAGGTAAGGCTGGTGGGCGAACAAGTTCAGTGAATTGCGCGTCTACTGAAGGATGAACTAGAGGAGTGAGCTCCGGAAAGGGAGAGAGGCCCGGTGGCAGAGAAGAACCCTGGGCTACAGGACTTGCACCCGCCTTCTGAAGTCGCACGATGTCCGGGAGGTGGCCCCGAAGCTCCGGGGCCTGCTCCGCTTGGCCCAACATCGAAGGACCCATGGATTCGGAAGGCATGGATATCTGTTGCCCTCCTTGTGGTGGTCCTTGTGTTCCTTTCGGTGTATAACCTGGGCGATGTTCAGGGCGGGGTGGGCATCCACCAGTTTATGTACTCCCAGCAGTATGTCTTGCTGGCGGCGGTTCCCCTAGGATTGGCAATTGTCCTGGGGTTCGTGATGAGCGTCCACTTCCGGCTTTTCGGGAAGTATTGTTTTCTCTGGAGCGTTTTCGCCTTTTTCCTGTTCCAACAGGCTTTCCTCAGCCGCTTCCTTTACTTCACGCCGTTCCTCGTCTGGTGCAGCGGATTTCTTCCGAACCCGTGGGGCTGGGGCGTGACTCTTGTCTCGGCGGGGATCACCACTTACGCAGCCGGCCGAATGAGCAAGATGCTGGCGGACGGTCCCTCGAGGAAAAGACTCGCCCGGTTCGTGGTCGTTGCGTCCATCGCAATTGCTCTGGGGTCGTCCTTATCTCTGTCACCCATCTTCTACACCGAATGGAGGAAGGCGCCGGCGGTCTTAGATGATGGCTGGGAGATCGCGTGGGAGTTTTCGGTGCCTTCTCCCCGGTTCCGCTATGGGTCGGGGTTTTGGTTCGCCTCCAGACAGGAGCCTCCCAGGGGACTCCACCCCATTGGCAGGTATGGCCGGTACAGTGAGGCCCAACGGGCCTCCGAGACAGAAGAAGCAGTGTTTCTGACAGACCACTGGATGGGGATGATCCGCCTATCTGACGGCCGGGTCGAGTGGGGCAAAGAGCTCGACTTCGATGTCTCGGGCGACAGGCCGGACGAGCTCAGCGCGTATGTAGTTCAGGACCGTGTTCACGTCATTGTCCGTGCAAGTCACGGCGACATATACACGTTCAGCAGGGAAGACGGAGAGCTTCTCTGGGAGGCCAAGGACCTCGGTTTCAAGTACGGACCCATAGGAGACTTGAGAGTGGGCGCGGTGCCGGGCCCCCACTTCATCCTGGCAACCTATGCGGACGGAAGGCCGGGATACATGGTAATCGATTCCGAGACCGGGCAAGTAGAGGAGCACGCTTTGCCCGTCCCGGTGGGGAAACGGGTAGCGGTTACCGACATCGGGGGCTCCAGGTACATCCTAGGTCCCGCCGTCCTGGAGGGTGATTCCGGCGCACTGGCCATCGCGGCGTACTTCGTGGACGACGGTGTTGAGACCGTGCCCGACTACTGGGGGTTCGGCTCTCCCTATCCTGAAGAGGGGTACCTGTTCGGCATTGACCGCGAGACAGGGGAGGTCGTCTGGCAGGTCGCGGGCGTTGGCAACTGGCGAAGAGACCTGTCCTGGCCGCCTGAGCACCTGTGGTTTGATGGTTCCACTGTTGTATGGCTAGAAAGCTACGACAGCGACACTATCAGGGTTTATGATGCAGCCACGGGCGGTCTCCGGTGGAGCAAGACCTTTCCCGGTGCCGGGGCGAGGACCTGTGTTCACCGTGAAGGGGTTCTGGTGAGCCCGAGTGAAGTGGGGGTCCTCCCCGATGAGGTAATCCTTCTTGACATCCAAACCGGCGAGCCGAGATGGAAGCACAAGGAAGATGGAGCCAGCGTCGAGCGGCTGTTCTTCTTGGGTGACGCATGTGTGATCGTAACCGCCGGAGACACCATATCCGTGAAGACGCTCAGGATAGCCGACGGATCGACTGCCTTCAGCATGTCCGGCTTGTCGAGATACGATATCTACGGCATCCAGGACGGTGACCTTGTCGTCCACCTTGTCAGGGACAGGGTAGCCGACGTCGTCCGCGTCAATCCTGAGACCGGCGAGCAGGCTCCTCATGGATGGGATCACCTGGCCGGGTCTTGGGAGCTCGCAACCCAAAGATACCTCCTGACCAGGATAGAAGGATGGCCGGGTGAGGAAAGGACCAGCCACCGCCTCTTCAAGGCCAAAGGCGAGCTGCAGCTTATGAACCACTACGTGTATCCTGTTCAGACATACGGTTCAGCGGGCGAAGTAACCAGAGAGGGTAGCATCATTGTGGTGTCCCGCGACGAGAAGGCCGGCGTGTACCGGGTGTACTGCTTGCGGTTTACCGGTACTTGAAGATGACTTTAGTGTCCAATAACCGGAGGTACCGCTTAAGCTGGTTGCCTGCCTCCTGTCCCGAGAAGAAGAACAAGGAGAAGGCTTCCCAAAGAAACACCCAGCCCCCGATCGACAACCCTTCGGTAAGGATGGTGGTCAAGAGGTTGGCGGGCACACCGAGTCTTGACATGTAACGCACTGTCAGAAAGGCAAACGCCGACACGGCGTAGACCATGGTCTTTCTCCTGATGTCTGCCAATGATCTCCTTATCAAGGCGATTGAGTAGGAGAAATTGTTTCTGATGCCTTCCTCGGACAGGCGCTCCTTTTCTTCGTCTCTCACCTCTGCCGGCAAGTAGAAATGCAGCTCAAGAGGATACCGGAGCGGAATGTCGGCGGCGCTGCTTTCGATGAAGTCCATGACCTCCGGGTCCAGGTCCCGTCTCTTCACCGGAGATGGGTCCCAGCCGTTGAATATCTCGTTGTAGCTATCGACCGACACTTCTATAATAAACCCGTCCGTGTCAGCATTTGTCTTGTACATCTGTCTCAGATAGTTTTCTTTGACCTGTCTGAAGGCTTTATGACCTCCCCTGTTTAAAGATAACCGGGTGTATTGGGTTGTCGCCAGCCGATTGTTTCCCTTATTTTATGGCATCGCCCTTGTCAGCGCCAGTGAACCTGGCTCATACTTGGAGAGGCACCCTGAAGGGGAGCCCGTCTCAGGATGACGAAGCACAGAACCTGCAATTCATCGTGTATCGAAATGCCTTAGCGGAGGGGTGTGCTCATGTCCGCAGCTCCTGACGTCGCTACAGTTGTCTCCGAACCGTCCCAGCGTGAGCTTAGACGCAACATCTGGAACATGGTCTGGCCCGTTGCTGCAGAGAATGTCCTGCATTTCCTCATAGGCTTCGTGAACACCGCCATGGTCGGGAGGCTTGGAGCGGCCACGATCTTGGCCGTGGGCCTCTCGGGCAGAGTCGGTATGTTTGTGTGGATAATCTTCAACGCCATCGGGACCGGCACAACGGTACTCATTGCCCAGGCTGTCGGAGCAGGTGATCCCAGGCGCGTACGCCGCGTAGCGCAGCAAGGACTTCTCTTGGCGATTTCACTGATAGGAGTGGTGGGGGCGGCGGTGTTCTTCTTTGCCCCGTCGCTACTTCTGGCCTTCAAGGCAACACCCGAGGCACTTCCCCTAGGAGTCGCCTACCTTCGGATCCTTGTGTTCAGCATGCCTTTCCAGGTCTTGTTCATCGTGACCGCCGCGATCTTGCGCGGGAGCGGCAACACGAGGGTTCCCATGCAGATCGCTGTAGTCACGAACGTTGTGAACGTGGCTTTGAACTCAGTGCTCATTTTCGGTCGCTTTGGCCTTCCCGCCCTTGGGTTCAGAGGCCCGGCGATCTCAACCATCGTAGGGCAAGCCGTCGGCGCGACCATTGCCATAAGGTACTTGCTGAGCGAACGTTCCGGAGTGAACATGGGGCTTCAAGGCTTCTTCTCCTTCGATTTCTCCCTGATCAAAAAGGTCTTGAGCATAGGGATTCCTTCTTCGGCCGAGATGGCGTTCTGGCAGTTAGCCAGCGTGATCCTCTTCAGACTCATAAACGGGTTTGGGACTGCCGCCGGGGCCGCCTACCAGCTGGGGCTGCAAGCGGAGGGCATTTCCTACATGCCTACGGCCGGATTCGCCATCGCCGCGACTGCGCTGGTTGGTCGCTCACTGGGAGCCCGGAACCCCGGTCTGGCCGAGCGGTACATCCGTGAGATCGTCAGGTGGGGGATTGTCCTGACCACGGTCACAACTGCCATACTCGTCTTTGGTCCCCGAGTTCTGATGCGGTTGCTTACAGATGATGCAGCGGTCATCACCTTGGGCGCCCAGTACCTCTTGATCATGGGAATCTCACAGATCCCCCAGCAGATATCAGGCACGCTCAGCGGTTCTCTGAGGGGAGCGGGCGACACGGTTACTCCGATGATCTCGGCCGGTTTCGGGATTTGGGTCTGCCGAATTCCTCTTTCTTTCTTCCTCAGCAGCCGGTTTGGCCTCGCCGGCGTATGGTGGGCGATCAACATCGACCAGTTTGCCCGGATGATCATCGTTGGTTGGAGATACCTTGGCGGCAAGTGGAAGACCAGCGTTGGAGAAGGGCTTCAGGGGGAAGCGCCAGGAGCGTAGACACTAATCAGCAAGCCGTCACCATGACCACGGTCGAGTGCCTGAGAGCGATGTGTCGGGAGCATAGACACCAATCAGCGAGCCGCCACCATTTCCACCGTCGAGTGCCTGAGAGGGAAACGTCAGGAGCGTAGACACCAATCAGCGAGTCGTCCCCATTGTCACCGTCGAGTGTCCGACGGATGCGTTGGGAGCGTAGACGATCCTCAGTGCCGCATCTCGGTTCGTGTCCCAGTTTCAGTGGTGGCCTCTGAGGTCGGAACCCCGACAAAAGGTAAGTGTTGGGGGTTGGATCCCCGACGAAAGGTAAGTGTTCGGGGCTGGATCCCCGACAAAAGGTAAGTGTTCGGGGTTGGAACCCCGACAAAAGGTAAGTGTTCGGGGCTGGATCCCCGACAAAAGGTAGGTGTTCGGGGTCGGAACCCCGACAAAAGGTAAGTGTTCGGGGTCGGAACCCCGACAAAAGGTAAGTGTTGGGGGTTGGATCACCGACAAAAGGTAAGTGTTCGGGGTCGGAACCCCGACAAAAGGTAAGTGTTGGGGGTCGGAACCCCGACAAAAGGTAAGTGTTGGGGGCCGGAACCCCGACAAAAGGTAAGTGTTGGGGGTCGGATCCCCGACGAAAGGTAAGTGTTAGGGGTCGGATCACCGACAAAAGGGAACCGTCGGGCCTGAGATCACCGACAAAAGGAAAACGTCAGGTCTAGGCTCAACGACAAGAGGCAACTATCCGAGGTCTGATCCCTGACAGAAGGTAACTCGACCGCGTATTGGCCGCAACTTACCTGTCCCAGTCCGCACCCAGAAGAGCAGCGGCCAGCTCCTTCTGTAGCAACACCTCGCCGTCGCGGACCACCCTCATCCCGTCACCCGATATCTCGTCAATGATCATGGTCTTGCCGTCTACCTCGCCGAATTCGTACTTAATGTCGATGAGATCCAGACCCTTTTCGGCCAGATGGGCTTTGAGAACGGCTGTTGCCTTCTTGGCGGTCTCTTTCATGAAACTGACCTCTTGGGGCGTGACGATGTTGAGGGCAACGAGGGCATCCTCGGTGATGAGGGGATCGCCTCTCTCGTCGTCTTTGAGCGTGAACTCTACCAGAGAAGGAAGGGGAGTCCCCTGCTCGATGTACTGACCGTACCGGCGGATGAAGCTGCCCCAGGCTTTTTCCCTGCAGACGACCTCCAGATTGAACGACCGAGCGCGCTTCACGATTATCGTGTTCTGCTCCGGACCGGGGGAGATGAAGTGCGTCTCCATTCCGGCTTTCTGCAGGAGATCGAAGAAGTACATGGTGAGGCGGAACGAAGCGTTTCCTTTGCCGGCCACCTCGCCGATGACAGTGTTCGCGCCGGAGTCGATGACGTTTCCGGTTCCGGTCACTGTGTCCTTAAACTTCAGGAGGATATTTCCGTCTTCGAGCAGCATTACATCTTTGGTCTTGCCGCTGTAGATTGTCTTCACAGTTCTCGCCCCCATGAGTGAGAGCGCGTCGCGCGCCCCTAATGAGTAGATTTTACCCGATTCGATGAAGCGGCGGTTGATCCTTCAGGGAAGGCTGCGAGAATGTGGATCTATGCGGCTCGAAGTCGCGAGGCACGGGAGCAAGGACGCGGCGGGATCCCACCAGGGGGAGTTGGAGGTCAAAGACCAGGCCATAGCGATGGACTTCCCACTGGGCTGGGATCTCCGCGGTAGTCTTGAGTGTCAGCCGGGACACGGACCCTTGCCTTAGGTCCGGGGCTGCTTCACCTAAGGCCAGAGAAAGGCTGTAATTGGTACCTGAGGATGAAAGGGGGACACCGGGCCTGATGATGACGGGGACTCCGCCCAGCGTTACTTCTGTAACGTCCTCGAATTCCGAGAACATCCAGTTGTCGATATTCGAGAGTCGTTCCGCAGTCAACTCAAGGTCAGCGGAGCATTGGGCCGTGTACCTCTCACCAGATGCGTCAAACTCTAGTCGGACATCGAGGGAACTGAGCCGGAAGCCTGGATCAGTCTGGGTCAGGCCTAGCATCCCCGCCCACGGGCTGAAAGTTGTGAGATCGGGCGATAGGCCTGCCGCGGCCAAAGTTGTGGGCGGCCAGATGAATAGCGTCGAGAAGAGCAGTCCTCCCGAGATTACGGCCAGTAATGCATAGGATGTGATTCTGCGAGACCCTCTCAAGCAAGAACCCCCCACACTTGCAGTACGGGAGCCGAGATACTCTGCCGGCTGAATTCGAGTTTGAATCGTCAGAATTCTTCGGGAAGAGTTGGGTCGTGCCTGCCGGGGCCGGAGAGCATACGTCGCAGGACATTCGCCGCGCCCGCTCGAAGCTACCGCCGGATCATCTAGATGACATAGACGACATGGATGACATAATGCGGCGCTGGGTGATGAATGTCGGCGCTTGTTACTATGTGGGCGCTACCATGGCGAGTGCTATTGAGGATGTGTTAGGACGCGAGCAACTCGTGAAGAGCCTAGTCGACGTGGACGCCCTCTTCAGGGTCTATGATGAGGCGGCGCAAACGAAAGGCCTGCCAAGACTGGAGGGGATGTAGCGAATGCGCATAGTCGTTGAGATGGACGACCGTGTGAGGGCGATGGGGTCCGTGCTCCTTCTCACTGATCTCGCCAAGATGAACGATTCCTGGAAGCACCCAGAGATGAAGGCTCTCACTCTGGAGCATCTGGCCCGCCATAATGACCACCCTTGTGCCGTGGCAGCGAGGGATATTGGCCCGACGAAGTCGATGGGGAGCTCGTTTCAGTGTTATGCCGTTGGGCTGGAGTACGTCGGAGGCCGGTTCATGGAGACGGCGCCGCCGAAGGATTTCCCTTTGTTTGGCGCAACTCCCGAGCGCCACTCTTTCTCCGACCTCCTCACAGACTTCTGTGAGGCTACCGGACTTAACTCGTTCTGGCAGAGAACGTCCCATCTGTGGGATGAGACCGTGGCCGATTGCCGCAGGATGCTCTCAGAGGAGGATCCAAGCGATTTTCTGAGCCTTCTCTATGGGGAAGTTGATGTCCGTCTTGTGGCGATACCCGCTCCTTTGAATCCCACGAGCTTCAGCTACGGACCACGGGAAGGGAGTACCGCCTATGCCATAGTGGGACCCCCGAACGTGAAGAAGGACAGCCCTGAGCCGGTAAGGTACCGGCTGCTAGGGCGCCGGTTTCAGGCACTCCTGTTCCACGAGTTTTCTCATTCGCTTCTGAACCTGGTGGAAGACTCCGCGCGGGAATCTTCGGAACGCATCTACGCGCTTTGCGGCTCAATGCCCTCAAACGCCAAGTTCCGCGACATCTACGGGCATGACCCTGACCGGATATGGTTTGACGAGCTTTTCATCCGGGCGGCCACGGCTCTTTACGACCGCGCACTCGGCAGAGAAAGTGGGGCTTTGGCGTATCTCGAACGCCAAGAAGACGAATACGGATTGGGCTGGATAAGGCCTTTGTACAACGCCTTGGAGCACTATCTTAGAATGAGAAAAGCCGGGGAGTATGCGGGACTTAGCGAGTTTTTCCCTGAGATCGAGCGTGCCCTGAGATTGAGCGTGCCCTTAGATTGAGTGTGTCTTGAGAGGCCACATTCGGGGGTGACGACTTGGACGCTAGGCGAGTGAACCGTATCACATCGATGCTTCTCGAAGTGATGAGGACCTTGACGGACGAGGGCCGGGACTTGCCCATTCGCTGGAACATCATGCACATGTACTCGAGCTCGCAGATTGCGAAGGTGCTGGCTCTCAGGAGAGGAATGGGAGAGCAGGCTGCTGAACTTGCATCCATCGTCGCAGCACTACACGATATAGCGGTTGTCGCCACCAAGAAGCACGACCGGCACGCAGAGGTTGCCGGGGAGTACGTGCGTGACGCGATTGCCAAGTACAACAACGGGCCTTGGACACATCTTCCCAAGGTGACGAAAGAAGAAGAGGATATGCTGGTGAACGCTATCGTTCAGCACAGTGAGAAAGATGTCTATACGAGCGATCCTTTTGTCGAACTTCTCAAGGACGTCGACTCACTTGACAGATACTTGCACGGAGCGA
>DUUV01000108.1 GCA_012841375.1 Candidatus Fermentithermobacillaceae bacterium
CTTCTCGTTCGCTATCCCGAGGAAGGCGAAGACTCCGGGGTACTTAATCAGATAGCGGCTCATGCTCTCAGAAGCCATCCACGGTTCGCAAGTGATGAGGTGCTCCTCGCCGATGGACTTCTTGACCGACTCAGCCGCGAGAGCTGCCATGGCGGCATCGTTGATGACTCCGGGGTTGGGTCCTCTGTAGTTGATGTCGGCCTCGCAACGGTGCGCGGCAGCGACGCTCTTCACGATCCGGATAAACGCATCTTTGATTTGCAGACCGACGTGCATCTCAAAAGCCCTGGCCGTGCCGCTGAAGAACGCTGTCTCCGGGATAACGTTCCCCACTTCTCCGGCCCGGAAGGTGCCGATGGTGACGACACCCGAATCCATGGGGCTGAGTTCTCTCGAAAGGATGGCCGAGAGGTTGGTCACACACTGCGCGGCGCACTGGATCGGATCAATGGTCTGGTCAGGCCTAGAGCCGTGTCCACCCTTGCCTCTGATCGTCACGTCGAACCCGCCGGCCCCAGACATCCTCGGGCCAGGATCCACCGAGATCGTCCCGGAAGGAAGCCCGGCGTACACGTGAATGCCCCAGCAGCCATCGACGGTCTTCTTGCTCAGGGCCTCTAGCATGAAGTCTATTCCGCCGCCGGACTCCTCGGCTTGCTCAAAGCAGAACAACACTGTGCCTGAAAGATGGTCCTTGAGCTCGACCAAGCCTTTCATCGCTCCCAGCAGCATCGCTACGTGAGCGTCGTGGCCGCACAAGTGTGCCACGCCCTCTTTGCAGGACACCACCGGCCTGGGGCCAGCAAGGTTGTCAGCGTCTTCCTTGGTCGGAAGCGCGTCCATGTCGGCCCGGAGCATGATGGTCTTCCCGGGTTGTCCTCCCTTTAGGGTGGCTATGATCCCGTAAGGTCCTACGATTTCGTAGGGAAGCCCCATGCTCTCGATCTCTTTGATGATCCTCGCCGACGTCTCCTTCTCCTGCATTCCCAGCTCAGGGTTGGCGTGAAACTCACGCCGGAGTCCTATCACGAACTGTTCGTACTTCGTCGCCAGGTCGCTTGCTATTGACACTGTTAGCCCTCCTCTTTTTTGCTGGGTTAGTTGCCTTTTCGTTCATGCTGTTCGATAAGACTCAGATACCGGTAGATGGTAGACTCCGATGACTCCAGGCGCGACGCGACCACTGACACCGAACTCTTGAGCAGGAATATGCCTTTCTCCTTGAGCTTCCTTACGATGTCCATCTTCTCTTTTGCCGTCATCCGGTTCGGCCTGACCCTGCTATGCGCAAGGATGTCATTCAGAGCCGCGTGCATCAAATCCTCGACGCTACCCGTGAGGTTCTCGACTCCATCCGACCACGCATCACTCTCTGGCTCCTGCAATGGCGCAACACGAACCAAAGCGTCGAGGGTGTCCCGAGCCCTCGACAACGCGCTTACGTCGAAATTGAGACAAAGCATTCCGGCAAGATTGCCGTCATCATCCCTAATGAAGAACGTCGAGGAAC